>JAJZRP010000003.1:0-67137 GCA_021802655.1 Pseudomonadota bacterium
CTTCGAATCCTGTCACGTTCGCGCCCGATTTCGCGATGGGCAGGGTGAAGTTGCCCAGGCCGCAGAAAAGGTCGGCTATTCTGTCGCCTTTCGAAGGCGAAAGCAGGGCAACTGCGCGCCTCACCAGAGCCCGGTTGATCGCGAAGTTCACCTGGGTGAAGTCGGACGGCAGGAAGGGCATGACGATCCCGAATTCGGGAAGCGAATAATGGAGCCTTGCCGGCTTTTCCGGATGGAAGGGGTGAACGGAATCGACCCCCTTCGGCTGCAGGTAGATGGCAATGCCGTGCTTGTCCGAAAATGCCCTGATGAGCGCCTCGTCCTCATTCGAGAGCGGATCGAGTATCCTGAGCACCAGAAGGTCGGTTTCCTCCCCGACTGCGACTTCGACCTGGGGGAGCCGCTTCCTGATCGAAAGCGCCCCTATCATTTCCTTCAGATGCGGAATCAGCATCGAGATTTTTTCAGGCACAACCTCGCAATTGTCCATGTCGGTGACATAGCGGGTGCGTTTCTCGTTGAAGCCGACCAGGAGTTTTCCCTTTTTTTCGACAAAGCGCACAGAGAGCCTGGCGCGATGCCGGTATCCCCAGTAGGGGCCGTGGATCGCAGGCAGGATGCAGCCCGGATTCACCTTTCCGATATGCCGGAAGGCATCCTCCAGGACGCGCTGCTTGGCGGAGACTTGGGCTGAAGCTTCCAGGTGCTGCATGCTGCATCCCCCGCAGATGCCGAAACTGGCGCACTTCGGCTTCACCCGCCAGGGGCTTTCGCGGAGCATTTTCGAGATGTTGGCGAATTCGACCCGGGGTTTTTTCTTATAGGCGGAAATTTCGACTTCCTCGCCCGGAAGCGCGCCATCGACGAAGACCGCCTTGCCTTCGTGATGCGCCACGCCCCTGCCCTCGTGGTCGAGAGATTCTATTTTGATCATGCGCTTTCCTGAATCAGTTTCGTTTTCGGGACTTTTCCCATGTCCCAGTTCGCAATCGCCCAGCTCCAGAAGGAGGGGATGTCCGCACCCAGAAGTTCCCCGGGAGGATCCTGCCCCAGAAAGCCGAGCGCCCTGAAAAGCACGGGCACATCCGCTTCGACGGGGCTCGCCAGCGTCTGCTTGGAGAGTTTTTCCCCATGGCTATTCGCTGCAACGGGAAGATGGGCATAGGCCGGCGTCTCGAAACCGAGGCATCTCTGCAGGTGGATCTGGCGCGGGGTCGAGTCGAGCAGGTCGGCACCCCTGACGACATGCGTCACGCCCTGTTCTTTATCGTCGACCACCACGGCGAGCTGGTAGGCGAAGTAGCCGTCTGCGCGCAGCAGGACGAAGTCGCCGGCATCCCTTTCCAGATTCTGTGCGAATTCTCCCTGGATTGCGTCGAAAAAGGCTATCCGCTCATTTTCCACCCTGACCCGGATCGCGCGGGCCTCACCCTTTGCGCCATTCCTGCAGGTTCCCCGGTAGATGCCTTCGATTTCGCGTCTCGAACAGGAACAGGGATAGGTGAAATTTCCCAGGCTTTCCAGAGCGTCCCGGTAAAGTCGGGTCCGCTGACTCTGGAAGACGACTTCCCCGTCCCAGGCCATTCCCAGTTTTTCCAGAACATGCAGTATCTCGGAAGCTGCACCCGGCGCGGTTCTGGCCTCGTCAACGTCCTCGATCCTGACCAGCCATTTCCCTCCGGCGGCTTTCGCTGCGAGAAAGCTTCCCGCCGCGGCGATGATGGAGCCGAAATGGAGCGGGCCGGTAGGGGAGGGGGCGAAGCGTCCGACATGGGTCATGAGGCGCTATTCTGCCACAGCTTGAACAAGGATGCTTCCTGTCCTATAAAGAAAATTCGGATACTCGCAGCAGGAGGAGCCATGCTGGACATAGAGAAAATGATGGGGGACGACCCCGAAGGAAGGCTTTCCGCCCTTCCCGAATGGTCCGAGGAAATCGCGAATAAGCTCGCCGAAAAGGAGGGCATTTCGCTGACCGAGGAGCACTGGGAAGTGATCCGGCTGCTGAGGAACCATTACCGTCTGCGCGGCAACGACCTGAGCGGAACGAGATTGCTGAATGCGCTCGAAGAGCCTTTCGGCGCAAGAGGCGGCAAGAAGCATCTATACGAGCTATTTCCAGGCGGGCCGATCAACCAGGGGAGCCGCCTGGCCGGCGTTCCGTCGCCTCCCTACAGCCGGGACACTTCCTTCGGCAGCGTGGCGTAGTTCGGGGCTTCCCTGGCTCAGGCTTCCTTTTCGCCTGGCGGGACGAATTTTGCGAGGAATATGCCGAGTTCGTACAGCAGCCAGAGCGGCAGGGCGAGCATGGTTTGCGAGACGACGTCGGGCGGCGTGAAGACCGCGCCCAATATGAAAGCCCCGACGATCATGTAGGGACGCCATTCCTTGAGCTTCTGGATTTGGATGAATCCCATTCTGACCAGTACGATGACGATGATCGGGACTTCGAATGTGACCCCGAAGGCGATGAACAGGGTGAGGACGAAATCGAGGTACTTTCCGATGTCGGTCATCATCGAAACGCCTTCCGGCGTCACCTTGGAAATGAAGCCGAAAACGACGGGAAAGACCAGGAAATAGGCGAAAGCCATGCCGCTGAAGAAAAGGAAGGTGCTGCCCACGATGAGCGGAGCGATCAGCTTCTTCTCGTGGGAATAGAGCCCTGGGGCGACGAATGCCCAGAGCTGGTAAAGCGTGTGGGGAAGACTGATCAGGAAGGCAGCCATGATCGCGATCTTCATCGGGACCAGGAAAGGCGTGGTGACCTCTGTCGCGATCATGCTCCCTCCCTTGGGCAGGTGCTGGAGCAGGGGGTGGGCGAGAATGGTGTAAAGCTCCCTCGCCCAGGGTGCGAGGCAGAGGAATATGACAACGACAACCACTGCGATTCGCAACAGGCGGGACCTGAGTTCGATCAGGTGAGCGATGATGCTTTCGGAAGTGCTCATTGTTCGCCGAAGTCGATCTTGAGCTGCCTCGGATCCTCTTCAGCGACAGGCTCCCCGTGCGCTTCCCCTTCGAGCGTTTTTTTCACTTCCTCCAGTTCGATATGCACCGCGCCTTCGGCTTCCCTGAACTTTTTCTCGTATTCGAAAGCCTTGGTTTTCAGGGCCGCTTCGAGCTTCATCGCGGATTCCCTGGCGTCTTCCTGCATCTGCTGGATTTCGTCGAGATTGGCTTCCCGCTGCAGTTCGACCTTGACGTCGTTGACGTAGCGCTGCGCCCGCCCGACCAGCAGGCCGAAGGCGCGCGCCACCTTCGGCAGGCGTTCCGGGCCGATGACGACGAGTGCGACTATCCCGATGAGGAAAAGCTCTGAGAAGCTGATGTCGAACATTGGATCAGGATTTCGACTTTTCCTTCACTTCACCCTCGAGGGTGTGTCCGACTTCTTTCGAGTCGATCTTGGCATGTTCGTCCTCGACGCCTGCCATGCCTTCCTTGAAGCCTTTCACCGCGCCGCCGAGATCGCTTCCGATATTCCTCAGTTTCTTCGTTCCGAAAATCAGCAGAACGACCAGAAGAACGATGAGCCAGTGCCAGATGCTGAATGAACCCATTTTAAACTCCTTGAATTAAATCCTGACGAGCATGGGAGGAAGCCTTTCCTTCCCGCCGATGACATGCAGATGCAGATGCATCACTTCCTGACCGCCGATTCTTCCCGTGTTGACGATGGTGCGGAATCCGTCGGCAAGCCCTTCTTCCCGGGCGAGTTTGGGCGCGAGCACCATGATTTTGCCCATGACATCCCTGTGCTTTTCACCGACATGCGCCATGGATTCGATATGTTCCTTGGGAATCAGCATGAAATGGACAGGGGCCACGGGATGGATGTCGTGTATGGCGATGACGTCTTCGTCCTCGTAAAGTCTCCTGCCGGGAATCTCCCCCCTGATGATGCGGCAAAAAATGCAGTTTTCCATTATTTTCGCCCAGCCTTTTCCTCGTTGCCTGAAACGCCTTCCCTTCTTTCCAGTTCGGCATACACGTCTTCCGGGCGCAGCCCGTGCCAGGCGAGCATGACGAGGCTGTGGAACCAGAGATCCGCAGTTTCCTTCACAACGTGCAGTTTATCACCGTCCTTGGATGCGAGCAGCGTCTCCCCGGCTTCTTCCGCTATCTTTTTCAGTATGGCATCCTGCCCCTTGTCGAAAAGGGAGGCGACATAGGACGATTTCGGGTCCATTCCCTTGCGGGATGCAATCGTGTCCGCGAGGCGTTCCAGTATGCTCATGCCTTGCTCCCGTAAATTTCCTCGGGGGCCTTGATCACTTCGTCCGTCACCACCCAGTGGCCGTCTTCCAGCTTCTGGAAGAAGCAGCTCTCCCGCCCCGTGTGGCAGGCGATGCCGCCCTTCTGTTCGACTTTCAATAGAATCACGTCTTCGTCGCAATCGAGGCGCATCTCCACGATGCTCTGGGTATGCCCCGATTCCTCGCCCTTGCGCCAGAGTTTCTTTCTGGAGCGCGACCAGTAGACGGCGACCCCGGTTTTGGCGCTCAGCTCCAGGGCTTCCCGGTTCATCCAGGCGACCATCAGCACGCGCCCGGTTGCCGAATCCTGGGCGATCGCGGGAACAAGGCCTTCGTTGGACCAGTTGATCTTGTTCAGCCAGTTGTCGTTCAAAGTCTCACCTCGATATGGCGGTTTGCCATGTATTCCTTGGCTTCTCTCACGGTGTATTCGCCGTAATGGAAAATGCTTGCGGCGAGGACCGCATCGGCATGCCCTTCGAGCACGCCCTGCGCAAGATGCGCGAGGTTGCCCACTCCGCCGCTTGCGATCAGGGGAATGTCGAGCGCGTCGGACACGGCCCTGGTGAGTTCGATGTCGAAGCCGTTTCTGGTGCCGTCCCTGTCCATGCTGGTGAGCAGGATTTCCCCCGCTCCCAGTTGCTGCATTCTCACAGCCCATTCTATAGCATCCAGCCCGGTTTGCCTTCTTCCGCCGTGGGTGAACACTTCCCACTTTTTTTCGCCGGTCTTCTTGGCGTCGATTGCGACGACGATGCATTGCGATCCGAAGCGGTGCGACGATTCGGCGACGAGATCGGGATTGGATACCGCCGACGTGTTCATGCTGACCTTGTCCGCGCCCGCATTGAGCAGGCTCCTCACGTCGGACACAGCCCTCACCCCCCCGCCCACCGTGAGCGGGATGAAGACCTGGGAAGCCACGTCTTCGATGATTTTGAGGATCAGCCCGCGCTCGTCCGAGCTTGCCGTGATGTCGAGGAAAGTGAGCTCGTCTGCGCCCTGCTCGTCATAGCGGCGGGCAATCTCGACGGGGTCCCCGGCGTCCCTGAGACCGACGAAGTTGACTCCCTTGACGACCCTTCCTCCGGTTACGTCGAGGCAGGGAATGATCCTTTTCGCGAGTCCCATTTCACTCCAGGAATTTCGGGGCGAGCGAGTCGGCGAGCGCCTGCGCCGCCTTGAAGTCGAGCGTCCCCTCGTAGATGGCGCGCCCCGTGATCGCCCCCATGATGCCCTCCGATTCTATGCCGCACAGCGCCCTGACGTCTTCGAGATTGGTGAGCCCGCCGCTCGCGATCACCGGAATGGTGAGCTCGCGCGCGAGATTGACGGTTGCCTCGATATTGACCCCGGTGAGCATGCCGTCCCGTCCGATGTCGGTGTAGATGACGGCTTCCACCCCGTAATCCTGGAAGCGCCTGGCGAGATCGACGACGTCGTGCCCGGTTACCTTGGACCAGCCGTTGACCGCGACCTTGCCGTCCTTGGCGTCCAGCCCGACCATGATGTGGCCGGGAAAGGCGTTGCAGGCGTCGTGCAAAAACCCCGGCGTCTTGACCGCAGCAGTGCCGATGATGATGTAAGTGACCCCGTCGTCGAGATAGCGCTCTATGGTTTCGAGGTCGCGGATTCCTCCGCCGAGCTGGACCGGAACGTCATCCCCTACCGCCTTGATCACGGAACGGATCGCTTCCTCGTTCCTGGGCTTTCCGGCAAATGCGCCGTTGAGGTCGACGAGATGGAGGCGTCTCGCGCCCTGGGCTATCCAGTGCTTCGCAGTGGTTGCCGGATTGTCCGAAAAGACGGTGGCGTCTTCCATCAGTCCCTGTTTGAGGCGAACGCATTCGCCGTCCTTCAAATCGATGGCAGGAATAATCAGCATATCCCGGTGTTCTCCAATCTAAAATGCGCCATTCCAGGCGGAGAAATTGCGCAACAGGGCAAGCCCCGCGCTCTGGCTTTTCTCCGGATGGAATTGTACGGCAAAAATATTGCCCTTCGCCACGGCCGAGGCGAAGCGGAAGGGGTAGCGGCTGGTTGCCGCGATGATGCCTTCATCGTCCGGTTCGGCGTAATAGCTGTGCACGAAATAGAACCGGCTGCCCTGTTCTATTCCTTCCCAAAGGGGATGGGACAGGCATGTTTCGACCTGGTTCCATCCGATATGCGGCACTTTCAGTTTTTCCCCGGAAGAGTCGAACATTTTGTCCTGGGGGAATCGCTTCACCTTGCCCCTCAAAACCCCCAGCCCGGCCACGTTACCCTCTTCGCTGAAATCGAAGAGCATCTGCAGGCCGATGCAGATGCCGAGAAAGGGCTTTTCTTTTGCCGAGCGCATGACCGCATCCCTCAGCCCCCTGGAATCGAGTTCACGCATGCAGTCCGGCATGGCGCCCTGTCCGGGAAAGATCACGCGATGGGCTCCCAGGATTTCGGAAGGGTCGCTCGTCACCGTCACCTTCGATTGCGGCGAGACATGCTCTATCGCATGGGCGACAGAGCGCAGGTTGCCCATGCCGTAATCGATGATGGCGATTTCGGCCATGCTCAGAGGCTGCCTTTGGTCGATGGCATTTCGCCTTCCAGGCGCGCGTCGATGCTGCACGCCATCCTCAGTGCGCGTCCGAAAGCCTTGAAAATCGTTTCGCACTGGTGATGCGCATTCTTTCCCTTGAGGTTGTCGATGTGCAGGGTGACCAGGGCATGGTTGACGAAGCCCTGGAAGAATTCGCGAACCAGCTCGACATCGAATTCCCCCACCATTCCTCGCGTGAAAGGCGCGTCCATGACGAGTCCCGGCCTGCCGGAGAGGTCGACGACGACCCTGGAGAGGGCTTCGTCCAGCGGGACGTAGGCGTGGCCGTAGCGGAATATGCCCTTCTTGTCCCCGATCGCTCTGGAAAACGCCTGTCCCAGGGTGATGCCGATGTCTTCCACCGTGTGGTGCCCGTCGATGTGCAGGTCCCCCTTCGCATTGACATCGAGATCGATCAGGCCGTGTTTCGCGACCTGGTCGAGCATGTGGTCGAAAAAGCCTATTCCGGTGGAAATCGAGGATTTTCCCGTGCCATCCAGGACGATCCCGACCGAGATCTCGGTTTCGAGCGTGCTTCTTTTGACTTCGGCTTCCCGCATGATGTGTCCTATGAGTTTTCGAAACGAAAGGCGGCGGATCTGGCATGCGCATCCAGCCCTTCACCGATGGCGAGCGTTTGCGCCACGCGCCCCAGGGTTGCCGCGCCTGCCTGTGACACCGATATCAGGCTGCTCCGCTTCTGGAAGTCGTAGACTCCCAGGGGGGAGGAGAAGCGCGCGGTTCTCGATGTGGGCAGAACATGGTTCGGCCCTGCGCAATAATCCCCGAGCGACTCCGAGGTATAGCGCCCCATGAAGATCGCTCCGGCATGCCTGATTTTATCGAGCAGCGCTTCCGGATCCTCCACGGAAAGTTCGAGATGTTCGGGTGCGATTCGGTTCGCGATTTCGCACGCTTCCCGAAGGTCCCTGACCTTGATCAGCGCGCCGCGCTTGCCGAGCGATGCCGCTATCACTGCGCGCCTCGCCATTTGCGGAAGGAGCTTTTCCATGCTCCTTCCGACGGCATCGAGGAAAGCCCGGTCCGGGCAGAGCAGGATGGACTGTGCGATTTCGTCGTGCTCGGCCTGGGAGAAAAGATCCATGGCAATCCAGTCAGGGCTCGTCTTGCCGTCGCAGATCACCAGGATTTCGGAAGGACCTGCGATCATGTCTATGCCGACTGTCCCGAAAACCCTGCGCTTGGCCTCAGCTACATAGGCGTTTCCAGGCCCCACGATCTTGTCGACCTGGGGAACCGTTTGGGTGCCATAGGCGAGCGCGCCCACCGCCTGGGCGCCGCCCACGCAGAATACCCTGTCGACATTGCAGATCGCGGCAGCAGCGAGCACCAGCTCGTTCTTCTCCCCTCCCGGGGTCGGGACGACCATGATGAGTTCGGATACCCCTGCGACCTTGGCGGGAATCGCGTTCATCAGCACCGAAGAAGGATAGGCTGCCTTGCCGCCCGGAACATAAAGACCGACTCTGTCGAGCGGCGTGATTTTCTGCCCGAGCATGGTGCCGTCTTCCTCGACATGGCGCCAGGAGGACTGCAATTGCTTTTCGTGGTAGATCCTGATTCTGTGAGCCGCCTGCTCGAGCGCTTCGCGCTGCGCCAGGGGCAAGCCCTGCAATGCTGCTTCGAGCCTCGATCTCGGCAGGTCGAGTTCCTGCATGGAAGCCGCGTCCAGTCTGTCGAAGCGCCGCGTATAGTCGAGCAGGGCGGCATCTCCCCTTTTATGGATGTCGTCAAGTATGGAGGCGACGGTTTCCTCAATTTTGGGGTCGCGCGCGCTCTCATAGGCGAGCAGGGCTTTCAGTCCGGAATCGAAGCCGGAAGCCTGGGTGTCGAGACGGGAAATGATGGGCATGATTCGATTTTACACGAAATTCAGGTGTTGACAGCCTTGGCGAAGGTATCCAGCAGCGGCTGTATCAGGGTGCGCTTGAGTTTGAGGGCTGCCTGGTTGACGACGAGGCGCGATGAGATCTGCATGATTTCCTCGACTGCGACGAGATGGTTCGCTTTCAAGGTATTGCCGCTGCTGACGAGATCCACGATCGCATCCGAAAGACCGACCAGCGGCGCAAGCTCCATCGAACCGTAGAGCTTGATCAGGTCGACATGGACCCCCTTTGCGGCGAAATGCTCCCTCGCGGTCCTGATGTATTTCGTGGCGATGCGCAGTCTCGCTCCGCTTCTCACGGCATTTTCGTAGTCGAATCCTTCCGGAACCGCGACCATCATCCTGCATTTCGCGATTTTCAGATCGAGCATCTGGTAGAGCCCGGTTCCGCCGTGCTCGATGAGGACGTCGCGTCCGGCGATGCCGAGGTCGGCCGCGCCGTACTGGACATAGGTCGGGACATCGGACGCTCTCACGATGATGATCCTGACGTTCTCCCGATTGGTCGGGAGGATCAGTTTTCTCGATGTTTCCGGGTTTTCCAGGCAGGTGATTCCGGCGGCCTCCAGAAGCGGTGCGGTTTCCTCGAAAATCCTGCCCTTGGACAGGGCCAGCGTGATCAAGCCATTCTCCTGATTTTGGCGCCCAGTTGGGCCAGTTTTTCCTCGATGCACTCGTATCCCCTGTCGATATGGTAGATGCGCTCTATCGTCGTCTCCCCACGGGCGACGAGTCCCGCGATCACGAGGCTGGCGGAAGCGCGCAGGTCGGTCGCCATGACGGTGGCGCCGCCGAGATGCTCCTTGCCCCTGACCATCGCGGCATTGCCTTCGACCTCGATGTGAGCGCCCATTCTGCACAATTCCTGGACATGCATGAAGCGGTTCTCGAATATGGTTTCCGTGATCAATGCGCTGCCTTCTGCGACGCTGTTGAGCACCATGAACTGGGCCTGCATGTCGGTGGGAAAGGCGGGGTAGGGCGCTGTCCTGATGCTCACCGATTTTGGCCTGTCCCTCATTTCGAGAAAGATCGATTCCTCCCCGGTCGAGATGTGCGCCCCGGATTCAGAGAGCTTGTCGAGAACCGCATCCAGAATGTCAGCGCGTGCGCCGTGCAGTTTGATCTTGCCCAGGCTTGCCGCGGCGGCGACGAGGAAGGTGCCGGATTCTATCCTGTCGGGCATGACCCTGTGGCGTGCGCCGTGGAGTTCGTCTACTCCCTCGATTTCGATGGTGTCGCTTCCCGCCCCGGAAATTTTCGCCCCCATGGCTGTCAGGCAGTTTGCGAGATCGACGACTTCGGGCTCCCTCGCTGCATTTTCGATCACGGTAACGCCGCTCGCCAGGGTCGCCGCCATCATCAGGTTTTCGGTTCCCGTGACCGAGACGAGATCCATGCATATTCTCGCGCCATGCAGTTTCGAGGCGCTCGCCTTGATGTAGCCGTTCTCGACCTCGATTTCCGCTCCCATCGCCTGCAATCCCTTGATGTGCAGGTCCACCGGGCGCAGGCCGATGGCGCAGCCTCCCGGCAGGGATACGCTCGCCCTTCCCGTTCTGGCAAGGAGCGGCCCCAGAACCAGGATCGATGCGCGCATCGTCTTGACGAGTTCGTAGGGCGCAACGGGATTGGGAATCTCCCGTCCCGAGAGTGCGACGCACTGCGACGAATCCAGCGTGATGCCGACTCCCATCTGGGCCAGCAGGCCGAGCATGGTCGTCACGTCCTTCAGGTGAGGGACGTTTTCCACATGGAGCGTCTCCCGGCTCAGCAGGGTCGCGCAGAGGATGGGGAGCGCGGCATTTTTCGCGCCGGAGATCCGGATCTCGCCGCGTAGCGGGCTGCCGCCTTCGATGACCAGTTTTTGCATTATGAGAGCTTAGCCCATTGTTCCGGGGTGTAGGTTTTCATGGAAAGCGCGTGGATTTCTTCGCGCATCCTGTCGCCGAGAGCCTTGTAGACGAGTTGATGGCGCTGGATCGGGCTCTTGCCTTCGAAATCCCGGCTGACGATGATCGCCTCGAAATGCTGACCGTCTCCCTCGACCTGCAATGCTTCGCAGGGAAGCCCTGCTGCGATGTAGCCCTTGATTTGTTCGGGTGTGACCATGGTTTCTCTTTCAGTTGCGCAGTTTGTAACCGGATTTTAACAGGCCGAGGGTGATCAATGATACAGCCGCAAGGCAAATGGAGACGACGAGCAGACTGAAATAGGGGGAAATGTCGGAAACCCCGAAAAATCCGTAGCGGAAGCCGTCTATCAGATAAAAGAACGGATTCAGATGTGAGACTTCCTGCCAAAAAGGGGGCAGGGAATGGATGGAATAGAATACCCCGGAAAGGAAGGTCAGGGGAAGAATGATGAAGTTCTGGAAGCTCGCCAGCTGGTCGAATTTTTCGGCCCATATGCCCGCCACGATGCCGATCGCGCCGAGGATGAAGCTTCCCAGCAGGGCGAAAACCAGCGCCCAGAGCGGAAATTTCAGGGGGATGTCGACGGCCCACAGCGTGATCAGGAAAATGCCGCTTCCGACCAGGACCCCTCTTATCGTCGATGCGAGCACGTAGGCGAGAAAGATTTCGGGGTAGGAGACCGGAGAGAGCAGCAGGAAAATGATGTTTCCGGTGATCTTCGACTGGATGAGGCTGGAAGAACTGTTCGCGAAAGCGTTCTGCAGCAGCGCCATCATGGCAAGACCGGGGATCAGAAACGAAACGTATGGAACTCCCGGGAAGGCCTCGACATGGTCTCCCAGGACATGGGAGAAAATGAGGAGGTAGAGCATCGTGCTCAGGAGCGGGGACAGGACGGTCTGGAACCCCACCTTCCAGAAACGCACCACTTCCTTGTACAGCAGGCTGTAGAAACCTTTCATTGCTTCCTCATGATTTCCACGAAAACCGCTTCGAGGTCGGGATGGGGGAGGACCATGTCCGTGATCCTGGCGCCCGATGCTCTGATGGTTTCCAGCATGGATTCGAGTTCTGCAAATTCGTCGAGTTTCAGCACATGGTAGCCGGATTCTTTGCCAATAAATCCCGGGAGAAGCGCATCCGGCAGGCTGTCGGGGGAAATCTGCAGCTTGACATGGCGAACCTTGCAGCTTTTCAGGAGATTGCTGGTCGTATCGAGCGCCACTATTTTTCCCGCTTTCAGCATGGCGATCCGGTTGCAAAGCGCCTCGGCTTCCTCAAGGTAATGGGTGGTGAGCACGATGGTGTGCCCCGATGCGTTGAGCGACTTGATGAATTCCCAAAGCGCCTGCCTCAGTTCGACGTCGACTCCCGCAGTCGGCTCGTCGAGGATGATGACCGGCGGCTTGTGGACGAGCGCCTGCGCGACCAGAACACGGCGCTTCATGCCGCCCGAGAGCGCTCTCATGTTGGTGTCGGCCTTCGAGGAAAGATCCAGGCGCGCCAGTATCTCGTCTATCCAGGCGGCATTGTCGGATATGCCGAAATAGCCCGACTGGACTTCGAGCACTTCCCTGACGGTGAAGAAGGGATCGAAAACCAGCTCCTGGGGAACGACGCCCACCGAACGCCGCGCCTTGCGGTATTCCCTGGAAACGTCGAAGCCCATGATGGCAAGCCTGCCGCTATCCGGCCGGGAAAGCCCGGACAGCAGGTTGATGAGGGTCGTTTTTCCGGCCCCGTTGGGTCCCAGAAGGGCGAAGAACTCGCCCTGGGCGATTTCGAGATCGACGCAGTCGACAGCCCTGAGGCTGCCGAACTGCTTGCTGGCCTGACGGATCGCTATTGCCGGATTCATTTCGGAGAATCCGTTTCCTCTTGAGGAAACAGGCCGTTCAGCCCGTAAAGCCTGGCGAGGCTTGCCAGTTCCTGATTGATGCCGAAAAAGGAAAGATCCTGCCTGCGTTTTTTCGCTGCCCGCATCCATTCGAGCATCATGCCGATCGCGGAGGAATCCACCGCGCTCACCTTGCCGAGATCGACCTCGAGCGCTCCTGCCTCGATTTCGGCCAGTCCTTCAGCGAGCGTTTTCCTGACGTTGCCGACCGTGACCGGACCTTCCAACGAAATGCGGATGCCCCGGCGCTGGATCATTTGCCCGTTTCAAGCTTTTTGTTCTTGTCGACAAGCATCTTGATGAGGCCGTCGATCCCGGAATTGCTGATCTCGGTCTGGAAAGTGCTGCGGTAATTCGTGACTAGGCTCACGCCTTCGACCGAGACGTCGAAGATCATCCATCCCTGGCCGGTCTTTTCCATCCGGTAATCGATCGAGATGGGCGCCTTGCCGCTCTGGATGATGCGGCTGTGAACCATGACCTGATTCGAATCCGGTGCGGCGGACAGGGGGAGCACTTCTATGGGTTCGTTCCTGTAGGACTCCAGCGCGCTGGAATAGGTATTCATCAGCAGGGTGTGGAATTCCTGGGTCAGGCTTTTTTGCTGTTCCGGGGTCGCATCGCGCCATCCCCTGCCGACCGCCAGCTTGGTCATGCGGGTGAAGTCGAAATGGGGCATGATCTTGGCATCGACCGCATCGGCCAGGGCCTTCCTGTCGGAATGCCTGGATTTTTCCTGCTTGATGATGGCGGTCACTTCCTGGGCCAGATCCTTGATCAGCGCGTCAGGCGCGATTTCCGCGTACGCGAGAACCGGGAAGAGGAGCAGCAGTGTCAGAAGTTTTCTCATGATTTCCTTTCTACTGGTGGTTGCCCGATCCGGCCTTGTTGAAGATGAATTGACCGATCAGTTTTTCGAGAACTATGGCCGACTGGGTCAGCGTGATGGTGTCTCCGGCCTTGAGCATCTGGTCGTCAGCGCCGGTATCGAGTCCGATATACTGTTCTCCCAGAAGCCCGGAGGTCAAGATGGATGCGGTGCTGTCCTTGGAGAACTGGTACTGCCTGTCGATATTGAGCGTGACCCTGGCCTTGTACTGTTTCTGGTCGAAAGCGATTGCCGCCACCCTTCCCACCACGACTCCTGCGCTCTTGATCGGAGCCCTGGGCTTCAATCCGCCGATATTGTCGAAATAGGCATAGACCGGGTAGGTGCTGGACCCGTTCAGGCTGAAGTTTCCCACCTTGAGTGCGAGCACGAGAATTGCAGCCATGCCGGCTGCAACGAAAATGCCGACCCATAAATCCAGTGTTGTGCGTTCCATTGAATCAAACTCCCCGAAACATGAATGAGGTCAATACGAAATCCAGGATCAGAATGACCAGGGACGAAGTGACGACCGTGCGTGTGGTCGCGCCGGAAACGCCTTCGGCCGTGGGTGGCGAATCGTAACCCTCGAAAACAGCGATCAGGGTCACTGCGATGCCGAACACGAAGCTCTTGATCACCCCGTTCATGATGTCTTCCCTGAAATCGACGCCGGCCTGCATTTGCGACCAGAAGGAGCCCTCGTCGACCCCGATCAGCACCACCCCGATCAGGTAGCCGCCGAAAATGCCCATCGCGTTGAATATCGCAGTGAGCAGCGGCAAGGAGATCACGCCGGACCAGAAACGCGGTGCGACCACCCTTGATATCGGATCGACCGCCATCATTTCCATGGCGGAAAGCTGCTCGGTCGCCTTCATGAGCCCGATTTCCGCCGTTATCGCAGAACCCGCCCGGCTTGCGAAAAGAAGCGCCGAGACGACCGGTCCCAGTTCCCTGACCAGTGCGAGGGCCACCAGCACTCCGAGCGCCGAGGATGAGCCGTAGCGCTGCAGCGTTTCGTAGCCCTGCAGCGCCAGAACCATGCCGACGAAAAGTCCGGACACGATGATGATGATGAGCGAGCGCACCCCGGTGTAATAGATTTCCCGGACGACGAGATGGAAGCGCCTGAAACTGATCCCCGAACCGATCAGGGTCAGGAAAAAGAACTTCCCCGCATAACCCAGGCGCCAGACGGCGTCTATGACTGTATGCCCCAGTTTTCTCAGAAGATCAAGCATGGGGCGACTCCAGTTGCAAATCTTCGAGATAGGGTGGAGAGGGGTAATGGAACGGCACGGGACCGTCGATTTCGCCGTGGATGAACTGGTGCACGAATGGCGTTTTGGACGACCTGATTTCGTCGGGGGTGCCGTGCGCGACAATGACGCCTTCCGAGACGAAATAGACGTAATCGACGATCTGCAGGGATTCCTGCACGTCGTGCGTGACCACGATGGAGCTCGCGCCGAGCGCATCGTTGAGTTTCCTGATCAGGTTGCCGATGACCCCGAGCGATATCGGGTCGAGTCCCGTGAAAGGTTCGTCGTACATGATGAGCATGGGGTCCAGGGCGATCGTCCTGGCAAGCGCCACGCGCCTTGCCATGCCGCCGGAAAGCTCGTTCGGCATCAGATCCCTTGCGCCGCGCAATCCCACTGCATCGAGCTTCATCAGAACCAGGTCCCTGATGAGGGATTCCGGAAGGTCGGTATGCTCGCGCATCTGGAATGCGACATTGTCGTATACGGAGAGATCGGTGAAGAGCGCGCCGAACTGGAAAAGCATGCCCATCTTGCGCCTGGTCTCGTAAAGATCGCTCCTGCCGAGTTCGTGGACGATTCTTCCGTCGAACTGGACGTAACCCTGGGTGGGCCTGATCTGCCCGCCTATCAATCTCAGGAGCGTGGTTTTGCCGCAGCCGCTCCCCCCCATGATCGCGACGACCTGGCCTTTGGGGATGGACATATTGATGCCCCTGAGAATGGGTCGTTTGTCGTAGGCGAAGTTGAGATCCCGGATTTCCAGAAAGTTTTCAGGGGGCACGGTCGGCGTTTTTCGGGTGAATGAGGTGCGTATTTTAAACCACCTTCCATGACAAAGACAGTGCTTTGGCGGCTGCTATATTGAAACAAATTGTAAGGAGGATGGCTTGGAACCCGCACTGAAATTCGAAAATGCAGGCAAAAGATATGGCAAGTCTGTGGTTTTCGGAAACCTGGAATTCCAGGTCGAGCGCGGAAGCTTTCTCGGGCTCGCCGGGGTGAACGGCGCCGGAAAGACCACGCTCATCAAGTGCCTGCTCGATTTTTGCGTCCTCGACGAAGGCGAAATAACGATTTTCGACATTCCCCACGTCGAAAGCCGCGCCCGGACCAGGCTCGCCTATCTGCCGGAGCGCTTCAATCCGCCGGGGTTTCTCTGGGGGCGGGATTTTTTGGATCTCTCACTGAAACTCCATGGGATCGATCCTGATTCCGCCGCAATTTTCGAAATGCTGAAAGAGCTCGACCTGGATCGGGATGCGCTGGAGAAGCCCATCAAGGCCTTATCGAAAGGCATGGCCCAGAAGCTCGGGCTTGCCGCCTGTTTTCTGAGTGAAAAGGAACTTCTTGTTCTGGACGAGCCGATGAGCGGCCTGGATCCCAAGGCGAGGGCGCTGGTTAAGATGAAGCTGCTGAAGCTGAAGGATGCTGGAAAAACGCTGCTTTTCACATCCCACTCCCTTCTTGAGATGAGCGAACTTTGCGACAGGATGGCGGTGCTTCACGAAGGAAAATTGAGTTTTCTGGGGTCTCCCGATGAGCTTTCGAGTATTTCGCAGAAAAAAAGCATCGAGCAGGCATTTTTGACCTGCATCGGCGGTTGATGCAGCGGGGCTTTCCGGCATTGCAAATACCCGGGGCGGTGCTATTGTGGTTCATGAAGACTATTGTGAAAACCAGTATCCATGAAAAAAGCTATCGCCATCCTGGTCTGCCTGAGTCTGGCAGCCTGCGGGATCCAGTCCATCAAGCCTTCTTCCCAGCATCTGCTGACAAAACCAGGGAGGCAGGGAGCCATTCCGCAGCCGGTCAGGTCCAGCATTGCCCCGCCTCTCCCGAAGCCGGCTGCGAGAATCGCGGTCTATAGCGTGTCCGTCTACAACGTTCCGGTGCAGGAACTGCTTTACGCCCTGGCGCGCGATGCGGGCATCAACATCGACATCCATCCCGGCATCAACGGCGTAGTGACCATCAATGCGATCAACCAGAGCCTGCCGCAAATCCTGAGCCGCATTTCGGAGCAGGTCGACATGCGTTACGAAATGGAAGGGGCGGATATCTCCGTCATGCCGGATACGCCCTATCTGCTCAACTACAAGGTCGATTATCTGAACATGTCCCGCGACACGAACGGCTCTGTTGCGATCATCACCCAGATTGCGACGCCTGGGGCAGGGGTCGTGGCTGGAGGAACCGGTACGGCGACAGCGGGGATCAACAATTCGACCACTTCGGTGACGAATATCGCCAAAAACCGGTTCTGGGAGACGCTGATCCAGAACATCAAGGATTTGCTGCACGAAACCGACAAGATATTGCCGGAAGGGTCTTCCGAGACTATCGTTCAGCAGGCCGGCATCCAGACCACGACGGGAACCGGCGCTCCTCCCCGCATATCGTCGGGGAAGAGGGACCAGGGCTCCATTGCGGCAAGCCCGAGCCCCGCAACACTGCAAAATACCGGAACCACCGTCATCAAGCGCACCACGTTCAGGGAGGCCTCCTCGGTGATAGCCAACCCCGAGGCCGGGATCATCAGCATCCGAGCGACCTCCCGCCAGCATAAAAAGATCCAGGAATTCCTGGATCGGGTGATGCAAAGCGCGAAAAGGCAGGTTTTGATCGAGGCGACCGTGGTGGAAGTCCAGTTGAGCGACGCGTATCAGCAGGGAATCAATTGGGCCGGACTCGCCAATGGCGGGAAAGGCTGGAGTCTCGTCCAGTCTCCGACCGGAGGCATTCCTTCGGCGGTCAACCAGAGTCTGTTCGTGCTGAGTTACACGAATCCGTCTTCGAGCGTGGGCAATCTTTCGGCGACGGTGTCGCTGCTCGAATCATTCGGCAAGGTCAAGGTTCTCTCCAGCCCCCAGGTCAGTGTGCTCAACAACCAGACTGCGCTTCTCAAGGTGGTGGACAACAGGATCTATTTCACGATTCAGGCCAACACCAGCCAGAACCAGACCACCACGCTCACGACTTATACCACGACGGTCAATTCCGTTCCGGTCGGATTCGTGATGGATGTGACCCCGGAAATCGGCAGCAACGATTCCATCATCATCGACCTGCGGCCGACTATCTCGCGAATTCTGGGGTATGTCTCCGATCCCAATCCCTCGCTGCCTGCCACAGTCAAGAACCTCATTCCCGAGATCCAGACGAGAGAAATGGAATCGGTGATCAGGGTGAACAGCGGACAGATCGCGGTTCTCGGCGGCCTGATGCAGGACTCGGTTCGCAATGCGGACGACACCGTCCCGGGATTGTTCCAGTTGCACAGCATCGGCGGGATTTTTTCCCACAGGAACGATACCACCACCAAATCGGAACTGGTCATTTTCCTGCGTCCCATCGTCATCAAGGATGCCAGCCTGGATGGGGATTTCGCGAAATTCAGAAGCGCCCTTCCGGATCGGAATTTTTTCGATACCGAAGGGAATTGAGCATGAACATCCTGACGCACATGATCAAGGGAGCCGGGAGCGAAGGGGAAACGCTGCAAATCGAGGATAAGACTCCCGGGGAAGCGCCCGCTGAAGATATCGGGGCCGCGCAGCTCCCCCAAAAATCGGGATGGGGCTGGCGCCCGTGGGGCCTGCTGTCCGCAGTCTCCCTTCTTTTGCTAGCCAGTGCCTTCTACTACCTGCGACAAGCTTCGGAACCGGCTCGTTCTGTCCAGCATCCTGCCGCTCCCATGCCTTCTCTGCCTCCGCCACAGCAGGAAATGCCGAAAAAGGTGCCGGATAAGGCAGAAGTCAGCGAAGCCAAGCCGCCGGAAAAGCCGGTGCAGCAGGAGCAGGTCATCAATTCCGTGAAAATCGAGAAGAGCCAGGAGAGCGCTGTCGTCAATCCGCTTTCGGTCAGGGGATATGAGGCCATGATGGCGCGGGATCTGGCAGGGGCGCAAAAAGACTATACGACCCTGTTGTCGAAAGACCCGCAGAACAAGGAGGCGTTGCTCGGCCTTGCCGCAGTCGCGCTCAAGCGTGGACGCATTTCCCTTGCGGAGCGCTATTACAACAGGGTGCTCGAAATAGATCCTGGCGATCCTGTCGCCACGGCGAGTCTCGTCGACATCATGAATCCCGATGGCGCGGAGAGCAGATTGAAAAGTCTTCTCAGAAGTTCGCCCGATTCCGGGGAACTCTATTTCAGTCTGGGAAACCGTTATGCCAATCAGTCGCTCTGGGCCGATGCGCAGCAGGCCTATTTCAACGCCTTCGAGAGCGAACCGGGAAACCCCGATTTCGCCTTCAATCTGGCGGTCAGCCTGGATCACCTGAGTCGCATCGAGCCTGCGCTCGAGTATTACAGGATGGCCCTCAAGCTCTCCGGCAAGGGGTTCCCTGGATTCGACCCGGCTGTGGCAGCTGACAGAATCCGTGAACTGGAAAATGGTCATGCCGGGCGAGCGCAATAAATTGCTCGGACAGCTCCTGATCGAGAAAGGCGTGGTTGGCGAGGATCAGCTCCGGATCGCGCTGCTCGAACAGGACAAGAGCCGTATGCGGCTCGGGGAGTTGATGGTGGGGCTCGGGTTTCTGACGGAAGGCACGATTCGCGACGTGCTTTCGGAAAGCATGGGTCAGGAAACCGTGGATCTGTCCAGGGTGGTGGTCGATGCTGCAGCGGTCAGGCTGATTCCTCAGGAAGTCGCGCGCCGTCATCAGGTTTTGCCCCTGTCCTTCGACAAAAACCGCCACATTATGACGCTTGCGATAGCCAATCCGGAAAATATCATCGCCCTGGATCAGGTCAAGGCGCTGCTGGGGGAGGACTGCAGTTTGCATCTGCTGCTCGCCGGGGAATCCGAGGTCATGCATGCGATCGACCAGTATTACGGATTCGAGCTTTCCATCGAAGGCATACTCCAGGAAATAGAACCTGGCGAGATCGAAAATCCCGGCCTGCAGATCGGCGTGACCGAATTCAGCCAGCCCGTGGTGCGGCTGATCGATGCGCTCCTGTCGGATGCGGTGCAGCGCGGTGCTTCCGACATCCATTTCGAACCGGAGCACAGTTTCCTTCGCATACGCTGCAGGATAGACGGCGTGCTGCGCCAGTTGAGGAGTTTGCACAAGTCGTACTGGTCTCCCATGGCGGTGAGGCTGAAGGTGATGAGCGGCATGAATATCGCGGAAAACCGCGCGCCTCAGGACGGGCGGTTTTCGCTGCGACTCTCCGGCAGGCAGATCGATTTCAGGGTCTCCGCAGAACCCACCACCCATGGCGAGAATATCGTCCTGCGCATTCTCGACAGGCAGAAAGGGATCGTTCTTCTCGAAGATATCGGGCTGGAAAAGGAGGAGCTCGAAATACTCAAGATGATGATTTCGAAGCCGGAAGGGCTCATCCTGGTCACGGGTCCAACGGGGAGCGGGAAGACCACGACGCTCTATTCCATATTGAGCCGCATCAATACCGAGGCGGTCAACATCATGACGCTGGAAGATCCAGTGGAGTACCCGATGCCGATGATCAGGCAGGCATCCGTCAACGAAATGGCGAAGCTGGATTTCGCCGGCGGCATCAGGTCGATGCTGCGCCAGGACCCCGACATCATCCTGGTCGGCGAAATACGCGACCAGCCCACGGCAGTCATGGCATTCAGGGCGGCGATGACGGGACATCAGGTTTACACGACGCTGCATACCAATTCCGCGATAGGCGCCATTCCCAGGCTGTATGACCTCGGTATTCATCCCGAGATCATGGCCGGAAACATCATCGGCATGATTGCACAGAGGCTGGCAAGGCGGCTTTGCCATTCCTGCAGGAAGGCCTATGAAACCGGCCCGGAAGAAGCGGCATTGCTCGGCGAAAAGGCCGTCGTTTACAGGGCGGAAGGGTGCGAATCGTGCGATTTCCAGGGCTATTCTGGGCGGTTTGCGATCATGGAGCTCGTCAGGCTGGACGAAGACTTCGACGATCTGATCGTGCGCCGCGGTACCTTGCGCGAGATGAGAAATCTCGCACGGGAAAAGGGATTCAGGACGCTTTCGCAGAGTGCGATTCGATCTGTTCTATCCGGCGTGACTTCTCTGGACGAGATTTCGAGAGTGATCGATCTGACGGGAAGATCGACATGACCCTCTTTTCCTACCGGGCGATAGACCGGTTCGGCATGGTGAGAAGCGGCGTGCTCGAAGCGCTGAGCGAATCGGATCTCGACGAGCGATTGAAGCGCATCGGCCTCGATCTTGTTTCCGGAAGGCCGGCATCCATCAGGAAGCCTTTTTTCGGCAACAAGGTAAGCCGGCGCGAACTGATCACCTTCTTCTTCAATCTGGAACTTCTGGCAAGGGCAGGCGTTCCGCTCATCGAGTCCCTTTCTGATCTGAGGGATACCATGGACGTGCCGCATTTTCGCGAGGTCATCGCGGAAATGATCGAGAACATAGAGGGGGGGATGCATTTTTCTCAGGCGATGGCGCTCAATCCCGGAATATTCGACAGCGTGATGGTCAGCCTGGTGAAGGCCGGGGAAGAAAGCGCCAGGCTTCCGGCGATCTTCAAGCATCTGACCGATTCGCTCAAGTGGCAGGACGAAATGCGCGCGCAAACCAGGCAGATACTGCTTTATCCCGCTTTTGTCGGCATTGTCGTCATCGCCATCACCTTTTTCCTGATGATTTACCTCGTGCCGCAGTTGAGCACTTTTTTCAGGAACCTCGGGCAAACCCTCCCTCCCCAAACCAGGGCGCTCATCGCTGTATCGGACTTCTTCGTGAATTACCGCTACTACCTGCTCTTGATCCCGGTCGGATTTTTTGTCGTGGTGAGGTCATTCACCCTGCTGAGCAGGGAGGCCAGGTTCAGGGTGGACGAGATCAAGACCAGGATATGGATCATCGGCCCCATCCTCCTCAAGATCATCCTGGCGCGGTTCGCCAATACCTTCGCGATCATGTACGAGTCAGGCGTCAGCATACTCGACTGCATCTCCATTTCCACCGGAATAGCCGGAAACCTGGTGATTTCCGAAAAACTGAAGAATGCAAAAAGGGAGATCGAGGCGGGCAAGACGCTGCTCCAGAGCTTCCAGGAAGCCGGCATATTCCCGGCACTCGTGCTCAGGATGATCAAGGTCGGCGAAGCGACAGGTCAGCTAGACGAGGCTTTCTTCAACGTGAGCTATTTCTACGAGCGCGATACGAGGGAGGCCATTCGCAGGGTTCAGGTGATGATCGAGCCGTTCCTGACGGTGGTTTTGGGATCGCTGCTCGGATGGATCATGCTCTCGGCGATCACCCCGATTTACGACATGCTGGGAAGGATCAGGTGAAGGGGCTGATTTTCATCGGGGACAGGCATTGCCTTGCGGCGAAAATGGAGAGAGGCTCCCTGGATTCTCAGCGCATTTTTCCCAACAGCGAGGAGGGCAGGCGGGAATTCGAGCGTTATCTCGACGATATGAAAGATGCCACATTCGGCATGCTGGCCGATTTCGTCGAGGAAGATTACCGCATCGAGCGCGTCCCCCATCTCGGCTGGCGCGACAGGAAGCCTTTCCACGAGAAAAAACTGAATCAGTATTATCGGCATACGCCTTTTCGCAATGTGCTCGTTCAGGGCAGGGAAGGAAAAAGCGACCGGATCCTGTTTTCGGCGCTGACGAACCCGAATCTGATCCTTCCCTGGATCGAATCGATGGCGAAGCGGCAGATCGCCCTCTCGGGCATTGCTTCGGTCGCGATGCTGAGCGAAAAACTGGTCGGGAAGATCCATGCATCCCATTTCCTGCTGCTCAGTTTCCAGAACGGGACGGGATTGAGGCAGAGTTTCTTTCTGAACGGAAGCCTCAATTTCTCGCGCCTGACCCTCGTTCGCCCCGAGGACGATCCCGCCGCCATCCTGCAAATCGAGTCCGAACGGCTGTACAAGTACCTGCATGCGCTCAATCTCCTTCCCGGGAATGGAGCGCTTCAGGTCTCGATCCTTTGCGGTATCGAACAAAGAAAACTATTCGGGGCGGTGCTCGGAGACACATCTTCCATTCACTATGTCTTTCTCGACCTGAAGGATGCGGCAAAACGCATCGGGTTCAGGGGGAAATTCGCGGGGTCGGATGCGTTGCCGCTTTTCCTGCATCTGCTCGGGCGGGGCGTCAACCAGTACGGCAGCGAGGAGCATACCCATACCCACGATTTGAGGCAGTGGCAGTATGCCGCATACGCCCTGTCGGCATCCCTGGTCATCGGAGGATTGTCTCTTGCCGGGATCGACGTTTCGAGGGCGGTCAGCCTTCATGGCCATGCGGTCATGCTGAATGCGCGCGCGGATGCCGCCATGACCCGTTACCGGGAACTGGTGCCGCCCGATTCGGGGCCGGATTCGCCGCAGAAGATGAAAGCGGCCGTTTTGGTCGCGGAAAAAGTCGAATCGGCCTTCCCGCCGCCACGAAAATTGTTCGCTGAAATGAGTCGGACGCTGGATGCTTTTCCGGGTATCCGCATCAACCGGTTTTCATGGCAGGTTGCGAAGCATCCCGAATCGGTGAAGGCGGTTTCGGGAGAGATCGGCTTCGATCGGGATTTGCTCGAGAAGGGACCGAATTATCTGGTGATTTTCATGGAGGGGGAAATTTTCCCGTTCGCAGGCAACTACAGACAGGCCAACGAAACAGTCGACCGATTCTGCGGGGTGCTGGAGAAGGAAGGGATGAGGGTCGCGAAGATCGGTCTTCCCCTGGACCTGAATCCCGATGCCGGCCTTGTCAAGAGATCCGGGCAATCCGGGGAGAGAGCGGCCTTTTCCATCAGGGCGGTATGGAAGGTGGGATCGTGAAATTCATTCGCGAGGATTTGCCCCGGCTGGCAAGGCCCATTGCCGTTTTCGTCGGTGCGCTTGTTCTGGCGACGGCGGCGCCGGTCATCGGTCAGGGCCTGCTGAAGAAAATGGACGCGGAAGATTCCGCGGCCGAGAAGTCATTGTCCTTGGCAAACGACAGAGTCAGGCAGGCGAGGCGGGAGCAGGAAAACCTGGGTTCGTATCGTGCATCCTATGGAAATCTTGTCAAAATGGGATTCATCGGGAGTTTCAGGAGAATCGATCTCGTCGAGCGTCTGGAAGAAACGGAATCCTCGCTGTTCGACATGCAGTATTCGATTTCTCCCAGGCAGAAGGTCCCGGCATCCGACTTTTTCGCATTGAGCGTGGACCGTGTTGTATTCCAGTTGAGCCTGCTTCACGAGGGAAGACTGCTGGATTTCATCGGCTCGCTGGAAACGGGATCGAACGGCATTTCCCTGGTTGCGGGATGCAACACCGAAAGAATCAGGGAGGCTTCCGGGATGAGTTACGAGCCCCACCTGAAAGCCGGATGCACCGTGATATGGGCGACGCTGGAGGGATTGAAATGAAAGGGCTGATCCTGGCTTTCATGCTGCTGCCTGCCATTTCCAAAGCCGATTCCTTCGGCAGGTTTTTTTTCACCCCCCAGGAGCGCGCCATGCTGGATCGGCAGCATCGGCAGCCGGGACAAATCGCTTTGAAGGGCATGGTTCAACAGGAAAGCGCGACCGGTTCGGTCGAATTGAAAGGCGGAGGGAAGACGGTCTGGATAAACGGCGTTCCGCGCCATATTGAACCGGTGCAGAAGAAATGAGACAGAGAGGTGTCACGATCCTGCTGCTCCTGCTGATCGTCGTGACGATGGGAGTGGCTTATTTTCTGACGGGTTCGGTGAGCATTGCCAGGCAAAAAATTGAAAATGACAAAAGAACTGCTCAAGCGCTTGCGCAGGCAAAGGATGCGCTGATCGGGTTTGCCATAACCTATGGCGATACGCATCACGGAAATGTGGAAGGTTATCTTCCCTGCCCCGACAGGTCGGGGACGGCCATAGGCGGTGAAGGCGGCGCAGAAGGAAATTGCGGGGCCGAGAATGTCAGCATACTCGGAAGGCTGCCTTGGAAGACGCTGGGCTTGCCTCCGTTGAAAGATGGCAATGGGAATTGTCTGTGGTATGCCGTGTCTGGAACTTATAAATACAACCCTAAAACCGATCTCATGAACTGGGACAATAACGGATTATTCCAGGTTGTGGCATCCGACGGGATTAGCTTCCTTACGGGTTCGACTCCCGACAATCAGGCTGTGGCAGTCATTTTTGCGCCAGGGGCGGCCATGGGAAGTCAGAGTCATGCTTCGGTATCGGGCACGCCAACCTGTGGGGGAAATTACATTGCATCCAATTATCTGGATAACGATCCGGTTCACGGCATCAATAACGCGGCTGTTTCTCCGATTGCGAATGCGGTGACTCGGTTTGTCGCCGGCCCGGTCGGGAATATCTCGGGCAATGAGATCGTGAACGATCGTGTGATTTTTATCACCAGAAGCGATCTGTTCAATGCCATAAAGAAACGCAAAGACTTCGAAGGGTTCGTAAACGGGTTACTCACAGATGCCATATCGAATCTGTCCACCCTTCCTGCGCCTGGAGCCATCAATTTTTCGACTTCGCCAGTGACTGAAACAGCCGGCGGTACCATTGTGGGGAGTCTCAATATCGGGAGAGTTCCCGGGGTGTCCGCTACCGGCAATTATTCCTTGGAAAATTGGCAGGACAATTTGCTTTATGCGAGATGCACTTCCGGTTTTGCCTGCCTCACTGTCAATGCTGTGCCATGCAGGGGGGTGGTGATTTTTTCGGGAGAAAGAGAGGCTTCCCAAGACAGGGGCACCAATGCGCAGAAAAACGATTGGAGCAACTATTTGGAGAGCGCCGTATATAGGGCTTTCACTACGGGAGACGTTTTTTTCTCGGGCGCTCAAGCGTACTCGACGACTTCAACTTCAACGGATTTGTTGGCCTGTATCCCATGACTTATACAGGGGATTTAAACCAACAAGCTGGATTCACCCTTATCGAAATCGCGGTGGTATTGGTGGTCATTGCCTTGCTGCTCGGGGGATTGTTAGTGCCCCTGACCGCCCAGATCGACCTGCAAAAGATAAGAGAAACCCAAAATTCTCTTGATGAGATCAGAGAGGCACTCATTGGCTATGCCATCATCAATGGGAGGCTGCCTTGCCCGGCAGACGGCACTATCCCGACCGGACAGACCAACTCTGCCGGTGTGGCCGCCGGTCAGGAGTACAGGAACCCTGTTGCCGGTTCGCCCTATGCTTGTGCCAATGTGGTCGGCAATGTCGCAGTGGGCGTGCTGCCCTGGGTTACATTGGGAGTCAAGGAAACTGATGCCTGGGCGCGGCGTTACACCTATGAAGTCACGGCGACCTGGGCGGACAGCAAGGATGGTACGGGATTATCAAGCTGCAGTGTGGTGAATGGCGTTTCCTTCCAATTGTGCTCAAATGCAAACCTGGACATCTTGTCCACAGTCGGCGGAACCAGCATCGCTGCCAATATCCCAGCAGTCGTCGTTTCACACGGCAAGAATGGTTTTGGTGCGTACACACCAAACGGTGGCGCGCGCTTGGGCACGAGCAGGGATGCTGATGAAGCAGAAAACAGTAATGGCGATGTTAATTTCGTTTCCAAGCCAATGACACCGACTTTCGATGATATCGAGATATGGGTATCGCCCAGCATCCTCATGAACTTGATGGTTCAGGCGGGAAGACTGCCTTGATGACGATCGCCCGCTATACCCTGATTGAAGCCCTGCGCAGCAAGGTCTTGTGGCTTGCGCTCCTGCTCGCCGTTCTGGGATTCGGTTTTTCGCTGTTTTTGCAGCAGATTGCAGTCACTGAAAGCAGGCAAATCCAGTCCGGGGCGCTGGCGATGATTTACAGGCTGGGCGCGGTTTTCATCCTGTGTTCGTTCGTCGTGTCCGGCATGCTGCGCGATTACCACGACAAGGCTCTTGAATTTTTTCTCGCCATGCCGATGAGCAGGGCCAGCTATGGCTTCGGCAAACTTTCGGGTTATGCGGCCTGTTCCCTGATCCTGTCCATTCTGCTGTGCATTCCCCTGCTGTGGAGCAATGCGGCAGGTACGGTACTGCTCTGGGGAGTTTCGCTTTTCCTGGAACTCGTTCTGATGAGTTCGGTCAGCTTCTTTTTCGCGATCACGCTCACCCAGATGCCTTCCGCTCTTGCCGCGGCCTTCGGCTTTTACCTGCTTTCGCGCGCCATGGGTACGCTCATCCTGATCGTGAACGGGCCTCTCGCAGGGCATGATTTGCTCCGGAGAATAGGGAGCATGGTCCTTTCGGCCATCGGTTTTTTGCTGCCCAGGCTGGACGAATTCACCCGCACTGCATGGCTGGTCTACCCTGGTTCAGACTGGCATGAACTCCTTTCTGTCGCGGCTCAAACAGCCATTTATTCGGTTTTGATATCGAGCGCTGCGCTTTTCGATTTTTACAGGAGGGAGCTGTGAACCGGATTGGCGTCATTCTGGCTTCGGCGCTCATGCTCCAGTTGCTTTGGCACGCCGCCATGCCCTGGGAAGGCGCCAGGGCGCAGGCGCTGCAGAGTCCGCCGGCGCTGACCGCATTGCGCCTGGCAAGCCTGGACGAATCGGTCATGGCTTCGAGATTCGTGATGCTCTATCTCCAGGCCTTCGACATTCAGCCTGGCGTCATCATTCCCTATCGAGACCTCGACTACGGCATCGTTCAAAAATGGCTGGAAGCGAGCCTGGATCTCGACACAAGCGACAAGTATCCTCTGTTCGCAGCGACCTATTTCTATGCGGGCGTGAAGGACGAAAGGAAAACCCGGAGCATGCTCGATTTCATTTCCAGGGAATTTTTGAGTGATCCTGAAGGGAGATGGCCGTGGCTGGCAAGCGGGGCATTGATCGCCAAATACGAATTGCACGATTTGCCGCTTGCGCTCGAGTATTCCGAGGCGTTACGGAAAGACGCGACAGGGGCGCCCAACTGGGTGCGGGAAATGTCGATATTCACGCTGGCAGACATGAACCGGTTGGACGCTGCGAAAATAGTGCTCGGCGGACTGCTTGTCGACGGCAGGATAAAAGACCCGAACGAGATCGCTTTCCTGAAGAGGCGGCTTGATCGCATCGGCAGGTTTTCCGGCCGGTGAGCAGAAGATTTCGCATATGCTATGGTGAAAATGAATGCAATTTCTATGAACAGGGGAAATCATGAAAACGTCGGGGCAAGGGGGGTTCACTTTGGTGGAGATCGCCATTGTGCTGGTGATCGTGGGGCTGCTGCTGGCTGCCGTAATGAAGGGCCAGGAAATGGTTACGCAGGGCAAGATCAAGGGCACGATATCCGACTTCAACAGCGTGCTGACTGCCTACAACGGCTACCAGGACCGCTACAAGGCGATTCCCGGTGACGATTCGGGCGCGGCAGCGCGCTGGCCAACCGGCGCATTCGGCACGGATTCGGTCGCTGCGGTGAATGGAAACGGGGACGGCGTGATCGCCGGATTGTATTCGGCCAACCTGGGGGCGGATGCTGCGCCGACAGCAACCCAGGAAAGCAATCTTTTCTGGCAGCATTTGCGCGCTGCAGGTTTCTATGCCGGGATACAGACCGGAAACGGGAGCGGAACCCTCCCCACCAATTCCGTCGGCGGCACCATCGGCGTCGAAAACGACACGACCAGTACGGCCGGCATCAGAATGGGCGGCATACTGATTTGCCTCACCAGCATTCCGGAGAAAATCGCCACTGCCGTCGACAGGCAGATCGACGACGGCGATGCGACCATGGGATCGGTGCGCAGCCTCGCCATTGCTTCTGCAACGCCAGTGGTGCTTCCCGTGCTGACATCCGCTTCGCCAGTCGCCTACGTCTCCGGCAGCAGCTACGTGATGTGCCGTTCGGTCCTCTGAAGCATGCAAGCCAGGCATTCAGGTTTCACGCTGGTCGAGATCGCGATTGTTCTCGTGATCATCGGTTTGCTTCTTGGGGGGGTTCTGAAAGGGCAGGAAATGATCACGCAGGGCAGGATCAAGAATGCGATCATCGATTTTTCCGGCATCACTGCAGCCTATTATGCCTATCTGGACAGGTACAGGGCGCTTCCCGGCGACGACAGCCAGGCAGCCACCCGGTGGGGAACGTCGATTCTTCCCGGCGGAGAAAAGGGCGACGGAAACGGCGTGATCACCGGCCTCTACAATGCAACCGGCACCCCGCTCGCCGAATCGCAGATTTTCTGGATGCATCTCAGGGCGGCGGGGTTCGTGACGGGTTCCGCAGCTTCCCCCAAGCAGCCCGTCAATTCGGCAGGCGGCATAATCGGGGTGCAAACCGGGGATGGCGCAGCTTCCCCGACCGAAGTCCTGACCACCGACAGCCTTTCCGGGACTGGGATTTCGAGACTCATGATCTGCTCGTCGGGGCTTGCGGACAGGGTGGCTGCCGCAGTGGATGCCCAACTCGACGACGGCATTCCCAAGACCGGGAGCCTCCGGGCGCAAAAAACCAAATCCCAGGACACGATAGAAAGCGCCGCCTATGCGCAGCCCTATTCGGATACGGGATCGACTCCGTTCACGATCTGCAAGGTGCTCTAACCCTGGAGCAGCCCGATCTCGGCTGCGGCAAGACCGGCAGGCGTTCCTCTCAGGACAACGACATCCCCCGCTTCCAGGACGGTTTCCGGAGAAGGGGCGAGTCCCCTGATGTTGCGCCTCCTGACTGCGGTGATGTCGACCGAGAAGCGGCCGAGATCGATTTCGGCAAGGGATTTCCCGACGCACGCTGCGCCTTCCGGGATCATGACGCTGCGCAGGCGCAGCTGCAATGCCTCGCTTTGCTCGGATGCCTGGTCGGTGGTGCCCCTGAAATAGCCGCGGAATCCGCTGTAACGTTCTTCCCGGGTATCCCTGATGCGCTTCAATACCCTGTTGAGCGGCACGCCCAACAGGAGCAGGGCATGGGATGCGAGCATCATGCTGCCTTCCATGATTTCGGCGACGACTTCGGCTGCGCCTGCCTGCCTCAACTGATCCATTTCGGAGTCGTCCAGCGTCCTCACGATGACGGGAAGGTCCGGGCGCAGTTCGCGTGCATGGTTCAGGATGACGAGCGCCGAGTGCGCATCGGAATAAGCGACGACCAGCGCCTTCACCCGAAGCAGTCCTGCGGCGAGAAGCACTTCCCTGCGGCTCGCATCCCCATAGACCACGTTCTCCCCCGCAGCTGCAGCTTCCCTGACGCGTTGCGGATCATGGTCGAGGGCGATGAAGGGGATCGATTCCTGCTCCAGAAACCGCGCCAGCGTCTGGCCGCTGCGCCCGTAACCGCAGATGATGATCTGGGCGTCTGTTGCCATGGTCTGGACTGCGATTGTGTGCAGTTGCAGCGCACGGTGCATCCATTCGCCAGCCGAATAGCGCCTGACGACCTGATCGGATCGATCGATCAGGAAGGGAGCGGCGAGCATGGAAATCAGCATGGCGGCGAGGACGATCTGCAGGGTGGACTCGTTCACGAGGTGGAGATTGCTCGCCTGGGCAAGAAGCACGAAGCCGAACTCCCCTGCCTGTGCGAGATGAAGCCCGGTACGCAAGGCCACGCTCCAGTCGCGGTCGAAAAAATAGCTGAGTCCCGACACCAGGGCGAGCTTGAGGATGAAAAGCGCGGCAAGCACCAGCAGAACCCAGGGCAGTTCGCTCCACACCATCTTCAGATTGAGGAGCATGCCGATGGTGATGAAGAATAGTCCGAGCAGGACATCCCGGAAGGGCTTGATATCGTTCTCGACCTGGTAGCGGTATTCCGTTTCGGAAATGAGCATGCCTGCAAGAAAGGCGCCGAGAGCGAGCGACAATCCTGCGGCGTTGGTGACATAGGCAAGCCCGAGCGTGATGAAGAGCACGTTGAGCATGAAAAGCTCGGACGATTTCTGCCTTGCGACCAGATGGAACCAGGGGCGCATCATTTTCTGCCCGAGGAAAAGCAGGGCGGCGAGAACCAGCGCGCCTTTCAGCAGGGCGATGCCGAGTTCCATGGGAAGGTTTTGCGCCGGATGCGAAAGTGCCGGAATGATGAGGAGGAGCGGAACGACTGCGAGATCCTGGAAGAGCAGGATGCCGAAGATTTTCCTGCCGTGGGCCGAATGAAGCTCCTGCCGCTCGGCCATCAGCTTGCTGACGATCGCGGTCGAGGACATCGATAGCGCACCGCCCAGGGCCAGCCCGATGCGCCAGTCGATTCCGAGGGCAAGGGCTGCGAGCAGGGTAACGACAATGGCCAGCATGACCTGGGTGAACCCGAGCCCGAAAACGATGCGCCTCATGGTGAGCAGCTTGGGCAGGCTGAATTCGAGGCCGATGCTGAACATCAGGAAGACGATGCCGAATTCGGCAAGATAGCGGGTTTCAGCCGTGTCCGGAATCAGCCCCAGGGCATGGGGGCCTGCCAGGATGCCGACCAGCAGGTAGGCGAGCATCTGCGGCAGATGCGCTATGCGGAAAAGCGCCACGACCAGAACGCTGGATGCCAGCAAAACGATAACGAGCGGCAGGATGTCATGCATGGTGCGAACAGCCTCCCTTGCCGAGGGACGGCGGACAATCAATACGGATTTTGCTCAAACCTTTTCCCCATGCGACTTCTGGTATAATTCCCTACATGATACCTCAATCCAACAGAGACTTTTCGGTGCTCGAGATCGCGGCAGAAGTGCTGGAAATCGAATCGAAGGCGGTGATGGGCCTGACCAGGCGACTGGATCACCGTTTCGTTCAGGCAGTGGACATGATCCTCGGCTGCAGCGGGCGAGTCGTGGTGAGCGGGATGGGGAAGTCGGGGCATGTCGGGCGGAAGATCGCCTCCACCCTTGCCAGCACCGGAACACCGGCATTTTTCGTGCATCCTGCGGAAGCAAGCCACGGCGATCTCGGCATGATCACGAAGCAGGATGTTTTCGTCGCGCTTTCCAATTCGGGCGAAAGCGCAGAACTGCTTTCCATCATTCCCCTCATCAAGCGCCAGGGCGCAAAATTGATATCCATGACTGGGAACCCGGCTTCTTCCCTGGCGGTCGAGGCGGATGTTCATCTCGATGCAGGTGTCGACAAGGAAGCCTGTCCCCTGGGGCTTGCCCCGACGGCGAGTACCACCGCGGCGCTGGCCCTGGGAGATGCTCTGGCGGTGACGCTTCTGGTGGAGCGGGGATTCAGCGCAGAGGATTTTGCCATGTCGCATCCGGGCGGCTCGCTCGGAATCAGGCTCCTGACCCATGTCAGGGATGTCATGCGCAAGGATGGCGCCGTTCCAGTCGTGTCGAGCAACGCTTTTTTGTCGGAGGCGCTCCTTGAAATGTCGAAGAAGGGGATGGGGATGACTGCAGTTGTCGATGACCAGAATCGCGTGACTGGAATCTATACGGACGGCGACCTGAGGCGCACCCTTGAGAACGAAATAGACTTCCGGAAAACCCCGGTCGCATCGATCATGACGAGAAACCCCAGGACGATTTCTGCCGACCGCCTTGCAGCGGAGGCGGTGCAGTTCATGGAACAATTCAAGATCACTCAGCTTCTCGTCGTCGATTCGGATGCGAAGCTGGTGGGTGCACTCAACATGCACGATCTGCTGCGTGCCAAGGTGATCTGATTGGACGATATCCTGGCGAGGGCGAAGCGGATTCGCCTGGCGATATTCGATGTGGACGGCGTGTTGACAGACGGCAGGCTTTACCTTTCCGATTCGGGGGAGGAAATGAAGGCGTTCGACACCCAGGACGGGCATGGCATGAAAATGCTGCAGGCCTCCGGAGTCGAGATTGCCATCATCACGGGAAGGACTTCGCGCTGCGTCGAACTGCGTGCAAAAAACCTGGGGATTTCCCTGCTTTTTCAGGGGGCATCCGACAAACTGCTGGTCTACCGGGATTTGATGGCGTCCCTGGGGCTCGATCCTGCAGAAACCGCATACATGGGAGACGATCTTGTCGACTTGCCGGTGTTGAGGCGATGCGGGTTCGCGCTTGCCGTGCCCGATGCACCGGATATCGTCAGGCAGCATGCGCATTACGTGACAAGAAAACGGGGAGGGCGCGGCGCAGTGCGCGAAGCATGCGAATTTCTGATGCGGATGCAGGGCAAATTCGATGAGCATCTTGCCGGGTATTGGTGATGTCCGACCAGCTCAGGAAATGGTTCCCGGTCCTGTTTCTCCTGCTTCTGGCGGCGCTTTCCTACTGGCTGGAGAACAAGGTCAAATTTGCCGCCCTGTCGGATGCTTCCAAAAGGCACATACCTGACGCTATTGTGGAAAATTTCACTGCGACGAAATTCGGCCTTGACGGCAAGCCGCGCCAGACCCTGTCGGCGCAGGTATTGTTTCATTTTCTGGACGATAGCAGTTCCAAACTGATCGAACCCCATCTTCTGCTGGTCTCCCCGGGGCAGGCGAACATCCGTGTAAGATCAAACTGGGCATGGCTTTCCGAAAACGGCGAAGATGTCTATTTGCACGACAAGGTAGAGGTGATTCGAGAGGCTTATGGTGTGCACAGCAAGATGGACATGACAACAGAGTATCTCCACTTGAATGCGGACAAGCATGAGGGGGAGACGAATCTGCCGGTCAGGATACAGGATCCGAAAACGGATGTTCATGCCGTCGGCATGACTTTCAACGACGAGACGAGAGTGGTCAATCTGCTCTCCCATGTGCATGTGGATTATGAAAAATAGGCATCTGTTCGTGGCGTTCGCGCTTCTTTTGCAGACGATGCCTGCCGTTGCAGAAAAGGCCGACAGGGACAAGCCGATTCACATCGATGCAGACAGGGTCGAGATCGATGATGCGAAAAAGATCAACACGTTCTACGGCAATGTCGTCCTGACGCAGGGAACCCTGGTCATCAAGGCGGACAAGGCTGTCGTGACCCAGGATGCTGCAGGGAACCGGCATGCCACTGCCTATTCCGGGGAGCATCCCGTTTATTTCAGGCAGAAACGCGAAGGCTACGACGAATATATCGAAGGGGAAGGCGACAGAGGTGAATACGACAGCAAAACCGATACTGTGGAGCTCTTCGGCAACGCCCATGTCAAACGGGGGAAGGATACCGTGAAAGGGAACTATATTTCCTACAATTCGAACACCGACTTTTTCCGGAGCGAAGGAGGGGCGAAGACGCCGACGGGAAGAGTGCATGCCGTGATTCAGCCCAAGAAAAAGGAGGGGCAAAAAGCATCATCCCCGGTATCTCCTGCCATTATTCGGCCTTCCGATACGCTCGAAAGCCCCCCGCAGCAATGAGTAGTCTCAAGGCGGAAAATCTGAGAAAACGCTACAAGTCGCGGACTGTCCTGCAGGATGTTTCGCTCGAGGTGAACAGCGGGGAAGTCGTCGGCCTGCTCGGACCGAACGGGGCTGGGAAAACGACCTGTTTTTACATGATGGTCGGTCTCGTGCCGCTGGACGGCGGGGATATCTACCTCGACGGGGAGAAGCTTTCCCGCATGCCCATTCATTTGCGTGCGCGCCTGGGGCTTTCTTATTTGCCGCAGGAAGCATCCGTTTTCAGGAAACTCAATGTTGCGCAGAATATCCAGGCTGTTCTGGAATTGCAGCGCCATCCGGACGGAGAGATCCCCAAACTTCTCGAAAGTTTGCTCGAAGACCTGAACATCTCCCACCTGAGGAATAGCCCGGCTGCCAGTTTGTCGGGTGGCGAAAGGCGAAGGGTCGAGATCGCGCGTGCGCTGGCAACCAATCCGCGCTTTATCTTGCTCGATGAGCCCTTCGCCGGCGTCGATCCGATCGCCGTTCTCGATATTCAGAAAATCATTCATTTCCTGAAAGACCGCGGCATAGGGATACTGATCACGGACCACAATGTGAGAGAGATGCTCGGCATATGCGACCGGGCGTACATCATCAACGAGGGTGTCGTTCTGGCTTACGGAAAGCCGGATGAAATCATTTATAATGAGAATGTCAGGAAAGTCTATCTGGGTGAGCATTTCCGCATGTGACGGAAAATTGAATTGAGTCGATGAAACCTACGCTACAGCTCAAGTTATCTCAACAACTGACGCTGACCCCCCAACTGCAGCAGGCCATCCGGTTGTTGCAGCTCTCCACCCTGGAAATGAATCAGGAGGTGGAGCGCTTCCTGCTGGAAAATCCCCTTCTCGAGCGGGAAGAGCCTACGGAAGAGGAGTCTGCTGGCGTTTTTCAGGCTGGGGAGGCCGCCGTCGAGAAGCCGGAATCTTCCGAAGTGCCGCAGGAGATCGACTGGTTCGACAACGATGGCCCTTCCTATTCTTCAGAGGCTTCCGGCGACGACGATGTTCACGACTACCAGCAGGCGCAGAGCCCCAGCCTGAGGGATCACCTGAACTGGCAGCTTGGCATGACCCAGCTTACCGACAGGGACAAGAAAATCGTTTCCCTGCTGATCGATGCGCTCGACGACAATGGTTACCTGTCGCAGGATCTGGAAGAGCTTGCCGCCATGTTGCCGGTCGAGCTGGAAATCGACGCCGAGGACTTGGCCATCGCGCTGCAGCATTTGCAGCATATGGATCCCGTGGGGGTCGGGGCGAGAAACCTTTCCGAATGCCTGGCGCTTCAACTGAAGGCGATGCTTCCGGACACGCCTTTCCGCGAAGAAGCCCTGGAAATCGTGGGTCATCATCTGGCGAGTCTTGCGGCTCACGATTTTGCCAAGCTGAAAAAAAGCCTGAGCTGCAATGATGTCGTATTGCGCGGCGCGCAACAGCTCATCACGCACCTCAACCCGAGGCCGGGAAGCGAGTATTCGAATCAGGTTGCGCGTTACATCATTCCGGATGTCATCGTTCGAAAAATCAAGGGGGAGTGGGCCGTCTCCCTGAATCCGGATGCCATTCCGCGCCTGAAGGTGAACAAGCTGTATGCGGATATCCTGAGCCGCGGGCAGGACTCCGGTCAGCAACAGATCGGCCAGCAATTGCAGGAAGCGAAATGGCTGATCAAAAATGTGCAGCAGCGCTTCGAAACCATACACAAGGTGTCGAAGGCGATCGTGGAGAGACAGCACAATTTCCTGGAGCATGGGGAGGTCGCGATGCGTCCTCTGGTGTTGCGCGAGATTGCTGAAGAGATCGGACTGCACGAGTCCACCGTGTCCCGCGTCACCACCCAGAAGTTCATGCTCACCCCGCGCGGCATTTTCGAACTGAAATATTTTTTCGGCAGTCATGTTTCGACCGAGGCGGGAGGCGCCTGTTCTTCGACTGCCATCAGGGCGCTGATACGCCAGCTCGTCAATGCGGAAGATGCGAGAAATCCGCTCAGCGACAGCCAGATTTCTGAAATGCTGGGGAAGCAGGGTATTGTGGTTGCCCGCCGAACCATTGCAAAATACCGGGAATCCCTGAAAATACCCCCGGTCAATCTTCGTAAGTCACTATAACCCAAAAAGGAGTTCTTCGATGAATATCAAGCTCAGCGGGCACCATGTGGAAATCACCCCGGCAATCCGCGATTACGTGCAGACGAAGCTGGGGCGCGTGGCCAGCCATTTCGATCATGTGATCGACATCAGCGCCATTTTGTCGGTCGAAAAACTCAAGCAAAAGATAGAAGCGACTGTCCACATGCCGGGAAAGGACTTTTTCGCCGAATGCAGCGATGCGAACATGTATGCGGCAATCGACAATCTTGCCGACAAGCTGGACAGACAAATCATGAAGCACAAGGAAAAAACGATCGAGCGCCGCCTCGACGGCGAAGGGCTGAAGGCTCAGGCAGCCGAATAAGCCGTGAACCTGATTGCCAAACTGCTCTCCCCCGGGCATGTGCTGATCGATCTCGATGCGGGGAGCAAGAAGCGGGTCTTCGAGCAGGTCGGGCTTCTGTTCGAGAACAGCCTGGGGATTGCCAGAAGCGAAGTTTTCGACAGCCTCTTCGGGCGCGAGAAACTCGGCTCCACTGGCCTCGGGCAGGGAGTGGCGATTCCTCACGGCAGGATAAGGGGGCTGCGCGAGGCTGCGGGCGCTTTTGTCAAACTGGCCTCCCCGATTCCTTTCGATGCGCCGGATTCCAAGCCGGTCGGCCTGATATTCGTGCTTCTCGTGCCGGAGCGGGCAACGGATCTTCATTTGCAAATTCTGGGCGAACTGGCACAGATGTTCAGCGACAAGGATTTCAGGGAAAGTCTGCTGAATGCTTCCGATGCGGATACGGTCATCCGCCTGGTATCCGAGTGGAAGGCGCATGCAGCAGATTAGCATCGCAGCGCTCTTCGATGAGCAGAAGGAGAAGCTCGCCCTCGAATGGGTTTCGGGAAGAGGCGGGAGCGGAAGAATTCTGGACAGCGACAGGATAGGGGTGTCGACCCAGGGATTGATAGGGCATCTCAACTTTATCCACCCCAATTGGGTTCAGGTCGTGAGCCGTGTCGAGAACGACTATCTCGGTGCGTTCGATCTCGACGCGCAAAGAAGCATGCTCGAACCGATTTTTCGGGGGGACATCGCCTGCATGATCGTCGCCGAAAGTGAACCCGTATCCGCTGTGCTCGCCGAAATGGCAGATTCCCTCGGTGTCCCTCTGCTGCGCTCTCCACAGCAGAGCGTGCATTTGATGTGGCTGCTGCGCCATTATTTGACAAGAAACCTCGCGAAGTCGACTTCCCTGCACGGCGTGTTTCTCGATGTCCTGGGGCTGGGGGTGCTGATCACCGGCGAGAGCGGAGTGGGAAAAAGCGAGCTTGCCCTGGAACTCATCAGCCGCGGCAGCGGACTCATTGCCGACGATTCGGTCGAATTTTACAGGATCGCCCCCGAGACGCTTGAGGGGCGCTGCCCCCCCATGCTCAGGGATTTTCTGGAAGTGCGCGGCATCGGTCTGCTCAACATCAGGACCATCTTCGGCGAGAATGCAATGCGTCCGAAGAAGAATTTGAAGCTGATCGTCAACCTGAAGCGTTCGAATGAATCGGAGCTCGTGGAAATCGAGAGGCTGCCGCTGGACCGCGGAAAACGCGAAATCATGGGGGTCGAGGTATCCGAAGTGACGCTTCCCGTTGCAGTTGGGCGCAACCTTGCCGTTCTCGTCGAAGTTGCCGTGAGGAACCACATTCTTCTGATGCGGGGGATAGACAGCACCCGGGACTTCGTCGAGAGGCAGCGGACGCATATGCAAAATGGTGACTCCTGACATGCAGATTATCCTGATCAGCGGTCTTTCCGGCTCCGGCAAGAGCATCGCGCTCAATGTGCTCGAGGATGGCGGCTATTACTGTGTCGACAACCTTCCCGTCAGGCTGCTTTCCGATCTGACGCGGATACTGCTCGAGTCGGGGAACGAACGCATCGCCGTGAGCGTCGATGTCAGGAACGTCGGCTCGCTTTCTCAGTTGCCCCAGCATATCCAGGCGCTGCGGCAGGGCGAAATGGATGTGCGCCTGCTGTTTCTCGAGGCCAAGACCGAGACGCTGGTCAAGCGTTTTTCGGAGACGAGGCGCAAGCACCCCCTTTCCGACGACAAGCTCACGCTTCCCGAATGCATCGAATACGAACGCGAAATGCTTTCCGAGGTCAGGGAGATCGCCCACAAGATCGACACCTCGGACCTGAGCCCCAACGTGCTGAGAAGCTGGATACAGGACTTCATCCACATCGACCGCTCCAGGCTGACCCTGCTTTTCCAGTCTTTCGGCTTCAAGCACGGTCTGCCGCTCGATTCGGACATGGTTTTCGACGTGCGTTGCCTGCCCAATCCCTTCTATGACCTGAAACTTCGTCCACTGACCGGCAAGGAGCAGGAAGTCGTTCGCTTCCTCGAAAGCGATGAAAGCGTCGGGCGCATGCTTGACGACATCAGGCGTTTCGTGGAAACCTGGCTGCCGAGTTTCATCCGGGACAACCGCAACTATCTTTCCATATCGATAGGCTGTACCGGCGGCCAGCACCGATCGGTCTACATGGTCGAAAAGCTCGCAAGGCATTTTTCATCCCTGGACAGCCAGGTGCTGGTGAGGCACAGGGAACTGAAGTGATACGCCTGATCAGGATTGGAGACTGGCTGGTGATTCTGCTCGCCATGGTTTTCGTGGGCTTTCTTTTCGCGGAAACGGGGCATGCGGGCGGAGCTAGACAAGTTTTGATCAGGAAGGGCGGGGAAATATTCGCGGAAGTCAGCCTTTTCAAGGACAGAAAGATTGACGTGCCGGGCCCGCTGGGCGTGAGCCTCGTCGTGATTTCCGGAGGAGCTGCGCGGGTGGCGAAGGACCCCGGTCCGCGCCAGTATTGCGTCAGGCAGGGTTGGCTGAGGAATGAGGGGGACGCCGCAATCTGTCTGCCGAACCAGGTGAGCGTCGAACTTTTGGGCGGGAATAAGCGCTATGATTCGCTCAACTATTGAAATTTTTGCAACCAGGGACGACCATCATGTCTCCCGCATGGCGGCCCTTGCAATAGGGCTTTCCTTCGTGGATGCGGCGATTCCGCTTCCGGTTCCGGGGATCAAGCCCGGATTTGCGAATATCGTGGTATTGATCGTGCTCGCCCGCTACGGACTGCGCACGGCGATATGGGTTTCCTTGTTGCGCGTGCTGGCGGGCAGCCTGCTGTTCGGCGCCTTCCTCTCTCCCGGATTCTTTCTCAGCCTTTGCGGCGCGCTTTGCAGCCTCGCAGCCCTTTTTCTGGCCAGCGCGCTTCCGGAAAGATTCTTCGGTGCAGTGAGCCGCAGCATCATCGCGGCTTTCGCGCATATTTCCGGGCAACTGATGCTGGCCTATTTCTGGCTGATTCCCCATGTCGGGCTGTTCTCGCTTGCGCCCTTCTTCGCAGCGGCCGCGCTCCTTTTCGGCACGGTCAACGGCCTGGTCGCTGCGCATTTCCTGGAATGCGAAAAAGTTGAGGCGGTTCCTCAAGTTCCCATACAATGACCGGATGAACAAAGAAAGAACCATCGCGCTGGCGCTGACGGGCGCATCGGGCATGCCCTACGCCATCAGGCTGATCGAGAAAATCCTGGAAAGCGGGGCCCGCCTCTATCTCATCTATTCCGCGGTGGCGCAGATCGTCATCAAGCAGGAAATGGGGCTTGCCCTGCCATCCAGGGCGAGCGAGGCGGAGGATTATTTCGTCGAACGATTCAAGCCGGAACCGGGCAAGCTCCGCGTTTTCGGCCGCGAGGAATGGTTCGCCCCGGTAACCTCGGGTTCCAATCCGCCGGACGCGATGGTGGTCTGCCCCTGCACCATGGGAAGCCTTGCGGCGTTTGCAGCCGGCATGAGCCAGAACATCATCGAGCGCGCAGTGGACGTGATGCTGAAGGAGCGCAGGAAACTCGTCATCGTGCCGAGGGAGACCCCGTTCTCGACGATCCACCTCGAGAACATGCTGAGGCTTGCCCGGGCAGGTGCGGTCATACTTCCGGCGAACCCCGGTTTCTACCAGCATCCGCAATCCGTGGACGATCTGGTGGACTACATCGTTGCGAGGATACTGGATCACCTCGACATACCGCAGAATATTTCCGCCAGATGGGGCGAGATCGAAGGAGAAGCATGAAAATACACGAATACCAGGCGAAGGAAATTTTGCGGGAATACGGCGTTCCGACTCCCCGGGGTTTTTCCGCCTTCAGCGTGATGGATGCAGTCGAAAATGCGCAAAGGCTGGGCGGCGACACCTGGGTGGTGAAGGCGCAGATCCATGCGGGAGGACGCGGCAAGGCAGGCGGGGTGAAGGTCGCAAGGTCCGGCGGGGAGCTCGAAAAGTTTGCCGGCGAGATGCTCGGCATGCATCTCGTGACGCCCCAGACAGGGGAGGAAGGACGAATCGTCAAGCGCCTCCTGATCGAGGAGGGGGCGCAGATAGAAGCCGAATATTATGCCGGGCTCGTGGTGGACAGGGGATCGCAGCGTGTGGTGCTGATAGCCAGCCGGGAGGGCGGAACGGAAATAGAGGAAGTCGCGAGGGATACCCCTGAAAAAATACACAAGGTTACCATCGATCCCGGCAAGGGGCTGCTCCGGCAGGACGCCGGGGATGTCGCGCGCAAGATAGGCATTCCGGAAAGCGCCGTGGATGCCGCCGGCGAATTCTTCATGGCGCTTTACAGGGTTTTCGTCGAAAAGGATGCGATGCTGCTTGAAGTCAATCCCATGATCTTGGACAGGGGCGGCAGGCTGCTCGCCCTGGACGCCAAGATCAACTTCGATGACAACGCGCTTTACCGGCACCCTGAAATCCTGGCGCTGCGCGATCTGGACGAGGAAGATCCCGCGGAGATCGAGGCGTCCAGATTCGGACTTTCCTATATTTCGCTGGACGGCAACATCGGTTGTCTCGTCAACGGGGCGGGACTCGCGATGGCGACCATGGACATCGTGAAGCTCTATGGCGCCTCCCCTGCCAACTTTCTGGACGTGGGGGGCGGCGCCTCGGTCGAGAAAGTCACGGAAGCCTTCAAGTTGATGCTGGCGAATCCCAAGGTCGAGGTGATCCTCGTCAACATATTCGGCGGGATCATGAAATGCGACGTGATCGCACAGGGAATCGTTGCAGCGGCGAGGCAGGTTGCGCTCAATGTGCCGCTGGTGGTCAGACTGGAAGGCACCCATGTGGAACTCGGCAAGAAAATCCTGGCGGAATCGGGATTGCCGATCATTTCAGCGAACACCATGATGGATGCTGCGAAAAAGGCGGTCGATGCCGCGAAAGGCCATTGATGTCCATACTTGTCGACAAGAACACCAAAGTGATGACGCAGGGCATGACCGGGAAAACCGGCATGTTCCATACGCTGCAGTGCAAAAATTATGCGAACGGAGTCAACTGCTTCGTCGCCGGGGTGACTCCCGGAAAGGGCGGACAGAACTTCGAGGGCATTCCCGTTTTCGACACGGTGAGGGAAGCGAAACATTCGACGGGAGCCGCCGTTTCGGTGATCTACGTCCCGCCTCCTTTCGCCGCTGCGGCGATCCTGGAGGCGGTCGAAGCGGAGCTCGATCTCGTGATCTGCATCACCGAAGGAATCCCGGTCCACGACATGATCAATGTCAGATACCGAATGGAGGGAAAAAGGACGCTCCTCATCGGGCCGAATTGCCCCGGGATCATCACTCCGGACGAAATCAAGATCGGGATCATGCCCGGCCATATCCACAAGAAGGGCAGGATAGGGGTGGTGTCGAGATCGGGAACGCTGACCTACGAAGCCGTCGGGCAATTGATGGAAGTCGGCCTCGGGCAGTCTTCCTGCGTCGGCATAGGCGGAGATCCGGTCAGCGGATTGAAGCATATCGACGTGATGAAGCGCTTCAACGAAGATCCTGAAACCGATGCGGTCATCATGGTCGGGGAAATCGGCGGAAACGACGAGGAAATCTGCGCGAAGTGGATCAGGGACAACATGCAAAAACCGGTGGTCGGATTCGTCGCCGGGCTCACCGCGCCTAAGGACAAGCGCATGGGGCATGCAGGCGCGATCATCTCGGGCGGGGAAGGCGGGGCCGAGGAAAAGCTGGCGGTCATGGAGGAATGCGGAATCAGGGTGACGCGCAATCCTTCCGAAATCGGCAGGCTCCTGAAGTCGGTTTTATGAATTCCGGGCTGCGCACCGCATCCCGCCTGATGGTGCATAATTTGTTGGAATGAGTTCATTTGAAATATGACATGGATTTAAGCCGCGCTCTCGAAATCGCCAGCCGGTCCGATACCGGGCGGGTGCGATCCCACAACGAGGACAGCATCGCTTGCGACGCGGCAACCGGCCTTGTCGTTCTGGCAGACGGCATGGGCGGATACAATGCCGGGGAAGTGGCGAGCGGGATTGCGGTGACGTTGATGGCTTCCTGCGTAAAGGAAGCGTTGGCGAGAGCCGACGAGATGGATATTAAAAGCGGGGAGAGTCTGCTGCGCGGTCAGGTGATTGCGGCAAACAGCGCGATTTTCGACGCTGCGCAAAGCAGGACGGACTATGCGGGAATGGGTACGACGGTGGTCGCTGCGCTGTTTTACGACGACAGGGTGAGCGTCGCGCATCTCGGGGACTCCCGGCTGTACAGGCTGCGCGATGAGAAACTGGAGCTTTTGACGCGCGACCATTCGCTGCTTCAGGAGCAACTGGACAGGGGCATGCTTACCCTCGAGGAGGCCAGGGTTTCCCGGCATAGAAACATCGTGACGCGCGCGCTTGGCGTCGAGCGGGAAGCAGAGGTGGAAGTCGGGAGCTTCGATGTCCTGCCGGACGACATTTATCTGCTATGTTCGGACGGGTTGAACGATATGCTCGATGACGAGGAAATCCGGCTTGCCGTTCAGACATTGAAGTCGAACATGAAACTGGCAGCGGACCAACTCGTCGAACTTGCCAATGAAAATGGCGGGCGCGACAATATCTCGGTTATCCTGGTCAAGGTGAAACAGAGTTTCGCTGTCCGCAAGGGGCTGATTGCAAAACTCAGGTCGTCTTTCAGAAAATGAAGGGGCAGCTTCCATGTCGAAATTGATCCTCAGCCTTGAAGACGGAACGCTCAAGGAATACCGGCTCGACAGGGAACGCATCCGGATCGGGCGGAAACCCGGCAACGATATCCGGATAAACGATGCCGCAGTGAGCGGAGAGCATGCCCTCGTCATCACGATTCTCAACGATTCCTTCCTGGAGGATCTGGCAAGCACGAACGGCACGAAAGTGAACGGAAAACCTGTCGAGAAATGCTTCCTTCGGCATGAGGACATCATCGAGATCGGGAAATTCAAGCTGACCTATGTTCATGAGGATGCGCCTGCGCCGGATTTCGAAAAAACCGTCATGCTGCGCCCGCTTGCCTCGCCCGCCATGCTGCCTGCTTCCGCTTCAACTCCTGACGTCGCGCCTCAACCGCAGTCGCCCCCAGCCGGGCAGGCCATGGCGGCGATGCGGCTTCTCACCGGCCCGAGTGCGGGCAGGGAACTCGATCTGGTCAAGAACCTGACCACGCTCGGCAAGCCCGGGGTGCAGGTCGCGTTGATCACGAGACGCCCGCAGGGCTTTTTCGTCGCGCATGTGGATGGGGACAGATCGCCGGTTCTGAACGGGCAGGCCATCGGCTTTCAGTCGCATCCGTTGCAAAATCACGATATCCTGGAGCTGGTGGGAATCAGGATGGAATTTTTTCTCAGGTAGGCGGACAGAAAAGTGAAGCTCAGAATTCTTGGGTGCAGCGGAGGAATAGGCGGTGCATTGCGAACCACCTCCTTTCTGCTGGATCACGATGTGCTGATCGATGCCGGCACCGGCGTGGGCAATCTCTCCCTTGAGGAGATGAGCAGGGTCGACCATGTTTTCCTGACGCACGCCCATCTTGACCATATCGCCTCGCTTCCCCTTCTCGTGGACAGCGTGGGCTATCTGAGGGGAAAACCGGTCACCATTCATGCGATTCCGGAGACGATATCCGCCCTGCGGCAGCATATCTTCAACGATGTGATATGGCCGGATTTCGGCAGGATACCCACTCCGGAGTCCCCCTATTTGCGTTACGAGGCTGTCGTCCCGGGAAAAAAGACGGATCTTGCGGGGCGCAGCATCACCCCGCTGCCTGCGAACCATACGGTTCCCGCAGCGGGCTATCATCTGGACAGCGGAGAAGGAAGCCTCGTATTCAGCGGCGATACGACGACCAACGATGCGCTCTGGGATGCGGTCAACCGCATTTCGAATCTGAAATATCTGATCGTTGAGACGGCTTTTTCAGACGGGGAGCGCGAGGTCGCAGTGCTATCCAAACATCTCTGTCCCAGCCTGCTCGGGATCGAACTCAAGAAATTCAAGGGGAATGTGCCGATCTATATCACCCATCTCAAACCCGGCGAGATGGGCCTCATCATGCAGGAAGTCGAACAAAATGCGGAGGGCGTGATGCCTCGGATGCTGTTAAACGATCAGGTTTTCGAGTTTTGACATGACCGGACTGACGGAGAGGAGCAGCGACGGCATGCCTGCAGTTCAGGAGAGCCTTGCCGATGTCAGCATCAAGCTGAATTTTTCCAGGTCCCTCCAGGCCCTGACCAACAGGATCCATGCCACAAGCAATATCGACGAGATCATATTCGATCTCGGCAACGACATCTGCACGCTTTTCAATGCCGACAGGGTTACGATTTACGTGATCGGCGAGGACAGGACTTCGATCATCTCGAAGGTCAAGACAGGTCTGTCCTCTTTCAAGGACTTGAAGCTGCCGATTTCCGAGCAGAGCATTGCAGGATATGCCGCATTCCACAAGAAGGTACTGAATTTGAAGGATGTGTACGACGAGAAGGAGCTTCAGTCCTACAGTCCCCACCTGCATTTCATGCGCGAGGTCGACAAGAGAACCGGCTACAGGACCAAACAGATGCTCGTTGCGCCCATCGTCGATGCCGCCGACAACGAACTGGTCGGCGTGCTGCAGATCATCAACAACAAGTTGGGGCTGCCTTTCCAGCCCATGGCAGAGGAGGGGATGGTCGAATTTGCCAAGACCCTCGCCATCGCCCTCAAGCAGCGGCAGCGTTCCCATCAACTCGTCAGGACGCGCTTCGATCTTTTGATCGCGGACGGCGTGATTTCGGCAGTCGAGTTCGATCTTGCGTCACGCTCGGCAAGAAGGCGCGGGGTGCCGATCGAGGACGTGCTCATCGAAGAATTCCAGGTCAAGCTGTCCGACCTCGGAAGATCGCTCGCCCATTTCTTCGGGGTGGAATACGAACCCTTCAAGCCCGACAGGATCAGGCCGCCGGATCTCCTGAAAAACATCAAGCGCGACTATGTCGAGACGAATCAATGGGTTCCCGTCGACGAGACAAAGGATGGGCTGATCATCATCAGCCCGGACCCGGAGAGGGTGCAGGCTTCGCGCATCGTCAACAATGTTTTTCCCAAGCACAAATTGATCTACAGGGTCTGTACGCTGCGGGAATTCGCTCAGACCGTCGAGCAGTTCTACGGCAGCGGAGAAGGCAGCTCTTCCATAGGAGAATTGCTTTCTTCCATGGATGGGGAGAGCGAAAGCGAGGATATTTCAGACGAGATATCCGCTGCCGCAGACAACGAGCTCGTCAAGCTGGTCAACAAGATCATCGTCGATGCCCACAAAATGGGCGCCTCGGACATCCATATCGAGCCTTATCCGGGGAAGGGGAAAATCCAGGTGCGCTTTCGCAAGGACGGAACGCTGCTGCCCTATGTCGAGATTCCTTCGACCTACCGGAATGCCATCGTGGCCCGCATCAAGATCATGTGCGAGCTGGACATTTCTGAAAAAAGACGGCCGCAGGACGGGAAAATCCAATTCAGGAAATTCGGGCCGCTCAACATCGAACTGCGGGTCGCCACCATTCCTTCGGCCGGCGGGGTGGAGGATATCGTGATGCGTATCCTGGCTTCCGGGGAGCCCATTCCCATCGAGAAAATCGGCCTTTCGAAGCATGCTCTCGAAACGCTCAAGGATATTGTCACCAAGCCTTACGGTCTGTTCTTCGTTTGCGGACCGACGGGTTCCGGAAAAACGACGACGCTGCATTCCGTGCTGGGATTCATCAATACCCCGCAGACGAAAATCTGGACCGCAGAAGATCCCGTTGAAATCACGCAGAAAGGATTGCGCCAGGTGCAGATGAACCCCAAGGCAGGGTTCACTTTTGCAGTTGCAATGCGCGCTTTCTTGCGCGCCGACCCCGATGTGATCATGGTGGGTGAAATGCGGGACCAAGAGACCACTGCGGTCGGGATCGAGGCATCCCTGACAGGCCACCTCGTCATGTCCACCCTGCACACCAACAGCGCGCCGGAGAGCATCGTCAGGCTCCTGGACATGGGGATGGACCCTTTCAATTTCGCCGATGCGATTCTGGGTATACTTGCCCAGCGCCTGATCAAACGCTTGTGCAAGCATTGCAAGAGGCCCGAGATTGCCGGCGAGGAAGAGATCAGGAGACTGCTTTCCGAATATTGCGAAGAACTGAAGCATACCGAAGCCTGGAAACGGGATTCCGATGCCGTGATGGGGAAGATATACGACGATTGGGTCAGGGCCCATGCGAACGAAAAGGGGGAGTTCACGCTCTATCGCCAGGTGGGGTGTCCGGAATGCAGCGGGACGGGCTACAGCGGCCGCCTCGGCATATTCGAACTTCTCGAGGGGACGGATGCCGTGAAGAAGAACATCCAGGAGCGCGCGCGCGTTTCGGAATTGTTCGCAACCGCGCTTTCGGAGGGAATGAGAACGCTGAAGCAGGACGGCATCGAGAAAGTGCTGCAGGGCATCACCGACATGCAGCAGGTGAGATCGGCATGCATAAAATAAAGAGGATGGAATGAAGGGAGAAACCATGCAAGAAAGTCCTGTTTCGGGGAAGAATGTCCCCATGGCGGATATTTTCAGGTGGATCGAGGAGCTCAACCATATCGGCGCGGCGCTGTCTGCCGAGCGGGATATCGGCATGCTGCTCGAGACGATCCTGCTGGCGGCGATGAAGATCGTGAACGCGGACGGCGGCACGCTCTATCGCGTGATCGACGGCAAATGGATCCGGTTCGAGACGCTCCGGACCGATTCCCTGGGAATTGCCATGGGCGGCACGACAGGGAAGGAAATCACCTTTCCGCTCATTCCCCTCTACAAGGATAATGGAGAGCCGAACGACTCGCTGGTGGTGGCCCATGCCGTGCTGGGCGGCAGCACGATCAACATCCGGGACGTTTATCAGGAAAAGGGTTTCGACTTTTCCGGAACGCGAAAATTCGACGAAATGACGGGCTACCGATCCCGGTCCTTTCTCACCGTTCCGATGAGGAATCACGAGCAGGAAATCATCGGGGTGCTGCAGCTCATCAATGCCAGGGACAGGGAAACCGGGGAGATCGTGGGCTTTTCGGATGTGGACCAGAGTTTTGCCGAGTCGCTCGCCTCCCAGGCCGCCATTGCCCTGACGAATCGGCAACTGATCATCCAGATGGAGGAATTGTTCGAATCCTTCATCAATGTGATCAACAATGCGATCGACAACAAGTCGCCCCATACCGGCAAGCATCTGCAGCGCGTTCCTGTCCTGACCATGATGCTGGCCGAGGCTGCAAATGCCACGACCGATGGGCCGCTGAAGGATTTTTCGATGACGGACAGGGACAGGATGGAGCTCCGGCTCGCGGGCCTTTTGCACGATTGCGGGAAAATCGTGACTCCCGTGCATGTCATGGAAAAATCGACCAAGCTCGAGACGATTTTCGACAGGATACACTGCGTCGAGGCCAAGTTCGCAGTATTGAGGCGCGATGCCGAAATAGCCTACCTGAACGGCGTGATCGCTTCTCCTGAAAGAAAACCGGAGCTGGAGCGGGACTATCGCGCAGCCCTTGCGCAACTGGAAGAAGATCTCGAATTTCTGAACAAATGCAACATGGGCGGAGAATTCATGAGCGACGCGGACGTCGCTCGCGTCAAGGAACTGGCGGTGCGCCACAAGGTGGACGGGGAAAATCTGCTGTCCGACGACGAGATCGAGAATCTGACGATCAGGCGCGGTACGCTGACCGCTGCCGAGCGGCAGATCATCAACGGGCACATCGACGTGACGATCGACATGCTGGAAACCCTGCCCTGGCCCAATCGCCTTAAGAACGTGCCAGAATATGCGGGCGGGCACCACGAAAAGATGGACGGGACGGGGTATCCGAAGGGCCTGAAGCGGGACGAGATGTCGATTCAGGCGAGGATGATGGGAATCGCGGACATTTTCGAGGCCCTCACTGCGAGAGACCGTCCCTACAAGCAGGGCAAGACCCTGAGCGAGTCGCTTGCCATCCTCGGCAAGTTCTGTCTCGACAACCATATCGACCCGGATCTGTTCGACGTTTTCATAAGCCGGGGGGTTTATCTCGATTATGCGAACCAGTTCATGAGTCCGGAGCAGATCGACGAAGTCGATCATTCGAAAATTCCCGGCTACAGGATGTGACGAAAAACGTCACTTTGTGACGTGAAGTGGCGATCCCGTAAGCGTGTTGCGGGTTCGGCATGATGAATTCAGGGGTTCCGGCGCTCTTTCGTTCTGGCACGCCGCTTGCTTTGATGGTTCCAGGAGTTTCGCTCCCGGAAATTTTTCAACCTTACGTAGAGGGCTTATCATGAAGCAAATGCAAAAAGGCTTTACGCTGATCGAATTGATGATCGTGGTCGCCATCATCGGTATCCTGGCCGCAGTCGCCATCCCGCAGTATCAGGATTACGTCACCCGGACCAAGCTGTCCAATGCGGCCACTTTCGCGAATCCGATCAAGACTGCGATTGCCGAGTATGCCCAGGAAAATGGAAACACGGCTTTAGGCGCTCTTGGCGCCTCGGACTGGACGACCCTTGGACTGAGCGCAGCGCCGACCTTGCCGCCTGAGGTTCAATCCGTAACGATCACTGGGGGAACAATAGCCATGACATTGAATGTTCCAGTTGGGACTACTGCAAACCCGACTGTTTCAATGGCCCCAACTGTCGGCTCGACCAGTGTGACCTGGACCAATACCTGTACTCCTGCCGGTAACGCCAACATGATCAAGGTATTCCCTGGCTGCTCCTGATGTCAGTAGTATTGTGATTTGAAAGCCCGCCATCCATCAGGGTGGCGGGTTTTTTATCGACGAGGAAATGGTAACCCTATGCCTTTTTCCAACAAACCCGTTTTCAGCCTGGATTCCCCATTGCAGGGGAAGGCCCCCTTTCTGATCCTTGCCTTTTTCCTTTTTGTCGCCATCGATGCCCTTTACGGGAAATTCCTGTGGAATCCTGTGGTTTTCGACGATCACAATTTTTTCAAGAAGGAACTCGTTCAGGGTTACGCTCATTCGTCCTTCGACTTCAGCCTGAGATGGTTCGCCTATGCATCCCTGGGCTGGACTTACAGGCTGTTCGGCTCGGACCTGATCTGGTTCAGGGCGGGGAACATGCTGCTGCATTTCGCGGCCTCCCTGTGCCTTTTTTTCTTTCTGAGACGCCTTTTCAACATCGTGCTGAAGGAGCCATCCGGACTTTCGAACGACTGGCTGGCCTTTTTCGCCGCGCTGATTTTCGCGCTCGATCCGGTATCGGTCTATGCGGCAGGCTATCTCATCGAGCGCTCGATTGTCATGGCCACAGGATTCGGATTCCTGATGCTGCTCGCCTATGTGGAAGGGGTGGTGAGGGAGGAAAAAATATGGTTTTTTCTCTCGGCCCTGTTCTATTTTCTGGCGGTATTTTCCAAGGAGCATGCAGTCATGCTCCCCGCCGTAGCCCTGGCACTGACACCCCTCCTGAAAAAACCTTCGAAGGACTGGCTGAAGGCGCTATGGCTTCCCCTGGCGCTTTTTGCCTGCATTGGCATCCTGGTGGTGCTCAAGGCGAAAGGCGTGCTGGGTTCTGCTTACGAGATCTACGGCGCAGCCATGATCGAGTCGGAAAAGATCGAGGCGTCGAATGCCTATGGCTTGAGCATACTGACCCAGTCCGGGCTTTTCTTCAAGTATCTGCTCCTCTGGCTGTTTCCTGATCCGTCCACGATGTCGGTGGACATGAGGGAACCCTTAGCTTCCAGCTATTTTGCCATGCCGCGGATTCTGGGATTTGTCGCATTCCTGATCTATCCGGCATTCGCTTTGAGGCTTCTGCTCAAGGGAGGCAGGGTCGGTTTGGCAGGGTTCGGCCTGCTTTTTCCCTATCTCCTTTTCATGACCGAACTTTCGACCGTCAGGATACAGGAGTCCTTCGTGCTTTACCGCAGCTACCTCTGGATGGGCGGCTTCTTTTCGGTCCTGCCGTTCGTTTTTTCGAAACTTCCCGCGAAAGCCGCATTCCTCCTGCTGTTCGCGGCATCCGCAGCCCTTTTTCCGCTCGCGAGGGAAGAACTGGTTTCCTTTTCCAGCCCTGCTCTGTTGTGGGGCGATGCGGCGAGGCTGGTCGAAGGCAGGTCCGGTCTGGTGGGGATCGACAGGATCTACTACAACCTCGGGAAGGCCGAGCTGGACGAAGGGCGGTATCCCGATGCGATCGGGGATTTCACCAAAGTCGTCGAGATCAGCCCGAGAGTCTACCAGGCCTGGTATAACCGGGGGTACGCCTACTATTACGATCGGAAACCGGAGCTTGCGATTCATGACTTCGATAGGGCGCTTGAATTAAATCCGGACTATGCCCAAGGCTATTTCATGCGTGCGCTCGCCTACCGGCAGACGAAGCATGAAGCATCCGCGCTTGCCGATTTCAGGAAAAGCTGCGATCTCGGCTTTAAAAGAGGCTGCGTCAAATGGAAGGAAGGGAGCGGGCAATTGTTTTGAGCCAAAGCGATTTTCCCGGCTTGATGGGAGATGCGGCTATTTCGACTATAGTGAGTCATGGACTGATTATCGAAATGCAATGTCACCCAAATCCCAAAATTCGATTCATGGCGTACTGCCCGCAGCCCCCCGCCGCATCCTCATCGTCGATGACGATCCTGTCGTTCTGAAGGCGCTTCTGCATACCTTTCGCCGCGACAACTACCAGATCGTATCCGCCGTCAACGGCGAGGATGCGGTGGGGCAACTGGAGCGCTCGCGCTTTAACGTGCTGATTGCGGATTACCGGATGCCGGTGATGGATGGCCTGGAATTGCTCTCGAAGGCGAGAGAAATCCAGCCCGGCATGGTCAGGATTCTCCTCACCGTGCAGGGCGACATCGCTCCCGTGATGGGCGCGATCGGCGATGGGCTCGCTTTCAAGTTTGCGATCAAGCCCTGGAAGGAAGAGGAGCTGCGCACCGTAACCAATCTCGCCATCGAGCAATATGAAAAAGGCAAGGCGGAACTGCCCGAGCAGAAAAAAGCGGCCGAGATCGTTGCGCTTTCCAAGCTGATGGTGACGAACAGGAGTCAGCTTGCCGTGATGCTCAACAAGCATGGCTTGCTCTCCATGGAGCAGGTGCAGGAACTCAACCGGCTCCAGGTCGCAAGAAAGGAGCCGCTCATCAAGGTTCTTCTGGAACAGGACTGGGTGACCGAAAAGGAAATCAGGAGCCTGTTGCGCAGGGAACTCCAGATGGAGGAAGTTGCGCTTTCCGATTACCAGATCGATGCGGCGGTGGCCTCCCTCGTGCCGATGAGCTTTTGCGAGCGGCAACTCGTCGTCCCGCTCAAGCTGGAAGGCAAGCGCTTCACGCTTGCAGTTGCAGATCCGCTCGATCTCGGGCTCATCGACGATCTGCGCTTCGTTTCCGGACTCAATATCCATATCGTCGCGGCGGACATTGCCGCCATCCAGGCCAAGATAAACGAGACTTACCGGCCTGACCATGTGATGGATTTCAGGGATCTGGAAACCCTGCTTTCCAGGATCGACCCCTACGAGGGGATAGAGATCGTCATCGACGATGCCGATGAGCAGTCCCTTGAGGAACTCCTGATCGGGGAGGAGCCACCCGCCATCAGGATCGTCAATGCCATCATACTGGAGGCGATCCGGCTGGGTGCGAGCGATGTTCATGTCCAGCCCAGGGCGAAAAGCGTCGTCGTGCGCTACCGCATAGACGGCGTGCTGATGGACAAGATCAACATTCCGCTGCAATTGCTGCAATCGATCGTGTCCCGCATCAAGATCATGTCCGAGCTCGACATCAGCGAAAGGCGCAGGCCTCAGGACGGCAGGATCACCGCCAGAACGTCGATGCGTGTCGTCGATCTCAGGATTTCGACCCTTCCCACCGTCAACGGCGAGAAGGTGGTGATGCGCATCCTGGACCGAAATTCCAGGATACACAGCCTGGAAGGATTGAGGCTTTCCCAGCCGGATCTCGCCAAGGTGCTCGATTTCGTCGACAAACCTCAGGGCATCATCCTGGCGACCGGTCCCACGGGGAGCGGGAAGACGACAACCCTGTACGCCCTTTTGCAGCACAATGCTTCCCCCACCAAGAATTATGTCACGATCGAGGATCCTGTCGAATATTACATGGACATGGCAGGACAGGTGTTGATCCGGGAAAAGATAGGATTGACCTTCCCGGTCGTGCTGCGCTCGATATTGAGGCAGGATCCAGATGTCGTATTGCTCGGCGAAATAAGGGATTTCGAGACGGCGGAAGTCGCCTTCCATGCTGCGCTCACGGGGCATGTGGTCTTTTCCACGCTCCATACCAATTCTGCAGTGGCGACGCTCTCCAGGCTTTTCGACCTGGGATTGAAGCCATTCGTCGTGGCTGCCGCTCTGGAAGGCATCATCGCGCAGCGGCTGGTGAGGATGATCTGCCCCGAGTGCAGGGAGGAGGATCGCATGGCTTCAGCTTTTCTTCCGAGGCTCGGCCCTGTCTTTCTCGGGAATGAAGTCAACGCCTGCAAGGGAAAAGGGTGCGCGCATTGCAACGGCACGGGTTACAAGGGAAGGCTGGGCATCTACGAGGTGCTCGCTCCCGACGAGGAAATGCGGCACCTCATCGCATCGGGTGCGAGCATCCTCGATATCTCGCGAGTTGCACAAAGGATAGGCACTTCGTCCCTGCTGGAAGATGCGCTCGTCAAGGTCAGTCAGGGGCTGACCAGCGTCGAGGAAGTGCTTCGCGTTCTGGGGCCGCAGGTTTAAGCTCGCCGGTATTTTCCGACAAGCTCGGCTTCATCGAGAATATGCCCTTTCATGGCATTCATGAGATCGCTTTTCGAAGCCATGCCGAGATTCGGCAGGATGACGTCGAGCGCATAGAGCCTGTGGAAATAGCGGTGGTTGCCCACCGGGGGGCATGGCCCGCCGTATGTCGTGCGCTTGAAATCCGTCCAGCCCGAGAGCGTCCCTTGAGGAAGATCCCGGATTCCTTCGCTGAGCGAAGCGGTTTCCGGAGGAAGGTTGTAGAGCAGCCAATGGGTCCAGTCCATCCTGGGGTGCTCGGGATCAGGGGCATCCGGGTCGTCGATGAAAAGAACCAGGCTTTTCGTCCCCTTGGGGATGCCGCTGAAAGCGAGCGGCGGCGAAATGTTCAGGCCGTCGCAGGTGTATTTTGCAGGGATCTGCCCGCCATCCTGGAAGGCGGAAGAGGTCAGGATCATGTTTCCTCCCGCCATGGCTGCAGGCATCGAAAAAAGAAAAAGGATTTCGGCAAGTCTCATTTTTGTAGAATAGACGAAATTCCCGGGGGGCGGTGTTAAAATGTCGCCATGTCAGATCCCCGTTTCGTCCACCTCAGGCTGCACAGCGAATATTCCGTGTCAGACAGCATCGTCAGGCTCGACGATGCGCTGGAAGCCGCCCGGCAGGACGCCATGCCCGCGCTCGCGCTCACGGATTTATCCAATGTCTTCGGCCTGGTGAAATTCTATCTTGCAGCGCGGCAAAAGGGCGTGAAGCCGATTGCGGGCTGCGATGTCTGGCTGGAAAAGGGCTACCGCATGCTCCTGCTTTGCCAGTCCAGGGAGGGTTACCTGAAGCTTTGCGAAATACTGTCCCTCGCATACAGGAAGAACCAGAACCGGGGAAGGGCGGAGATCAGGGCGGAATGGTTCGAGGAAATCGGAAGCGAAGGCCTGATCGCCCTGTCCGGCGCACACCTCGGAGAAGTCGGCCAGCTTCTGCTGCAGGGCGGCGATGCCGCCGATGCTGCAAAAAAATGGAGTGCGCTTTTCCCGGGGCGCTTCTACATCGAACTGCAAAGGGTGGATCAGCAGAGCGAACTCTGCGTCCAGCATTCGATCAAGCTGGCTTCCATGCTGGGGCTTCCCGTCGTCGCGACCCATCCCGTCCAGTTCATGCGCCGCGAGGATTACAAGGCGCACGAAGCCAGGGTTTGCATCGCGGAAGGGGCGATACTGGGAGACCCGCGCAGGACAAGGCATTTCAATGAGGAGCAGTATTTCAAGACCCAGGAGGAAATGGTCGGGCTGTACGCCGATATTCCGGAGGCACTCGAGAACGGTGTCGAAATCGCGAAGCGCTGCAATCTGACACTTGAAATAGGCAACAACAAGCTGCCTGCGTTTCCCACGCCGGAAGGGCAGGGGCTCGACGAATATCTGCGCGGGCAGGCCGTCTCCGGTCTCTCGAAGCGCATGGCGATGCTTTATCCTGATCCGGGTGAGCGCGAGAAGCAGTATCCGAAGTACATGGAGAGGCTGGAATTCGAGGTCGCCATGATCATCAGGATGGGATTCCCCGGCTACTTCCTGATCGTCGCCGATTTCATCAACTGGGCAAAAGGAAACGGCGTGCCGGTGGGTCCGGGCAGGGGCTCGGGGGCGGGTTCTCTGGTCGCCTATTGCCTCGGCATCACCGATCTCGATCCTCTCAGGTACGATCTGCTTTTCGAGCGATTCCTGAATCCCGAGCGCGTTTCCATGCCCGACTTCGACATCGATTTCTGCCAGGACGGGCGGGAGCGCGTGATCGAATATGTCAGGCAGAAATACGGCGAGGAGAGCGTCTCGCAGATCGCGACTTTCGGCACCATGGCGGCAAAGGCCGTGGTGAGGGACGTGGGGCGCGTGCTCGATCTTCCCTACGGCTTCGTCGATTCTCTGGCGAAACTGATTCCTTTCGAGATCGGCATGACGCTCAAAAAGGCCCGCGAGCAGGAGCCTGAAATCAACCTGAGGGCCGAGCAGGAAGAGGAAGTTTCCGAGCTTCTGGAACTTGCTGCAGCGCTGGAAGGCCTGACCCGCAATGTCGGGATGCATGCGGGAGGGGTGCTGATCGCACCCGGCAAGCTGACGGATTTCTGCCCCGTCTATTGTACCGAAGGGAGCGAAGCGGTTGTCAGCCAGTTCGACAAGGACGATGTCGAGAAGGTGGGGCTCGTCAAGTTCGACTTTCTGGGCCTGAGAACCCTGACCATCCTGGACTGGGCGGTGAGATACCTCAGGATGCTCGACGGGAAAGAAGAAAATTTTTCCGTCGAATCCATTGCGCTCGACGACCCCGCCACTTACAAGCTGCTGAAAGCCTGCGATACGACGGCGGTTTTTCAGCTCGAATCGAGGGGAATGAAGGATCTCGTGAGGCGGTTGCAGCCCGACTGCTTCGAAGACATCATCGCGCTGGTGGCGCTGTTCAGGCCGGGGCCGCTGCAGTCCGGCATGGTCGACGACTTCATCAACAGGAAGCACGGCAGGGCCAAGGTCGATTATTTCCATCCCGATCTCGAAGGGGTGTTGAAGCCGACCTATGGCGTGATCGTTTATCAGGAGCAGGTGATGCAGATCGCCCAGATCCTGGGCGGCTATTCCCTGGGTGCGGCAGATCTTCTGCGGCGCGCGATGGGCAAGAAAAAGCCCGAAGAAATGGCGAAGCATCGAAGCATCTTCGTCGCGGGAGCACTCGAACGCGGCGTGCCCGAATGGCAGGCGCAGCAGCTTTTCGACCTCATGGAAAAGTTCGCAGAATACGGCTTCAACAAGTCGCATTCGGCGGCCTATGCGCTGGTTGCCTATCAGACCGCCTATCTCAAGGCGCATTATCCCGCTGCGTTCATGGCCGCTACGCTTTCAGCCGATATGGACGACACCGACAAGGTGCACAATTTTTATGCCGACTGCCTGGCGAACGGCCTCGTGATGCTTCCCCCCGACATCAACAGGAGCGATTACCGCTTTTTCCCGGTGGATTTCGAGCGGATACGCTATGGCCTCGGGGCAGTGAAGGGGACGGGAGAAGCTGCGATTCTCGCCATCCTGGAGGCGAGGAAGGAAGGGGACTTCCGGGACATTTTCGATTTTTGCAGGCGGGTGGACAGAAGGACGGTGAACCGGCGCGTGATCGAGTCGCTGGTGCGCGCGGGCGCATTCGATTGCCTCAATCCGAACCGGAAGAGCCTGCTCGCGTCCGTAGGACTTGCGATGGAAGGCGCAGAGCAATCGAGCCGGGCCGCCAATCAGCATTCCCTTTTCGACGATGCCGAAGAAGAGTTCGGGCATGTCGAAATCCAGGATTTCAGCATGAAGGAAAGGCTGAGAGAAGAAAAAGCCAGTCTCGGTTTCTATTTCAGCGGACATCCTTTCGATTCGGATCTCGAAGAGGTTTCGCATTTCTGCAAGATGCGTCTCAACCAGTTGAGTGTCGCGAAGGGACCTGCAAAGCCCGTGCTGCTGGCGGGAATCGTGCTGAGCGCGAGAATCCAGCAAACGAAACGGGGAAGAATGGCGATAGTGACGCTTGACGACGGCAGTGCGCAGGTCGAGGTATCGGTCTTTTCAGAATTGTTCGAGGCGAGAAGGGATCTGATCAAGGAGGATCAAATCCTGATAGTCGAAGGCAAGGCGAGCTTCGATGATTATTCGGGCGGGACCCGGGTCACCGCGGAAAATCTTTACGATATCGCCGGAGCCCGGTCGCGATATGCGAAAGCGCTGGAATTTCATTGCGACCCGGGTACGAACATTGCGGGACTGATGAATCTGATTTCCCCCTTCAGGGGAGAAGGCTGCCCTGCGCGAATCATTTACAGCAACGGAAGAGCAAGTTGCGAAGTCGAACTCTGGCAGGTCAGGCCGGAGGATGCGCTTCTGGAGTCGCTCAAAAGTCATTCCGATAAGGTGAGGCTGGTTTATTCATGATCATAGACGACGATATGCTGGGTTCCCTGAGCCTTTCTGCAGCAGCATCGGAGAGAAGAAGGAAGAACCTGAATTTTCATCAAGGCGAGCTCTCAGTTTGCAACCGGCTCCTGAATGCGATCGAGCCGGATTCCTATGTCCAGCCCCATTGCCATCTCGATGCCTCGAAGGACGAAACGCTGATTCTCCTCAAGGGAAGACTGGGTTTGCTCTATTTTTCTGAACAAGGGGAAGTCGTCATGAAAACCGTGCTGGATCCTGAATGCGGCGTTTATGGCGTCAACATTCCCCATGGCACGATTCATACCGTGGTGTCCCTGCAACCCGGCACGGTTTTCTTCGAGGCGAAAGCGGGGCCCTATGTTCCCATTGCCGATGCCGAGCGGGCTCCATGGGCACCCCGGGAAGGCGCCCCAGATGCTTCATCCTACATGGAATCGCTGAAGCAAACTTTCGAAATCTGAGATGGGAAGCCGAGGTTTTCTTGCGCCATGCCTATCCGGTGCGTAGTATTCATTTATGAACCATATCGGCGCGATCGAATTTCACTCAATCCCTGCGGCCAGATCTTATGAATGGAGCCATTGATTTGAAATACAGGGAGTTTCTTGAGGAAGCTCCCGATGCTTTTTTCGCCCACGATCTGGAAGGCCGGATCAGCGACGTCAACCGCAAGGCATGCGAGAGTCTCGGTTATTCCCGAGAGGAATTGCTGAACATGACGGTCATGGATATCGAGCAGGATTTCGACATGACGGCTGCGAAGGTGTTCTGGGAGAGAGTCCGGTCCGGAGAAACCATGGCGTTCTCGGGGCGGCACCGGCGCAGGGATGGAACGGTTTTTCCGGTTGACATCCACCTCGGCGTATGCCTTGTTGGCGGTAGCAAAACCCTGCTGGCGCTGGCACACGACATTACCTCACGCAAAAAGGCCGAAAACCGCCAGGATAGGCTGACGAAGCTCTACAGGGCGCTCAGCGAAGTCAACCAGGCCATCGTGCGCATGGAGACGGAATCAGAACTGTTTCCCCTGGTTTGCAGGATGGCAGTTGATTTCGGTGGCATGAAAATGGCCTGGGTGGGACAGATGAATCCGGCAAGCGGTTTGATCGAGCCGATAGTGAATTATGGAAGCGGATCGGATTATCTCGATGACATAACCATCTCGGGAAGCGATGCCGTACCGGAGGGGCGCGGCCCTTCCGGCACGGCTTACCGGGAGAACCGGAATGTGATCGTCAACGATTTGAGAGCCGACCCGTCGATGCGGCCATGGCTTGGGACAGCTTCCAGCTTCGGATTCGAATCGTGCGGCTCCTTCCCGGTATTTCGCGGGGATAAGCCCTTCGCCGTATTCACGGTTTATCATGAGCAAGCTGATGCCTTCGATGAGGAAGCGGTGGGGTTGCTGGATGAAATGTCGCGGGATATTTCATTTGCGCTGAATAATTTCGATCGCGAAAGGGAGCGCCAGTCGGCAGAAGAGGCATTGTATCTCAGCGAGGATAAATTCTCGAAGATATTCCATAATTCGCCCAACCCGATTTCCGTTTCCAGACTTGAAGACGGCAAATTCATCGACGTCAACGAGGCATGGAGCCGCATTACCGGATACTCGGGGCAGGAAGCCATCGGCAGGACGGCATTGGAGCTGGGGGTGTGGGCGAATCCGGAAGATCGAAACAAAGTCGTCGAAGCACTCAGGGAAAGCGGGCACATCAGGGGAGTCGAGTTTTCCTTCAGGACGATGGCAGGCAGCGAGGTGATGTGCCTGGTCTCTGCGGAGAAGGTCGCCATACAAAACGAGCAGTGTCTGGTACTTGTCGCGCAGGACATCAGCGAACTCAAACAGGCCAACGCTCTGATCTGGAAGCAGGCCAATTTCGATTTCCTGACCGATCTGCCAAACCGTCATATGTTCTACGACAGGCTGGAACAGGAGATCAGGAAAGCGCATCGCGACGGGGGTGCCTTGGCGCTGTTCTTCATCGATCTCGACCGGTTCAAGGAAGTCAACGACGCGCTGGGCCACCAGACCGGGGATACGCTGCTGGTTGAGGCGGCGAAACGGATATCCGCCTGCATCGGCGAATCGGATACCCTGGCCCGGCTGGGTGGGGATGAATTCGCGATCCTCTCCGGGATGCGCGAGACGATGCACATAGAGAATGTCGCACAGCATATACTGGATGCGCTTTCCGAGCCTTTTGCCGTGGCAGGGAAGCCGGGGCGGATTTATGTTTCGGCGAGCATCGGCATTACACTTTATCCTGGGGATGCCGTTAATGCCGATCAACTGCTGAAAAATGCGGACCAGGCGCTGTATGCGGCGAAGAATGCGGGGAGAAACCGCTTCAGCTATTTCACCCAATCGCTGCAGGAAAAAGCCCAGGCCAGGCTCAGGCTGCTCAATGACTTGAGAGGGGCGCTTTCCGCAAACCAGTTCCTGCTCTATTTCCAGCCCATCATGGATATTTCTTCGAATCGCATCGTCAAGGCAGAAACCCTGCTGCGCTGGAAGCATCCGGAGCGGGGCATGGTGAGTCCGATGGAATTCATTCCGCTCGCAGAGGAGACGAGGCTGATCCTTGAAATAGGGGATTGGGTTTTCAGGGAAGCTGCGAGATGGGCGAGTTTGTGGACCAAACGGCATCCTGATTTGGAGATCGGTGTGAATATGTCTCCGCTGCAGTTCAAAAGCGGTGCGGGAAGCATCAATGCCTGGCTGGAGCATCTGCGGCAGCTCGGTCTTTCCGGCCGTAATGTGGCCATAGAGATCACGGAGAGCTTGCTTCTCGATGCCGATTCGGAGGTCACGGGCAGGCTGAACGAGTTCAGAAATGCCGACATTCGGGTGGCGATAGACGATTTCGGAACGGGCTACTCGGCCCTTTCCTACCTGAAGAAATTCCATATCGACTATCTGAAGATAGACCGGGCATTCGTCAGGAATCTGGCAAGCGATTCGAGCGATATGGCCCTTTCCGAAGCGATTATCGTGATGGCGCACAAGCTCGGCCTCAAAGTCATCGCCGAAGGGGTGGAAACAGTGGAGCAGCGCGATCTGCTTCTTCAGGCAGGCTGCGATTACGCCCAGGGCTACCTGTTTTCCAAACCGATCCCGCCGGAGGAATTCGAGGCCCGCCTGGATTACCGGACTTGACGCCGGCGGCGTTCCTTTAAAAGGCGATCATCGCGACAAGTCCCGCTGCAATACCCGAAAGAGCGACGCAGAGTGCGATTAGAAGCCGGGTGCGCAGGCTGAAAACTCGGCCCAGCATGGCAAGCGAGGGCAGGCTGACGGCGGGCAGCGTCATGATGAGCGCGCCTGCAGGACCCGCGCCCAGCCCCAAAGCCAGCATCGCCTGCACGATGGGTACTTCTCCTGCCGTGGGGATGACGAACAGGGTGCCGGCAAGCGCCATGGCGACGATCCACAGGATGCCGTCATGCGCGCCGAGCACCGGAAAAAGCCAGGCACGAACTGCGCCGAGAAGCAGCACGAGCATTAAATATTCCGGCACGAGGCCGATGGCGAGGGTGGCAAATTCCCTGATCCAGCGCAAGAAGAATCCGCCTTCCGGGGTTTCCGGCTGGAAACCCGGTTCGGCTGCAACGGGCTCTGCGGCATAACGCTCCGCGAGATGGGCGATCCCGACTACCATCGCCAGGCCGAATACCAGCCTGAAAAGGGACCAGCCCCAGCCCAGCACGAACCCCATGAACACCAGGGTGGCCGGATTCAGCACCGGGTTGGACAGCCACCACGCCACCACGCTTCCGACCGATGCCCGGCTTTGACGCATGCCGACCGCCACGGGCGCTGCGCAGCAGGTGCACATCATGGAAGGCAAACCGAACAGGCCGCCGAGGGCGACATTCCTGAAACCCGCGTGTCCGAGCGCTTCACCAAGCCATTTTCCGGGCAGCAGCGCCTTGATGCCGGAACCGAGCAGGAGGCCGAGAACAAGCGCCTGCCAGATCGATTTGATGTAGACGACGGCGTAATCCAGGGCGGCGTTCCATGAAGGCGGGGGCGCCGATGGCGCTTTTCCAGAAAGTAGCGAATCGCCTATGGCATGATGGCTCTGCGCCACGAACGCCTTGGCATAGTAGGGGATCCACTTGACATAGGCGACCCCGACCAGGGCGACGAGGACGAAGATCATCGCCCTGGCGTAATACGATCGTTCTTCCGATTTGAATTGCATGGCAAGACCTTTCATTTTGACGCCATTTTGCCAGCGGATGAATGTTTCGGCCAGGGCCTGTTAACAGGCCCTAGCCGTTCTGTTCTATCCATTCCAGGAGCGCGTCTTCGAAAGGCTTCGCCCTTTTCGCGCCCGGATCTTCGACGATGCATACGACGACGAATCTTTTTCCGGATTTCGTCTGGACGAGTCCCGCTATCGCCCTGACATTTTCCAGTGACCCCGTCTTGATGTAGGCGCGCCCTTTGACCTGCGTTTTCCCGAGCCGCTTTTTCATGGTGCCGTCGATTCCGGCAATGGGAAGGGACGAAAAGAAGGTCGGCATGAGCGGGCTGCGATACGCATCGAGAAGCAGCTTGCCGAGATGCATCGGGCTGATCGCAGCTTCCCTGGAAAGGCCTGAGCCGTTGTCCAGAACGAGTTCGGGGAAGACAAGCCCCTGTTCTTCCAGCCATGTCTTGACCTGTAAACGGGCGGATTCTTCCGTCCCGGGAAGGCTCTTCAGCGCTCCCAGGGTGAGGAAGATCTGCCTCGCCATCACGTTGTTGCTGTACTTGTTCATGTCGGTGACGAGAGAAGAAAGCGGAGGGGACCGGGTTGCGGCAAGCAGCTTCGCATCAGGCGGAACAACGCCTTCTTGCCATTCCCCTTCGATTTTTCCGCCTGATTCGCTCCAGAGCTTGGAGAAGAGCTGGAAGAGATATTCGGAATGATCGTATGCGGCGATTTCGTCCTCCTTCTCTCCGCATGAGGCCGGAAATTGGCCGCTCAGGGCCAGCTTCGCGCTTTTTCCGTCGCTTTCTATCTGCTCGGCAATCCCGTCCTCCCAGTCGCCGCAGGGGCCCGTCATGCTCTTCAGACGATTGGAAACGGAAAGGCTGGAAAAATCCGGAAGCGCGATCAGCTTGACCGAATTGCCATCCGGGACGAAGCGGATGCTGTTCGCTTCGAAATTGACCAGGAGCGCATCGGGAATCGCGTTATAGGGACGGTAAGGTTTGCCGTCGAATTTTCCCGGATCTCCCGATACCTGGAAATAGCTCCTGTCGAAAACCAGCCCGCCTTCGATGTCCTTCAATCCTCTCGCTCTCAAATCGTTGACGAAAAGCCAGAGCCGCCCGATGTCGAGCTTCGGGTCCCCGTAACCTTTGAGGATCAGCGGGCCTTTCAATATGCCGTTCTCGACTTTTCCGGAAACATAAGCTTCCGTTTTCCAGGTATGGGCAGGTCCGAGAAGGGAAAGCGCGGCATAGGTCGTGACGAGCTTCATGGTCGAAGCAGGGCTCATCGGTTCTTGTGCGTGCCACGCAATCACGGGGTTCTTTTCCGAAACTTCCCTGACGTAGATCCCGGCATGACCGGATGGAATGCCGGCTCTCGCCAGTGCATTCCCGAGTTCCTTCGGCAGCCCGGAGGCCGAAGCCTGAAGGGAGATGATCAGGAGCAGGAAAAAGACCGGGATTCTCATAATAGCTCCAGCGTTCCCTGAACCAGGAAATCCATTTCGTCCTCCTCGATCACGTAGGGCGGCATGAAATAGACGGTGTTGCCCATCGGCCTCAGGAGCAGCCCCCTGTCCAATGCAGCGAGATGAAAGCGCCTGGAGAAATCGGGCGAGGGGTCCGCCACCTCGAAAGCCCAGATCATCCCGGTGTTCCTGAAATGCTCGACCTTGGGATGCGCTGCGAGAGCTTTCATTTTTTCGTTCATGAGATTCGATTTCTCCCGGTTCTTTGCGATCACGTCGTCGCTTTCGAAAATGTCGAGCACGGCAAGCGCCGCCCTGCAGGCGAGCGCGTTTCCCGTATAGGAATGGGAATGCAGGAAAGCCTTGGAGATGCTGTCGTCATAAAAGGCTTCGAATATGGCCTGCCGGGACAGGACTGCAGACAGGGGCAGATAGCCCCCCGTGATGCCTTTGGAGAGACAGAGGAAATCAGGCAGGATGTTGCCCTGTTCGCAGGCGAAAAAGGTTCCCGTTCTGCCGAATCCGACCGCGATTTCGTCCGCGATGAGGTGGACATCATACCTGTCGCACAATTGTCTCGCCTTCGCAAGATAGACCGGGTGGTGCATGCCCATTCCCGCCGCGCCCTGCACCAGGGGTTCGAGTATCAGGGCCGCAATGGCCGGGTGATGGATTTCGAGCAGCTTTTCGAGTTTTTCGGCACAGCGCAACGCGAAATCGCGGGGGGATTCACCCTTTTCGGCATGGCGCCAGTCCGGGGTGTCGATGCGGATGCTTTTCGAAATCAGGGGGGAATAGGTGTCGCTGAAGATCGCAACGTCGGTCACGGAAAGCGCACCCAGGGTTTCGCCATGGTAGCCGTTCTCGAGGCTCACGAAATGCCTTTTTTCCTCAAACCCCCTGTTTTTCCAGTAATGGAAGCTCATCTTGAGAGCGATTTCCACTGCGGAGGCGCCGTCGCTTGCATAGAAGGCATGTCCCAGTTTCGAGAGTTTCGCAAGTCTCTCGGAGAGCTCGACTGCGGGTTCATGGGTGAATCCGGCCAGGATGACATGTTCGAGTTTTTCGAGCTGGTCGGAAATGGCGGAATTGATTCTGGGGTTGCAGTGTCCGAAGAGATTGACCCACCAGGAGCTGATTGCGTCGAGATGGCGCTTCCCTTCGAAATCGTAAAGCCAGAGTCCTGCTCCCCTGGAAAAAGGGACGAGCGGGACGGTCTCGTGCTGTTTCATCTGGGTGCAGGGATGCCATACCGATTGCAGGCTCCTCGAAATCAAATCGCTGTTTTTCATGCCGGGTGCCGCCTCTGCGCTTCTCTAGTATACTTTGAATCTGGATTTTAACCGTTTTGGAAAAGAACATGGCCGAAGAATCACTCTATGCCGTTCTCGGCGTATCGGGCGCATCCCCTCAGGAAGAGATTGTGCAGGCTTTCCGCGCCCGTTCGTTCGACCGGGATGCGCTGCAAAAGGGGAACGAGGATGAAAGGCTGCGATTTACCGAGTGGGCGCATGCCTATGCCGTGCTTTCCGATCCCGGCTTGAGGGCGAAATACGACCAATCCGGCCCGGACGAGTCCTTCAGGGAAAAATTCAATCTTGCGCTGGGCCTTGCGCTCAAGGGCTACGACGACGAAATGCTTTCCGAATACCTGAGAAGGCTTTCCTTCGACGAAAAAACCATAGAAGGATTGATGGCTGCGGTTTCCCGGGTAAGGGAAGTTCCGGAAGCGCCTTCACCCCGCCAGCAGGAAGGTTTCGAAGGATACAGGAAACTCGGGGCAACGCAGGGCTGGCAGTGGGTGAAGGAAGGTTTTCTTCTCTTCAGGAAAAGCCCGCTGATCTGGATCGTGCTTTGCATGATCCTGACGGCAATAGGGCTGACCCTTTCCCTGATCCCGATAGCCGGGGAAATCGTTCTCTATCTCGCCTCCCCCCTGTTTGCGGCGGGATTGATGCAGGGCTGCAGGGATCTCGAAGGGGGCGGCGAGCTGGAACTCGCCCATCTTTTTCTGGGCTTCAGGAGGGATGCCCGGCAGCTTCTCAGGATAGGCGGGGTCTATCTTTTCGGGCAGATCCTGATTCTGGGGATCATGGTCGCTTTCGGAGGCGACGCCATGGAGAAGCTCTTTTTCGGAACATCCGACATCGATCCTGCAACGCTCCCGCCTGCCGAGACGAGCCGCGTGATGCTTTCTCTCCTCGTGGGGATGGCGGTATCCGTTCCGCTCATGATGATGATCTGGTTCGCCCCCCTGCTCGTGATTTTCAGGGGAATGCAGGCGAAGGATGCGATGCAGTTGAGCTTTGCCGCGTGCCTTGGAAACACGAGGCCGTTCCTGGTTTTCGGCAGCGTTTTCCTTTTTATGGCGTTCCTGTCCGGCATCACTTTCGGGCTCGGCTTGCTCCTGATGATACCGCTGATTTTTACCTCGACCTACGCGAGCTACCGGGATATTTTCGAAAGCAGCACGCATGTCGATATAGAGGCGGAATGAGATGGAACAATATCACGGCACGACGATACTTTCCGTGAGGCGTGGCAGCAGCGTCGCGCTCGGAGGGGACGGGCAGGTGACGCTCGGCAACATCATCGTCAAGGCAGGCGCGAGGAAGGTGAGAAGGCTTTTTCACGACAACATCCTGGCGGGGTTCGCAGGCGGGACGGCGGATGCCTTCACCCTTTTCGAGCGATTCGAGGCGAAGCTCGAAAAGCACCAGGGAAATCTTTTGCGCTCTGCGGTGGAACTTGCCAAGGACTGGCGCACCGACAGGATGCTGAGAAGGCTGGAAGCGATGCTCGCGGTGGCGGATGTCCATTCCTCTCTCATCATCACCGGGAACGGGGATGTGCTGGAGCCGGAATACGGCATCATCGCGATAGGAAGCGGCGGCCCCTATGCCCAGTCGGCGGCGCGGGCGCTGCTGGAGAACACGGAATTCTCTCCCCAGGAGATCGTCAAGAAGTCGCTTGAAATAGCCGGAGATCTCTGCATCTACACCAACCAGCAGCACAGAATAGAAGTTTTGGAGTAAGCATGTCGCAGATGACGCCTCAGGAAATCGTTCACGAACTCGACAAGCACATCATCGGCCAGAAGGATGCCAAGCGGGCGGTAGCGATCGCGCTCAGAAACCGCTGGCGCAGGCAGCAGGTGCCCGAGTCGCTCCGGCAGGAGATCACCCCGAAGAACATTCTGATGATCGGCCCCACCGGGGTGGGGAAGACCGAAATCGCAAGGCGCCTTGCCAAGCTCGCCGACGCTCCCTTCATCAAGATCGAGGCGACCAAGTTCACCGAAGTGGGGTATGTCGGGCGGGATGTCGATTCGATCATCAGGGACCTCGTCGAGACCGCGATCAAGGATGCGCGCGAGAACGAGACGAAAAAGGTGAGATTCAGGGCGGCGGACATTGCCGAAGAGCGCATCCTGGATATTCTCCTGCCCGGTCCGGATTCGGGAGAGAGCGCAACGCGCCAGAAATTCAGGAAGATGCTGAGGGAAGGGCAGCTCGACGACAGGGAAATCGAGATCGAGGTCGCCGCGATCCAGAGTTCGATGGAAATATTCGGTCCGCCCGGCATGGAGGATCTCACTTCCCAGATACAGGGCATGTTCCAGAACATCGGCAGCGGAAAAAGGAAGATGAGGAAACTCAAGATTGCCGATGCGGCGAAGCTGCTCACCGATGAAGAGGCGGGAAAGCTCGTCAACGACGAGGAACTGAAGCTTTCCGCACTTCGGAACGTCGAGCAGAACGGCATCGTCTTTCTCGACGAGATCGACAAGATTGCGAGCCGGTCGGAGGCCGTCGGTTCCGACGTTTCACGCCAGGGGGTGCAGCGCGATCTGCTTCCCCTTGTCGAAGGCACCACCGTTTCGACCAAATACGGCATGGTGAAGACGGATCATATCCTGTTCATAGCGAGCGGCGCATTCCATCTTGCCAAGCCTTCCGACCTCGTTCCCGAACTCCAGGGACGATTTCCCATCAGGGTGGAGCTGGATTCGCTTTCGGTATCCGACTTCGAGCAGATATTGACCAGCACCGATGCCTGCCTCACCGTGCAGTACCAGGCGCTTCTGGAAACCGAAGGGGTGAAGCTGGAATTCAGGAAGGACGGCATTACCGAGCTTGCGCAAATCGCCTATTCGGTCAACGAGAAGACCGAGAACATCGGCGCAAGGCGCCTCTATACCGTGATGGAGCGGCTGCTCGAGGAAATTTCCTTCGACGCCGCGAAACTATCGGGCCAGACCGTGACCATCGACGCGGATTTCGTCAGGCAGCGCCTTGCCGACCTGGCGCAGAGCGAGGATCTTTCGCGGTATGTGCTTTA
>JAJZRP010000003.1:67237-72677 GCA_021802655.1 Pseudomonadota bacterium
TGCTCGAGGAAATTTCCTTCGACGCCGCGAAACTATCGGGCCAGACCGTGACCATCGACGCGGATTTCGTCAGGCAGCGCCTTGCCGACCTGGCGCAGAGCGAGGATCTTTCGCGGTATGTGCTTTAACGGGATTTGCTCCGAACTATCGAGCGGTTTCGGTGGTCACATTGACATGAAATCCAAACGGAGCAAGCTCTCGGCAATCGTTCTTTCGGCATCCATTGTTGCCGCATGGCCTGCATTCGCGCGGCCGGAAATCCAGGCGCAGCCCCTGAAACCGGTCGAAAGACACACGGTGACACATGCGGCAAAAAAATCTGTCGCGGCGGCATCAGGGACCGCTCACGTCGCCAAGGCTCCCGCTGCAAAACGGAAGAAGAGGAGGAAGGTCGGCAAAATTCTGCTGCCCATCCGGATAAGCGAGCTTCTGCCCGAGGAGGGGAAGCAGGGTGGGGTTGTCCGTCCCAAACCCGTATTTTCGAAGGCGATGGCCGACGAAAAGGCGGTCGATCTCGATATGGGAGGCGACCTGCCATGGCCGGTTCCAGACAGCTTCCTGCTTTCTCCCAGGAACAGGGATATCGGAGTGCATGTCGGAGTGAATTACCACCTGGACAAGCAGTGGGATTTGACCGGACTCGCCGGCATGGGTATGGTCGGGAACATCGGCGCATACCCGCTGAAACCGAATGTCGAGCAAATCGGCATTCGAGCCAAGTACTGGTTTTGAAGGGAAGGGCTCCGAAGGGAAGCCCTTATTTCCTAGCCGTGCTTGCGCTGATTCGTATAGCAGCTGATCAGGATGATTCCGTCGACCACGATCAGCGCGACGATTCCGAATAACATATAGCCCATGTAGTCCATTTCAGTCTCCTTCAGGTCGGTTCTCCTTTTCGATCCGGAAATGTCCCTGTCGGGATGAATTGGCGGATTGGAGTCCCCGCCTGATAGGAGTATAGACCATGCCCTTTCCGGCTCGTTCCCCGGGGAGGATAATTCGATCTTTGAGGATGAGAAATTGAAGCGGGAACCCATCAAGGGTCGCGGGGCGACCCTGAAAATCGAGGGAAGATTCGAGAGCAGGGTCAGGGAGGCTTGCGATGACGGCTGGGTGCAGGAGGAATTGCCCCCTCTCGCAACGACGGTGACTGCCGAGAAGGCAAAGAGCGTCATCCAGCGCCACGACTCCCCAGACCTGCCATTTGCACAGTCCCTCAACGCCTATCGCGGCTGCGAGCATGGCTGCATCTATTGCTATGCGAGGCCGTCGCATGGCTACCTGAACCTCTCGCCCGGACTCGATTTCGAGACCAGACTTTTCGCAAAACCGGATGCTCCGGAATTGCTGCGTGCAGAGCTTGGAAAAAGGAATTATCGATGCGAAGTCATTGCGCTTGGCACCAATACCGACCCCTACCAGCCGATAGAGCGGGAATGGAAGATCACGAGGCGGATATTGGCGCTGCTCGCCGAATGTTCCCATCCGGTGTCCATTGTCACGAAATCGGCAATGATCGAGCGGGATATCGATCTCCTTGCGGAGCTTTCGGAGAAAAACCTGGTTCAGGTATTCATTTCGGTTACGACGCTCGATGCTTCTCTGGCGAGGAAAATGGAGCCGCGCGCATCTTCTCCGAAAAGGCGGCTGGAAGCAATGAAAAGGCTCAACGAGGCCGGCGTTCCCTGCGGAGTGATGGCAGCTCCAGTCATCCCCTTTCTCACCGACTCCGAACTTGAAGCCATTTTGCAGGCTGCGCATGAATCCGGTGCGAAAGCGGCGGGATATACGCTCCTGAGATTGCCCCATGAATTGAAAATGCTTTTTTCGGACTGGCTGCAAACCCATTATCCCCTGAAAGCATCTCATGTGATGAACCGCCTGAAGGAGATGCGCGGAGGGAGGGAGAACGATCCGGATTTCGGCAGCAGGATGAGGGGAGAAGGCCTGTTTTCCGATCTGCTGGAGAAGCGCTTCGAGATGGCCTCTTCCAGGCTCGGCTTCAACCGCGAGAGGATTCTTCTCGATACGGGCCGCTTCAGATCGCCTGGCCGCCAGATGGATCTGTTTTGAGGTGCGCCTTTCATCCTCGCCTCGAAACTTTCGCCAGATGCTACCTTTTCCGGGAAGGCAGGACGATCGAACTCGATTTTTCGGCGACGAGGTCCTGCACTTCGCTTGAAGTCACGATGCCGCTCTTCGAAAGGCAATTCATGCGGGCCAGGAAAGGATTCCTGCTCCTGACGTCGTCGCATTCCTTGATCACCATGCCTATTTCGTCGAAGACGTTCCCCATTTCGCCTTTCCTGATGCACATTGCGGCAACCAGGGGGGCGAACCAGTCCGACAGGAAGGGACTTTTCGCGATGAGGTTCCGGTAAAGGATGGAAAGATCGTTGTATTGTTTGCGGCCCATCCCTTCGATGCGGCTCCCGACGCGCCCTGCCTTGGGAATGAGGGATTCGGGGATTTCCCCTTGGTTGGAAGCGATAGTCTCGGCCGCCTCCGTATAGGCCCCGCAGGTGATGTCGTCGGCTCGAACGGCGGGCGTGCAGGCGATCGTGGCAGCCAGGCCCAGGATCAGAAGACGAATGATGCGCATGGATATCCTTTGGTTTTTTCAGCAATTGTCCTCTTTTATGCGAATTCTTGCCGAACTTTTTTAAGGATTCCGGTTCTTGGCAAGCTACCTCGCGATAGGGGATAAATTCAAATCTTTGCGGGTTTCTTGGCGAGCTTCCTCTGCAGCGTTCTTCTGTGCATGTTGAGGCTTCTCGCGGTCGCCGAGATGTTTCCGTCGTGCTCTGCGAGAACGCTCTGGATATGTTCCCATTCCAGTCGGTCCACCGACATGGGATTCGTGCTGACCGATGCCGAAGCATCGCCTTCTTCGTCCCGCTGCAGGGCTGCCGCGATTTCATCCGCTTTCGCAGGCTTGGCGAGATAGTGGATTGCGCCGAGCTTGACGGCTTCCACAGCGGTTGCGATGCTGGCGTAGCCGGTGAGAACGACTATTCTCGTGGCCTCGTCGATCTCCTTCAGTTTCTTGATCAGGACGAGCCCCGAGTCGCCCGGCATTTTCAGGTCGATCACGGCATATTCGGGGGGGGATTCTGCTGCGAAAAACAATGCGCTTTCGACGCAATTTGCGCACTGCACGGAAAAACCGCGCCGCTCCATCGCCCTCGACAGGGTCGAAAGAAAGGTTTCGTCGTCGTCGACGAGCAGCAGGCCGGGCTTGTCGAGTTCGCTCATGTTATTGCCGGAAGAGTGACCCGGGTCACCGCTCCCCCTCCTTCCCTGTTGAAAAGCTGCACGCGCCCTCCCATCCGCTCTATGCTCGCATTGGCGAGAAAAAGGCCGATGCCGAAGCCTTCCTTGGTCGAGAAGAACGGCTCACCGACACGGGCTGCGACTTCCGGGGCGAGTCCCGGCCCCCTGTCCCGGATCTCGATCGAGATTTCGGCATCGTCCCAGCCGAGCTCGATTTCAATATTTTCGGGAGAGGCGTCTGCCGCATTGTTGAGAAGGTTGAGGATGGCCTGGGAAAGCGTCTGATCGGCGAGGATCACGGGTGAGGGCCTTTCCGGTTTTCGGCAGGACGGGGAGGCGGAAGGGCGCATCAATTGCCATTGATCCAGCATGCTCTCCAGAAATTCGTCTGCGGGAGCCATTCTGCCGCCTTCCGCCCGCGCGTCCCCTGCGCTTGCGAGGAGTCCTGTCAGGATGCGCTTGCAGGTCCCGATCTGGGCTGAAAGAATGGCGAGGTCGCGCCCCAATGCCTCGTCTTCGGCACGTTCCGATTCGATTTCGTCGCAGAGCAATGCCATCGTGGCGAGCGGGGTGCCGAGCTCGTGGGCCGCTCCAGCCGCGAGCGTGCCTAGCGCGACGATGCGCTCGTCCCTGAGCGCTTCCTCACGCGCCTTGGCCAGAAGCCTGTCCCTCTCCCTGATGGATTCGCCCATCCTGACGACGAAAGATGCGATGAGAAAGGTCGAGAACACGAAAGTCATCCACATCGCGTAAACGTGGAGCATGAAGGTCTGCTGGTGAAGCGGCACGAAATGCTTCATCAGGAGCGTATAGCAGGTGGCCGTGATCGCAGCCATGGCCCAGGTATGGCGCCAGGAGAGCGCGGCCGCCGTGATGATGAGCGGAATGAGATAGAGGGAGACGAAGGGATTGGTCGAGCCGCCGCTGAAATAGAGCAGGACGGTGAGTATGGTCACGTCGAAAAGCAGATGGAAGAAGAATTCGGCCTCGGAGACGGGGTAGGGCACGGTCAGGCGATATCTTGTCCCCAGATTGACGAGCGCGGAAAAAAGGATCGCGAGCCCCATGGGAAGCAGGGGAAGCGGGATGGACAGAACCCGGTGCACGAAGGCGATCACGAGGCATTGGGCGAGAATCGCGATGTTGCGCATCACGAAAATGCGTTCGAGATTTCTGCCCAGCGGCCCGGTATTGGGATTTTGCATCTGAGATCCGGTCAAAACGGCAATTTTAAACGATAACCGATAATGGCCTGATGAGACAAATTGTCGCGCCTCGGTTTTTGCGCCATAGTGATATGATTGGAATTTACGGTTCATTCGGAGGGGCGATTTTGAAACCATTTATCGGAGCAATTCTCGGCTTGTTTTGCGGCATGGCCTTCGCGGCTGATCCCGTATCGGTGACCCATGCCTGGGTGGCGGCCACAGCCCCCGGGCAGCAGGTGGGCGGGGCCTACATGGACATATCGAGCCAGGAGGATGTCAAACTCGTCAGGGCGGAAAGTCCTGTAGCCGGGAAGGTGATGATCCATTCCATGACCATGAAGAACGGCATCATGGAGATGCGAAAGGTGGACGCGCTGGACATTCCGGCAGGAAAGACGGTCAGCCTGGCTCCCGGAAAGATGCACCTGATGCTGATGGATCTGAAGAAGCGCCTCGTTCCGGGAGAGCGGGTGCCGCTCAGGCTCACCTTCGTGCAGGACGGCAAGGAAACCGGGGTCGATGTCGATGCGGCAGTGACGGGCATGTCCCGTCACATGGAAATGCCCTAGGGCCTGTTAACACTTGCCCGATGTGTGCGAACGTGATGAATCAGGTGACAGGGCAAGGCCGGAGCGGCGCGGTTTGGTTATTCCAAACAAGCCGTGAGGAACGCGGCAGTGTCCCTGATTCAACCGTTCCCTTCGGGTTGCGGCAAGATGCCGCGTCTACTGCGTTGCGCGTCTTGCGAAGGGCGCAACCATTCGCTGCGCCGCACGCCTTGTATCCACTGGCATCTTGCCGCAACGCATCGCACCGGACAAGTGTTAACAGGCCCTAGCCTATGAGCCCCGATGTCGGGGAGCTGGGGCTCGCGCTGTAGAGCTTTTTCGGCATCCTTCCGGCGAGATAGGCTTCGCGTCCCGCGATGACCGCCTTTTTCATGGCGGAAGCCATGAGGA
>JAJZRP010000042.1 GCA_021802655.1 Pseudomonadota bacterium
GGGACAGACCACCATTTCAAATTCACTTGCTCGAATTCTTTGGCCGCTAGGTTTATGGCTTGCCGCATGCCTGCCCGACTTTTGCGATCCCGACTTCCGGATGGTCGCGCCGCTCACGCTTACCAGTCTCGCTGTGCGGTCTCGGCGAGGCAATGGCATCACGTTGCTAAGTTCGCCTTCTCGCGGACGAAGATAGCGCTTGCAATTCCTGCGCCAAGCGCTATCATTTGTGCCATGAACAGCAAGCATCGCAAGACGCTGGGGGCTATCTTTTCCGATCCGGTAAACGGCAGCCTGCCCTGGGACCGCATCGAAGCATTGCTGGTTGGCGTCGGCTGCAAGGTTGTGGAAGGAAGCGGCTCGTCGGTGATGTTCGAGAAGAATGGCAGACGGGCATATTTCCACCGCCCTCATCCGCAGCGCGAAGCGCTTGCCTATCGCGTCAAAGCTGTGCGCGAGTATTTGTCGAAACTGGAGATCACGCCATGAAAAACACCATGATTTACCGGGGCTACACGGCCAGCCTGGAATTGGACCCGGATGACAACGTTCTGGTCGGGCGCGTGTTGGATATCGACGACATCGTGTGCTTTCATGGCGAATCCGTTGCCGAATTCAGCAAGGCTTTCCATGAAGCCGTTGATGACTATGTGGCTGCCTGCGAAAAATTGGGACAAGCGCCGGAAAAGCCTTCTTCAGGCCGGTTGATGCTGAGAATCGATCCCCGGGTTCACGCCGCCGCGCTTAAGACTGCAGCGCAGGGCGGACAAAGCCTGAACAAATGGGCCGAGCAGGTGCTGCGGGAGGCTGCGCATGCCTGAGAGGAGATCCGCACTGTTTTCAGGAGGCTAGATGGCGATGAGGTTGGCGTATTCCAGGGCGAGCCACTTCGTGCCCGCACGCCTGAAATTGACCTGAACCTGGTCCATCCCTTCGCAGGCGAGCACCACGCCTTCGCCGAACTTGGGATGGAAAACGTTGGCGCCGATCCGGTAAGGCGATTTCTTCTCGAATGCGGGGGCGTGTTCCTCGACATAGCCGATCGGCTGGACCAGCTCCTCCGGGATTTCCTTCAGGAACCGGGAGGGGATGTTGTAATTGGTCTGTCCGTGCAGCATCCTGCTTTGCGCGCAGCTGAGGTATAGCCTTCTTCTCGCGCGGGTGAGCGCGACATACATCAGGCGCCGCTCTTCCTCGATGCCCCCCGCTTCGTTCCTGCTGTTGCTGTGGGGAAACAATCCTTCTTCCAGCCCGCTGACGAATACGGCGTGAAATTCCAGCCCTTTCGCGGAATGCACCGTCATCAGCTGGACCGCATCCGTCCCTTCTCCGCTCTGGCGCTCCCCGGCCTCCAGGGCGGCATGCGAGAGGAATTCGACCAGGGGGTCTCCCTCCGATTCGAAAATTGCCGCTGCATTGACGAGTTCGTCCAGATTCTCCAGCCGGTCTTCGCCGTCCTTCTCGTGCAGATAATGCGACTTGAGCCCGCTCATCCCGATCACGGTTTCGACCATCTCGGGCAAAGGCGCGCCTGAACATGCCTGCCGCATCGACTCGACGAGATTCACGAATTCGTCGAGCTTCCTGCTCTTTCCCCTGGCTTTGGCCCATAGGCTCGAGCTTCCGGCATCCGACTGGAGCGATTCGATGGTTCTGGCCCCGATTCCCCTGGCCGGGAAATTGATCACCCGCAAGAGCGCGCCGTCGTCGTCCGGATTGTGGACCAGCCTCAGGTAGGCGAGCGCATGCTTGATTTCCTGCCTTTCGAAAAAGCGTAATCCCCCGTACACGCGATAGGACAGGGAGGCGTTGAAAAGCGCATGCTCCAGCACCCTCGACTGGGCATTGGAGCGGTAGAGCAGGGCGATGTCGTTGAGCGGCACGCCGCCCGAATGCAGCGCCCTGATTTCCTCCACGATGTATTCGGCCTCCTGGAGGTCGGTGGGTGCCTGATAGAAGCGCAGTTTTTCGCCCCTGGCGTCGCTCGTCCAAAGATTCTTGCCCAGCCGGGACGCATTGTGCCTGATCAGCGCATTGGCCGCATCGAGGATGTTGCCGTGGGAGCGGTAATTCTGTTCCAGCTTGATGATGTTCCGGATATGGAAATCCCGCTCCAGCTCGCGCATGTTGCCGGTGTCCGCCCCGCGGAATGCATAGATGGACTGGTCGTCGTCTCCGACCGCGAAAATCGCCGCATCCTTTCCCGCGAGAAGCTTGAGCCACTGGTACTGGAGGCGGTTCGTGTCCTGAAACTCGTCTATCAGCAGATGCCTGAACCGCGCCTGGTAATGCTCCCGCAGAATTTCGTTGCGCTTCAAAAGCTCGAAGGATCTGAGCAGAAGTTCGGCGAAATCGACCACGCCCTCCCGGTTGCATTGCGTTTCGTAGGCGGAAAAGATTTCCTGCTGCGTGCGCGTGAAGGTGTCGTAGACGGATACATCGTGCGGCCTCAGTCCCTCCTCCTTCTGGCCGTTGATGAAATGCTGAAGCTGCTTGGGGGGATATTTCTCGTCGTCCAGATTGAGGCTCTTGATGATGCGCTTGACCATGGCAAGCTGGTCCGCGCTGTCCATGATCTGGAAGGTCTCGGGAAGTCCGGCTTCCCGGTGATGGGCGCGCAGCATCCTGTTGCACAGGCCGTGGAAGGTCCCGATCCACATGCCCCTGATGTTGATCGGCAGCATCGCCGAAATGCGCGCCGTCATCTCCCTCGCCGCCTTGTTGGTGAAGGTGACCGCGAGGATTTCGTGGGGGGATACCCCCTGCTTCTGGATCAGGTAGGCGATGCGGGAGGTCAGTACCCGGGTCTTGCCGCTTCCCGCGCCGGCGAGGACCAGGGCGGAATGGTGAGGAAGCGTGACTGCTTCGATTTGCTCCGGATTCAGCCCGGCAAGGATGTCCATGATTTCCTGGGAGAAGGGGAACAGGATCCTGTTCCCCTGCGGCGCCTACTTCGTTTTGTTCTGGATCATGTCGTGCATGATGGGCGCCAGAATCACTTCCAGGGCGAAGCTCATCTTGCCGCCGGGCACCACCAGAGTGTTGGGGCGGGACATGAAGGAATCGTGGATCATGCTGAGCAGATAGGGGAAATCCACGCCGTGCGGATCGCGGAAACGGACCACCACGAAGCTCTCGTCCAGGGTGGGGATGTCGCGCGCGATGAACGGGTTGGAAGTGTCCACGGTCGGGACGCGCTGGAAATTGATGTGCGTCTGCGAGAATTGCGGCGTGATGTAGTTGATGTAGTCCGGCATGCGGCGCAGGATGGTATCCACGGTGGCTTCCGCGGAGTAGCCGCGCTCTGCGGCATCCCTGTGGATCTTCTGGATCCACTCCAGATTGACGATGGGCACGACGCCCACGCCAAGGTCGACATGCCGCGCAGCATCCACGCTGTCGGTTTTCACAAGGCCGTGCAGTCCTTCATAGAAAAGGAGGTCGGAGCCTTCCGGGATGTCTTCCCAGGGCGTGAATTCGCCGGGGTTCAGGCTGGTGCCGAGACGCGCATTGTGGTCGCGGGCTTCTTCGTCGCTGTGAATGTAATAGCGCCTCTTGCAGATGCCTTTCTTTCCATAGGTTTCGAAGGTTTCCGCGATTTTGTCGAAATGGTTGGCTTCGGGGCCGAAATGGCTCGGCGCCCGGGTGCCGTTTTTTTCAGCATTGGCAACCGCTGCGCGAAACGCCTTGCGGTCCATGCTGTGCAGGCTGTCTCCTTCGATTACCGCTGCATTGATATGCTCGCGGCGGAAGACGTTTTCGAAGGCGCGCTTGACCGTGGTGGTGCCTGCGCCCGACGAGCCGGTTACGGCGATGACAGGGTGTCTTTTCGACATGATTTTATCTCCTGGACTGATTGAAACCTTTGAATCCCATTACTTTAACAGAATGTGACAATTTAAGACAGGGCATCCGTCCTAAAGCGCCGCTTGCGAGGTATAATCCGAAGTTCGGAACATAAACGATATTAGGATCTTATGCAGTCGCAATACCAGCCATCCAGCATCGAGGCGCAAATCCAGTCGGAATGGGAAAAGTCGGGCGCCTATCGCGCAGTCGAGAGCAGCGAAAAGCCGAAATACTACTGCCTTTCCATGTTTCCCTATCCTTCGGGCAAGCTCCACATGGGGCATGTGCGCAATTACACGATAGGGGACGTGCTTTCCAGGTTCCACAGGATGAAGGGCTGCAACGTGCTGCAGCCCATGGGTTGGGATGCGTTCGGCCTGCCCGCGGAAAATGCCGCGATGCAGCGCAAGGTATTGCCTGCCGACTGGACCTACCAGAACATCGATGCCATGCGGGCACAGCTCAAGAGCCTGGGGCTCGCAGTCGACTGGTCCAGGGAAATCGCCACCTGCAGGCCGGAATATTACCGGTGGGAGCAGTGGCTTTTCACCAGGTTGTTCGAAAAGGGCGTGATCTACAAGAAAACCGCGCCGGTGAACTGGGACCCCGTGGACCAGACCGTTCTCGCCAACGAGCAGGTGATCGACGGGCGCGGCTGGCGCTCCGGGGCGCTCGTCGAAAAACGCGAAATCCCGATGTATTTCATGAAGATCACTGCCTATGCCGAAGAGCTTCTTGCGGACCTCGATGCGCTCGACTGGCCTGCCCAGGTCAAGACGATGCAGAGGAACTGGATCGGCAAAAGCGTCGGGGTCGAAGTGCATTTCCCGGTGCCCGAAGGAGAACCCCTGAAGGTTTTCACCACGAGACCCGATACGCTGATGGGCGTGACCTATCTTGCCGTCGCTGCGGAGCATCCCCTTGCGCTGGATGCGGCAAGGGAGAATCCGGAGCTTTCAGCCTTCATCGAGGAGTGCAAAAGGGGCGGCGTGGCCGAAGCCGACATCGCGACCCAGGAAAAGAAAGGCATGTTCACCGGGCGCTATGTGGAGCATCCCCTGACGGCCAAGCCCGTTCCGGTCTGGGTCGCCAATTACGTGCTGATGGGCTACGGCGAGGGCGCCGTGATGGCGGTTCCCGCCCACGACGAGCGGGATTTCGAATTCGCAAAGCAATACGGTCTTCCGGTCAAGCCGGTGATCAAGCCGGTTCAGGGGGAACTCGGGCTTCCCCTGGAAGCCGCCTTTACCGAAAAGGGGATTTTGTTCGATTCCGAGGATTTCTCCGGCAGAACATCCGAGGATGCTTTCGAAAAAATCGCGCTGGTGCTCCAGGCGCTCGACTTGGGCGGCAAGCGCATCCATTACCGCCTGAGGGACTGGGGAATTTCGAGGCAGCGCTACTGGGGCTGTCCCATTCCCATCATCCACTGCAAAAATTGCGGGGACGTTCCCGTTCCGGAAGCCGATCTTCCTGTCGTTTTGCCGGAAAAGGTGGCATTCGACGGCGCGGGCTCCCCGCTCAAGAAGCTGCCGGAGTTTTACGAGACGACCTGCCCGAAATGCGGCAGGGAGGCCATGAGGGAAACCGACACCATGGATACCTTCGTCGAGTCTTCCTGGTATTTCGCGCGCTATGCGAGCCACGATTGCGGGTCGTCCATGGTGGACGAGCGCGCCCATTACTGGCTCCCTGTGGACCAGTACATCGGCGGGATCGAGCATGCGATCCTGCATCTGCTTTATGCGCGCTTTTTCAACAAGCTGATGCGCGACGTGGGGCTGTTGAAAAACGACGAGCCCTTCTCGAAACTCCTGACCCAGGGGATGGTGCTGAAAGACGGGGCCAAGATGTCGAAATCCAAGGGCAATACGGTCGACCCCCAGGGACTGATAGACGAATACGGGGCGGATACGGCGAGGCTCTTCATGATGTTCGCATCCCCTCCGGAGCAGTCCCTGGAATGGTCGGATGCCGGGGTGGAAGGGGCCTTCCGCTTCCTCAAAAGACTGTGGAAAATGGTCCACGAGCATGTGGAAGCGGGGGTCGTGCCGGCCTTCAGGGAAGGAGATCTCGATCCGGAGCTCAAAGAGATTCGCCGGCAGGTGCATGCCACGCTGGAGAAGGTGGGCGACGACTACGGGCGGCGCCAGACTTTCAATACCGCCATTGCCGCAGTCATGGAGTTGATGAACGCCCTTTCCCGGTGCGGGGATCAAAGCCCTCCGGGCAGGGGCGTGATGCAGGAAGCGCTGGAGAAAATCGTGCTGATGCTCTCCCCGATCGTGCCGCATGTCTGTCAGGTGCTCTGGCGAGAACTCAGAGATGGCGCGGACATTCTGCAGGAAACCTGGCCGGAATCCGACCGGGCGGCGCTGGTGCAGGACGAAATCGAGCTCGTCATCCAGGTGAACGGCAAGCTCAGGGGGAACATGAAGGTGGCGAAGGATGCTGCAAGGGAGACCATCGAGGATGCGGCCAGGACCCATGTCGAAAAATTCATAGGCGGCCATGCCGTCAGGAAAATCATCGTGGTGCCCGGGCGCCTCGTCAACATCGTGGTGTGAAAATGCGCAAACTTGTCCCTGTTTTTCTGGCTTTCATGCTCGCTTCATGCGGATTCCATTTGCGCGGCCAGGAAAAGTTTCCTTTCGAAAGCATTGCGATTTCACCTGAAGGATCTCCCCTTGCTGCTGAACTGAAGCGTTCCATCGAGTCCGGCAGCGAAGCGCGCGTCGTCGACAAACCGACGAAGTCTTCCTGGCGGCTGGAGATTCTGAGTGCGGTCAATGACAGGATCATCCTTTCATTGGACGCGACCGGACAGGTTCGGGAATACCAGTTGCGCTACAAGGTGGCTTTCCGCCTGCTGGACGACAAGGGAGATGTGCGGATTCCGAGAAGCGAGCTTTTCCTCACCCGGCTGTTGAGCTACGACATTTCGGAAATTCTGGCGAAGGAAAGCGAAGCCGTGCTGTTGAATCAGAACATGCAAAGCGACGCCGTCGACCAGATCATCCGGCGCCTTGCCGCCGTGAACCCTGATGAGAATTGATTCGGGCAGGCTGGACGCCCATCTGGAAAAAGGGCTGCAGCGCCTTTACGTGCTTCACGGCGATTCCCCCCTCCTGCTCGCAGAGGCGGCGGACTCGATCCGGGCGGCAGCCAGAAGGGAAGGTTTCCTCGAGCGCGACATCCTGACTGTCGAGCAGGGCTTCGACTGGAATGCGCTGCTCGATGCTTCGAGAAGCCTTTCCCTGTTTTGCTCCAGGAAAGTCGTCGACCTCAGGATTCCTTCGGGCAAGGTCGGCGCTGAAGGCAGCCATGCCCTGCAAGCCTATTGCGAAGCGTTGCAGCCCGACGTGCTCACCCTGATCAGTATGGGGAAGCTCGACAGGCAGAGCATGGCTTCGAAATGGTTCGAAGCGCTCGATCGATATGGCGTTGCGGTTTCGGCAAATTCCATTGAAAGAGGTGAGTTGCCGCAATGGATTTCCCGAAGGCTTGCCCTGCAGAACCAGCAGGCCGATATCGAAACGCTGCAATTCATTGCCGATTGCGTGGAAGGAAACCTGCTTGCGGCGCATCAGGAAATCAGCAAGCTCGGCCTGCTCCATCCTGCAGGAAAAATCTCCTTCGTCGAGGCAAAAAAAGCTGTTCTGGATGTCGCGCGCTACGACATATTCCAGCTCGGGGAAGCCATGCTGACTCCGGATGCGGCGCGCTATGCGAAGATACTGGAGGCCCTGGAAGGAGAGGGGGTTGCCGAGCCCCTGGTGCTTTGGCAACTGGCCGAGGAAGTCAGGGCGCTCTTCAGGGTGGCTAACGGAATGAAGCGAGGCCTCCCGCAGGCGCAGGTGCTGAGGGATGCGCGCGTATGGGGTGCGCGGCAGGCGCTTGTGCTGAAAACCTGCAGGCGGGTCAGCCTCGGATTCCTGGAGCAAATGCTGGTGAAGGCATCCCATATCGACCAGATGATCAAGGGCTTGCGCAAGGGAAATGTCTGGGACGAACTGCTGCAGCTCGGGCTGAATTTCGCCGCCAGGCCCAAAAACGGATAAAATGACCCATTTTGCGGGGTGCTTCTATGGACATCAAAAGCTACATGGATGGCGTCGGCAGGGAGGCGAGAGCGGCATCCAGGCTGATGGCGCGGGCGGATACGGCGGTCAAGAACCGCGCGCTGGAAGCGATCGCCGGGGCCATTTCACGCGAGGCTGACCGCCTTCTGGAAGCCAATGCCATGGATCTGGAGGGAGCGAAAAAGAGGGGGCTGGAGCCCGCGCTCATCGATCGCTTGACCCTTTCCAGGAAAGGCATTGCCGGCATGAGCGAGGGGTTGCTGCAGATCGCCTCCCTTTCCGATCCCATAGGCGAGATCAGCGACATGAAATTCCGCCCTTCCGGCATCCAGGTCGGCAGGATGCGTGTTCCCCTGGGGGTGATCGGCATCATTTACGAGGCGCGACCCAACGTGACCGCAGATGCCGCCGGGCTTTGCCTCAAATCGGGCAATGCCGCGATCCTGCGCGGCGGCTCCGAAGCGCTGCATTGCAATCAGGCGATCGCGGCCCTGGTCCACGAAGGGTTGCGCATTGCGGGGCTTCCCGAAACGGCGGTTCAGGTGATCGCAACCGCAGACCGCGCCGCCGTCGGCGAACTGATCACGATGAAGGATCATGTCGACGTGATCGTCCCGAGGGGCGGAAAAGGGCTCATCGAGCGCATCTCGGGCGAGGCTACGATCCCCGTCATCAAGCACCTTCACGGGGTGTGCCATGTCTACATCGACGACAGCGCCGATTTCGACAAGGCGCTGAGAATAGCCGACAATGCCAAGACGCAGCGCTACGGCACATGCAACACGATGGAGACGCTGCTTGTCGCATCCGGCGTGGCAGAAAGGATACTGCCCCCGCTTTGTTCGATCTATCTGCAAAAGGAGGTCGAGTTGAGAGGGGACGAGGCTGCCAGGCGCATCGTTCCGCAAATGATCGCGGCGACGGAGGAGGACTGGAAGACGGAATATCTCGCCCCCATCCTGAGCGTTCGCATCGTGAAGGATCTGGACGAGGCGATGGAGCACATCAACCGTTACGGTTCCCAGCATACCGACGCCATCGTCACGGAGGATTATTCGAAAGCGCGCCGATTCCTCAGGGAAGTCGATTCGAGTTCGGTCATGGTGAATGCGTCGACGCGATTTGCCGACGGGTTCGAATACGGCCTCGGGGCGGAGATCGGCATTTCCACCGACAAGATCCATGCGCGCGGACCGGTGGGGCTGGAAGGGCTGACCAGCCAGAAATTCATCGTCCTCGGAGACGGGCAGGTGAGGACGTGACAAGGAGAATTGAATGAGCAGCAAACTGGAAGTCAGGGTGCCGGGAATCGGCAATTTCAAGGATGTCGCCATCATCGAGGTGGCGGTGAAATCAGGAGACCGGCTGGAGAAGGATGCGACCCTCGTCACGCTCGAATCGGACAAGGCCACGATCGATGTTCCCTCCCCCATTGCAGGGATCGTGCGCGAAGTGCTGGTCAAGGTCGGCGATCTCGTTTCCGAAGGATCGAGCCTGCTTTTCATGGAAGCCGAATCTGCCGGTGCGCCGGCCGCTGCTGCAGCGGCTACGCCTGGCGCAGAGCGTTCCGACCTGCACGCGGACGTGGTGGTTCTGGGCGCAGGCCCGGGCGGATATACCGCGGCTTTCCGCGCAGCGGATCTGGGAAAGAGCGTGATTCTGATCGAGCGCCACGAGAAGCTCGGCGGGGTCTGCCTCAACGTGGGATGCATTCCTTCCAAGGCGCTCTTGCATGTCGCCAAAGTCATCACCGAGGCAGAGGAAGTCGGCAGCCACGGCGTGACCTTCGGCAAGCCGGTTGTCGACATCGATGCCGTGCGAAGCTGGAAAAACGAAGTGGTCGGGAAACTGACCAGGGGTCTTTCCGGGCTCGCGAAGCAGCGGAAGGTGAAAGTGGTGAGGGGGGAAGGAAAGTTCGCATCGGCCAATTCGATCGAGGTTGCGACAGCGGAAGGAGTCTCGACGATTTCATTCGATTCGGCGATCATCGCGGCAGGGTCAAGCGTCGCGAAAATTCCCGGATTTCCCTACGAGGACCCGAGAATCATCGATTCGACCGGGGCGCTCGCGCTGGAATCGATTCCAAAAAGACTGCTGGTGGTGGGCGGCGGCATCATAGGGCTTGAAATGGCTGCCGTGTACAGCGCGCTGGGATCGAAAATCACGGTCGTCGAGTTGATGGATTCCCTCATTCCTGGGGCGGACAAGGATATCGTCAAGCCCCTGCACAAGCACATCGAGTCCCGCTACGAAGCGATACTGCTCAAGACCAGGGTGACGAAAATGGAAGCGCTCCCCGAGGGCATCAGGGTCCATTTCGAGGGCGAGAAGGCGCCCGAACCGCAGCTTTTCGACAGGATCCTCATGGCCGTGGGGCGGCGCCCCAACGGCAAGGCGGTAGGCGCGGAGAACGCGGGCGTCTTTGTCGACGAGCGGGGTTTCATTCCGGTGGACGGGCAGGGCAGGACGAATGTGCCGAACATTTTCGCCATCGGCGACATCGTCGGGGAACCCATGCTTGCGCACAAGGCGACTTACGAAGCCAAGATCGCGGCAGAAGTGATATCCGGGCACAAGGCGCATTTCGATGCGCTCACCATTCCTTCGGTGGCCTATACCGATCCGGAAGTGGCCTGGATGGGGCTGACCGAGAAGGAGGCGAAGCAGAAAGGCATCGAATACGACAAGGCGGCCTTTCCATGGGCTGCGAGCGGGCGCTCGCTTTCTACGGGGCGCAGCGAGGGCATGACCAAGCTGCTTTTTGCCAGGGACTCCGGAAAGCTCCTCGGGGCGGCCATGGTCGGCACCAATGCCGGCGAATTGATCGCCGAGATGGTGCTCGCCCTCGAAATGGGAGCGGATGCGGAAGACATCGCGCTTACCATCCACCCCCATCCGACGCTTTCCGAAACCTCGATGTTCGCATCCGAAATCGCCATCGGCAGCATCACCGATCTTTACATGCCGAAGAAGTAGGTGCCGGAACGGCCATGAGCGCAAGACTTCGGGAAATCCCCTACAACTATACTTCCTTCTCCGATCGCGAAATCGTCATCAGGATCCTCGGCAGGGAAGCGTGGGGCATCCTGAACGAATTGAGATCGGAGCGCAAGACGGGGCGCTCTGCGCGCATGCTTTACGAAGTGCTCGGCGATATCTGGGTGGTCTCGCGAAATCCCTATCTCCAGGACGACCTGCTTTCAAACCGCGAAAGGCGAAAGGCGCTGGTCGGCGCGCTGAGGCACAGGCTTTCCGCGATCGAGGAGCGGCGCCAGGAGAACGAGAAGGTCAAATTCCTGCTGGCCAGGGCGCACGAGGCGGTGAATGCGTTCGAATCCGAATTCGAGGAGACCCTGAAACTCAGGCGCCGCGCAGCCCGCCTGCTTTCCAGGTTCACGCGGCGCGACAACATCGCATTCGACGGTCTGGCAAGGGTTTCCCATGTCACCGATGCCACCGACTGGCGGGTCGAATATCCTTTCGTGGTGATCAGCCCCGATGCCGAGGAAGAGGTCGCTCCGCTCGTCGGCGCCTGCATCGAACTGGGACTCACCATGATTCCGAGAGGGGGGGGCACAGGCTACACGGGCGGAGCCGTTCCGCTCACCAAACATTCCGCCGTGATCAACACCGAAAAGCTGGAAACCCTCGGGCCCATCGAACATCTCGCCCTTCCCGGGCTGGATTTTCCCGTTCCCACCCTCCATTGCGGGGCGGGCGTCGTGACCCGCCGCGTGATGGACAGCGCAGAAGAGGGCGGCTATGTCTTCGCCGTCGATCCGACTTCGGCGGACGCCTCCTGCATAGGCGGGAACGTCGCCATGAATGCGGGAGGGAAGAAAGCGGTGCTGTGGGGGACCGCGCTGGACAACCTCGCTTCCTGGAAAATGGTCACACCGGATGCGAATTGGCTTCTCGTCGAACGGCTGGACCACAACCTGGGAAAAATCCACGATATTAAAACGGTGAAATTCAGGATAAGCCGTTTCGCACGGGATGGGAAAACGCTGCTTCACGAGCCGGAAGTGCTCGAGATCGATGGGAAAAAATTCAGGAAGGAAGGACTCGGCAAGGACGTGACGGACAAGTTCCTTTCAGGTCTTCCCGGAATACAGAAGGAAGGGTGCGACGGCATCATCACGTCCGCCCGGTTCATCCTGCACAAAATGCCGAAGCATACCAGGACGGTCTGCCTGGAATTCTTCTCCGAAATCAGGGAGGCGGTGCCCGCGATTGTCGAAATCAAGGATTATCTCGATGCCCATGAAGAGGCGACCCTCGCAGGTCTCGAACATCTGGACGCGCGCTATCTGAAAGCGGTGGGCTATTCGACGAAATCCAGAACCATGCTGCCGAAAATGGTGCTGATCGCGGATATCGTCGGGGACATTGAGGACGAAATCGCGATTGCCGCATCCCGGGTGGTGAAGATAGCCAATTTGCGCGGGGGCGAAGGATCGATCGCCGTGACCCCGGAGGCGAGGAAGAAGTTCTGGCTGGACCGTGCGCGCACCGCTGCCATCGCAAAGCACACCAATGCGTTCAAGATCAACGAGGACGTGGTGATTCCGCTTCCCAGGCTGGGAGACTATTCGGACGGCATAGAGCGGATCAACATCGAGCTCTCGATCAGGAACAAACTGAGCCTTCTCGATGCCCTGAACGCCCTGTTCGAAGGGGAGCTTCCCCTGGTGCAGGATGACGAGAAAATCGGGGCGGAGGAACTGCTCGGCAACCGGGTCGGACAGGCAAGAGCGCTTCTGGAAGAGGCGAAAGGACGCTGGCGTTTCATGCTGGAAAACCTGGATGAACCCGCGGAAGGGGGGGGGTCGATATTCAGGGCATTGCAGTCGCACAGCATCCGTGTTTCGTGGAAAAGCGAAATCCGTTCGAAGCTGCACCAGATATTTTCGGGCAGGGTCTACCGGAAGATCCTGGAGGAATGCGACGCGGTACACGGCAGGGTGCTGAAATCGCGCGTTTTCGTCGCGCTCCACATGCATGCCGGAGACGGCAACGTGCATACCAACATTCCGGTCAATTCGGACGACTACCAGATGCTGCAGCAGGCGAACGAAGCGGTCGCGAGAATCATGGCGCTCGCAAAATCCCTGGGCGGCGTGATTTCGGGGGAGCACGGCATAGGCATCACCAAGATCGAGTTCCTGGAGCCGCAGGAAATCGAGGCATTCGCCGCCTACAAGGCGAAGGTCGATCCCCATGGGCGCTTCAACAAGGGCAAGCTGATGCACGGGGCCGATCTCGGGGATGCCTATACGCCCAGCTTCAATCTTCTCGAACTGGAGAGCCTGATTCTGGAGCAAAGCGAGATCGGCAAGATCTCGGATTCGATCAAGGACTGCATGCGCTGCGGGAAATGCAAGCCGGTCTGCAACACGCATGTACCGCGAGCCAACCTGCTCTACAGCCCGAGGAACAAGATCCTGGGAACCAGCCTCCTGGTCGAGGCTTTTCTTTACGAAGAGCAGACCAGAAGAGGGATTTCATTCAGGCATTTCGACGAATTTTGCGATGTGGCGGATCACTGCACCGTCTGCCACAAATGCGCGAATCCCTGCCCGGTCAAGATCGATTTCGGCGACGTTTCGATCATGATGCGCAATTTCCTCAGGAAGATGGGGAAGAAGAAAACGAGCTTGGGAACGGCTGCGGCGATGTTCTTTCTCACCGCGACCGATCCCGAGGCAATTGCCATGACCCGCAAGTTCATGATCGAGTGGGGCTACAAGCTTCAGCGCATGGGCCACGCCGCTGCAAAAAAACTGGGCCTGATCCAGAGTCAGGTGGCGCATCCTTCCTCATCGGTGGGGCGGCCGAAGGTGCAAGCGCAGGTGATCCATTTCCTCAACAAGCCGATGCCGGGCAATCTGCCCAAGAAGACTTCGCGGGCGCTGCTCGACATCGAAAACGACACCATCGTTCCGGTGATCCGGGATACGGCCAAGGTGAACGAAGATTCCGATGTGGTGTTCTATTTCCCCGGATGCGGGTCCGAACGGCTCTTCGGCCAGGTCGGGCTTGCCACCCAGGCGATGCTTTTCGAGATCGGAGTCCAGACCGTGCTTCCCCCGGGATACCTGTGCTGCGGCTATCCCCAGACGTCCGCAGGGGAAGGGGAAAAGGGACAGGAGATCGTCACCAGGAACCGGGTGCTTTTCCATCGCCTTGCCAATACCTTGAATTATCTGGACATCAGGACGGTGATCGTGTCCTGCGGAACCTGCATGGACCAGCTGCAGAAATACGAGTTCGAAAAGATCTTTCCGGATTGCAGGCTGCTCGACATCCACGAATACCTGCTCGAGAAGGGGGTCAGGATGGACGGGCTGCAGGGCGTGCGCTACATGTACCACGATCCCTGCCATACGCCGATGAAGACCTACGAGCCGCTGGGCGTGGCGAAGCAACTGGTCGGGCAGGATGTCGTCCTGAGCGAGCGCTGCTGCGGGGAGGCGGGGACGCTCGCGGTGACCCGCCCCGACATTTCGACCCAGGTGAGATTCAGGAAGCAGGAAGAAATACTGAAAAAGGTCGAACAAATCGGGAAGGATCAGCCCGTCAAGCTGCTCACTTCCTGTCCGTCCTGCCTCCAGGGGCTGTCCCGCTATAATGAGGATGCCGGCATCGAGGCGGATTATATCGTCGTCGAAATGGCGCGCCACCTTCTGGGAGAAAACTGGATGGCGGATTATGTCGGAAAAGCCAACAATGGCGGCATTGAGCGGGTGCTGCTCTGATGTGCGAATTGTGCGAAAAAACAGGCGGGGAACTCATCTGGCAAAACGGGCTTTGCAGGGTCGTGCTCGTCATGGAGGATGAGGATTATCCCGGATTCTGCAGGGTGATACTGCAGCGCCATGTCGGCGAGATGACCGATCTTCCCGAAGAAGAACGCATCGCCCTGATGAAGATCGTTTTTTCGGTGGAGAAGGCAGTGAGGTCTGCGCTGCATCCCGACAAGATCAATCTCGCAAGCCTCGGGAATATGACCCCCCATCTGCACTGGCATGTCATTCCCCGCTTTTCGAACGATCGCCATTATCCCAATCCGGTGTGGGGAAAGCCGCTGAGGGATGAGTCTACGCCCCTGTCGCCCGGCTGGAAGGCGCTTCTGGAATCGCAGCTCGAGGAAGTGTTCGGGTCCAGGATAATTGACCGGACTGAACTTGAAGAGCGGATTCGGCATCAAAAGCCTTGCGGAACAGGTTTCGATTCTTGATACGCAGCGCGAAGTGCAGCAGAATAGCGCATGCGCTTCCCAAGTTACGGTACATGATATAATGACCACCCCTCGGATTCGATCATAGGCTCTTGATCTGACATGCAGCTACATGCTTTTGGCATCAATCATCAGACTGCGCCCGTCGATGTACGCGAAAAGGTCGCCTTCCAGCCCGATTCCATGGAAGGGGCGTTGCGCGATCTCGTCGACAACTGCAAGGTCAGGGAAGCTGCGATCATATCGACCTGCAACAGGACCGAAATCTACTGCAATGCCCAGGATCCTGCGCCTGCGATAGACTGGCTTGCAGGCTACCATCATCTGAAAACGCAGTATATCGCCCCCTATGTTTACAGTTTCCCGCGCGGGGAAGCGGTCAAGCATGCTTTCAGGGTGGCGAGCGGGCTGGATTCGATGGTCATCGGCGAGCCGCAGATCCTGGGGCAGTTCAAGCAGGCGGTGAATTCCGCCGAACAGGCGGGCACATTGGGCTTCCTGCTGCACAAGCTGTTCCAGAGAACCTTTTCGGTCGCCAAGGAAGTCAGGAGCCAGACCTCGATCGGGTCGAGTTCGGTATCGATGGCAGCTGCCGCGGTGCGGCTGGCCGAGCGCATTTTCCCCTCGATTTCCGACCAGAATGTCCTCTTCATCGGCGCGGGCGAGATGATCGAGCTGAATGCGATGCATTTTTCCGCGCACAATCCGAAAAAAATCACCGTCGCCAACCGCACCCTTGAGCGTGCCAAACAGCTCGCTTCCCGTTTCAACGGACAGGGCATCACCCTGAACGAGCTTCCCGAACACCTGGCGGAAAACGACATCATCGTTACGTCCACCGCGAGCCAGCTGCCGATTCTGGGCAAGGGCATGGTCGAGCGCGCGATCAAGGCGCGCAAGCACAGGCCGATTTTCATGGTCGATCTTGCCGTACCGAGGGATATCGAGCCGGAAGTTTCCGAACTTGACGACGTATTCCTTTATACCGTGGACGATCTGGCGGGGGTGGTCAGGGAAGGACTCAATTCCAGGCAAAGCGCGGTTGCCCAGGCCGAGGTGATCATCGATTCGAATGTCGCCCATTTCATGGACTGGCTCGAATCCCGCGAAATCGTCCCGACGATCCGCGCCTTGCGCGATCATGGCGAGCGTCACCGCAGGCACGAACTGGATCGGGCGATGCGCATGCTGGCAAAGGGAGTCGATCCGCAGCAGGTTCTGGAGGCGCTCAGCGTGGGCCTCACCAACAAGTTCCTGCATGTTCCCAGCCATGCACTGAACCATGCCAATGCCGCAGAGCGGGACGATCTGGTCGATCTCGTCAACCGCCTGTACCATCTCCACCCCTCCGAATGAACAAAACCATCGCGGCCAAGCTCGCCCGGCTGCGCGAGCGACTCGTCGAGCTTGATCGTCTGCTCTCCAGCGAATCGGCAACCAGCAACCTGGACAATTACAGGAAGCTCAGCCGCGAGCATGCGGAAATCGCTCCCGTCGTTGCGCTTTACGGCGAATACGAAAAATGCGAGGAAGACATCGCAACGGCCCAGGAAATGGTCGCCGATCTTTCGATGCGGGAATTCGGCGAGGCCGAGTTGCGGGAGGGGAAGGAAAGGCTCGCCAGGATTTCATCAGAGCTTCAGAAGCTCCTGCTGCCGAAGGATGCGAACGACGAGCGCAACCTTTTCCTGGAAATCAGGGCAGGTACGGGCGGGGACGAATCGGCGCTTTTTGCAGGGGATCTTTTCAGGATGTACAGCCGTTTCGCGGAAAGAAACCGCTGGGGCGTCGAGATCATTTCGCAAAGTCCCAGCGAAGCGGGCGGGTACAAGGAAATCATCGCCAGGATCGTCGGGCACGGCGCCTATTCCAAGCTCAAGTTCGAATCCGGGGCGCATCGCGTGCAGCGCGTTCCTGCGACGGAAACCCAGGGCAGGATTCATACTTCGGCCTGCACGGTTGCGATTCTCCCCGAAGTCGATGCCGTCGACGACGTGGTGCTGAATCCGGCGGATATCAGGATCGACACCTTCAGGGCCAGCGGTGCCGGGGGGCAGCACATCAACAAGACCGATTCTGCAGTCAGGATCACGCACCTCCCCACGGGGGTGGTCGTGGAATGCCAGGACGACCGTTCCCAGCACAAGAACAAGGCCCAGGCGATGTCGGTTCTCGCGGCGAGGATCAAGGACAGGCAGGTGGCCGAGCAGCAGTCGCAACAGGCTGCCGCAAGGAAATCTTTGGTGGGCAGCGGCGACCGCTCCGAACGCATCAGGACTTACAATTTCCCGCAGGGAAGGGTCACCGACCACAGGATCAACCTGACGCTCTACAAGATCGAGGAGGTCATGGACGGAGACCTGTTCGAGCTGACTGGGGCGCTGATGGCGCAGCATCAGGCCGACATGCTTGCGGCGATGTCTGAAGAGGTCAGGCTGGGTTGATGGAGTAAATTGTTGCATTCGATAAATGCATTGGGCCGAAAATGACAACGCATGAAGATGATATGGAAGAGGGTTTCGACGAACTGGGTTTCTTGATGATCACGTTCGCTGGCATGGTTTGGCGGGGGGCGACAGCAGAAGAGGCGATTGGCCAGATTGCAAAATCCGGCGCGAGCCTTGCGCCCGAAATGGCCGC
>JAJZRP010000043.1 GCA_021802655.1 Pseudomonadota bacterium
CTTGACCAAGTCGTTCGCATATTTCGGTCTTATATGAAGTGATAGCGGAGGGCAACCTGTCATGGAATGGCGTTGTGAAAAGCCTTCAGGAACCGTCGGCAAATCGGCCGTAGCGCAGCGCAAGGCCTGGCAACAGGAGCAGATTCAATGCCGTGGAGGTAAACAGCCCCCCCAGAATGACGATCGCCATGGGGCCCTCGATCTCGCGCCCGGGAGCGTTCGATCCCAGGGCAAGCGGCAGCAGGCCCAATGCAGTTACCAATGCCGTCATCAGGATCGGCGCAAGCCTTTCCTGCGCGCCCCGCAAAGCGGTTTCGGGTCCCCAATCGAGTCCGGCTTCCGATACGAGATGTTCGTAATGGGAGAGCATCATGATCGAATTGCGCAAGGTGATGCCGAATAGGGTGACGAAACCAACCAGGGATCCGACCGAGAGATCGGCGCCAAACAACAGAACCGCGATTATCCCGCCGATGAGCGCGAAAGGCAGGTTGATGAAGATGAGGAGCAGATTGCGGGGATTTCGCAACACCATCGAAAGCAGCAACACGATGGCAATGCCGGCCATAGTGGAATGCATCAAAAGGTCATGAGTCGTGCGAGCCTGAGCCTCCGCCGTTCCGGAGAATTCGACATAGCTTCCGGTGGATAGGCTGACTTTGGAGGCGATTTGTTTCCGGGCCTCGGCAACGAAAGATCCGACATCCCTGCCGGGTACATTGCAGGTGACGGTCTGCACGCGCCTTGCGCCGTCGTGCAGGATGACGTAGCGCCCGGGCTTTTCCCGGATGTCAGCCAATTGATTCAGCCGGACATAGGTTCCGGTCGGATTTCTGAGCGGCAGATTGCCGACATCGAGGATGTTCTGCCTCTTCTTCGGATCCAGGATCACATCGACGTCGAATACCCGGTTGCCGTCATAAATCTGTCCCACGATATCGCCCTGGAAGGCTGTTCGAACGGCATCGAGCACCTGTACGGAATCGAAGCCCCACCTGGACAACGCTTCTTTGCGCAACTTCACCGTGAGTTGGGGCATGCCGGGCGGGGATTGCACCTGCACTTCGGCAGCGCCTGAAATACGGCTCAAAATCTTGGCTATTTGTTGCGCCTTCTCGTCCAGGGCATCGAGGTTGCTTCCGTACACGTTGATCACGACAGAGGCGGTGTATCCCGAAAGCGTCTCCTCGATGCGCTCGACCAGGAATGTCTTCACCGATGTCGAGACGCCGGGAAACAAGGCCATTGCCTTGCGGATGCCGGATTGCGCATGGCTGGCTGCATTTTCATCGAGGGGCTTGAGCTCCACGTCGATTTCGCTGTACTGGGTGCCATAGGTATCGTCCGCATTTTCCGCTCTGCCTGCCCTCTGGGCGACTGTTTTGACGATCGGGAGATCGAGAAGCTCGGCCATCATGTGATGCCCGATGCGCATCGACTCGGCCAGGGAAGTGCCGGGCACTGCTGCCATATGGACTATGAAATGGCCTTCCTTGAGTTCGGGGAGAAACTCCCCTTCCATGAAGGGAAGCGCCGCCATACCCGCAGCCGCGGCCAATACGGCAAACACGGCAATGCTTCTGAAATGCCTTTCGACGTTCAAAAGGAGAGACCTGTATCTTGTTTTGAGCCAGCGCACCATCGGCGGTTCATGTTCCGGGAGCTTGTGGTTTCCGAGCAGCAACATGCAAAGCGCCGGGGTAACGGTCAAAGCCACTGCAAGCGAAGCCAACGTTGCCAGGATATAGGCCAGGCTCAATGGCGAAAACAGCCGGCCGGCAACACCCGACATGGACAGCACCGGCGTGAAGACGAGGGCAATCGCCAGCGTGGCATAGACCACGGCGCTCCGGACTTCCAACGTGGCATTGAGGATGACGGTGAAGGGGGGAAGAGGGGCATCCAGGTGATGATTTTCCCGCAGCCTGCGGTAAATGTTTTCCACCACGATCACCGCATCGTCCACGAGCAGGCCGATGGCTATGGCAAGCCCCCCCAGCGTCATGGTATTGAAGCTCAGTCCCTGATATTCCATCGCCATGGATGCGGCCAGCAGGGAAAGCGGGATCGCAGTCAGGGAAATCGCGGCAGCGCGGAGATCGAGCAGAAACAGGGTCAGCACCATGATCACCAGTGCTGCCCCGATAATCAGGGAATGGCTCATGTTCCGGGTTGCAATCCGGATGAAGTTCGCAGGCCGGAAAACCGTGTGCAGGACAATGCCCTGTTCCGCAAGCCCCGGCGCGAGCGCTTTCAGTTCCTGTTCGATAAGCTCGGTGACTTTCTGCGTGTTGGTGCCGTACTGTTCCGATATCACCAGCTGCACGGCCGGCTTGTTCATGATCGATGCCGCCCCGATGGGGGTGGCAGGGGCATGGGCTACGTTTGCGATATCACCCAAGGTAATATTTGCGCCATTCCGGTGGGCCACGACGGTTGCAGCGACCTCGGCAGGATCGAGAGACTGCCCCTCGCTTTGCAACACGATCCGCTGATTGGCGTTGTCGATGACCCCTGCGCCCTTTATTCCGGTCGCCTGCCGCGCCGAAGCAAGCACTTCGTCGATGCCGAGATCATATTTGACCAGGCTTTCCGGCCTGATTTGGATCTGAATCTCCTTTTCCTCGCCGCCGAATACGGCCACATTCGATACGCCAGGAACGGCGAGCAGATCCGGCTTCAAGGTCCAGTCGGCAATCGTGCGCAGATCCATCAGCGAATGGCTGTCGGAAGTCAGCCCTATGGTCAGCGCAACGCTCGTGGATGAACTCATCGGAGACATGACCGGGGGGCGCACGCCTTGAGGCAGCCTGGCCGTGGTCAATCGCTCCGCAATGACCTGGCGGTCCCGGTAGATGTCGCTGCCCGGCTGGAAAACCACGGTGATGACCGAGAGTCCCTGTATCGAGCTTGAGCGCAATGCCTGGATTCCGGACGCGCCGTTGACGACATTTTCGATCGGCTGAGTGACCAGAATCTCGACCTGCTCGGCTGACAATCCCACGGCTTCGGTCTGGATGACCGCCTGTGGCGGCGCGAATTCCGGAAAGACATCGAATTTGGCGTCCGGCAGCGTATAAAGGCCGTACAGGAAGAGGAGGCAGGCCAGCGCGATGACGACCCCGCGATAACGCAAGGAAAATCGCACTATGCCCGCCAGAATTCCGGAAGTATCCATCAGTCCTGATCGCCTTCATCATCCGACTGGATCTGGGCATGGAACTCCTCGGAAAGCAGTTGCTGCGCGCCGGTCACCACCACCATTTCGCCCGGTTCGAAGCCTCCGGGCGAGAACCATCCTTCAGCCATGGGCATGTCCGTGGACAGTTTTCGCCTAACGAAGCGCCCAGGGTTATGCTGAACGTAAACCCAGGCCGACCCCTGCTGCCACACCACCGCTGAAGCGGGAACAAGCACGCCTTTCATGGACGAACCGACAGGCAAATAGGCGGTTACCGTCATCCCGGGAAGAAAACCGGATGAAGGGGCATGGTAGAAAAAGCTCATGCCCTGGAATTTGGGATCGGTTTTCGGGGAAGGCGACAACAGGGAAGCCTTCACCCTTTCCGTTCCATTTGCCTGAATTTCGGCAATGGCGGGCGCTTCCGGAATCGTCATTCCCGATGATAACGTGACCTGGATCAGTGCTTCGCGCCCATCCGCCAGTCTCCCAAAGAGCCGCGAGTCATTCAATACTCCCCTGGCGATGATGTTTCCCCATTGCAGCCTGGCATCGCTGATGACCGTATCCAGCGCTTGCCGGGCAGCATCAGAATTCGCCTCGTCAATCCGCCATGCGCCTTCGGCTGCCTGAAGCGCCTTGTCCGACACATTGCGCCCGTCGTCGTGCAGCGATTTGATGCGCTGATATTCCCGCCTGGAAATTTCCAGGGCCGCACGGGCCGTCTCCATCCGGGATCGGGCCATGATTACCCGGTTTCTCAAATCGAGCAGGCTTTGCGCCGACAGCACCACCCCGTAAGCCTGAATGGCCTGCTGATGGGTGGCCGAACGAAGCGGAGCGGCATGGATCCCGCTGCGCACAAGAGCAGCTTGATCGAGCCTGACCGCCCCGTCCGGCATCTTTGAATCGCTTGCGATGCCCGCCTCCGTCGAGGTCAGGAGGAGGATTGCGAGGATCAGTTTGCCTTTCATTGCTCCTCCCGGCGTGGATTGTTTATCTGGATGTTCGGAACAGGGGCCGAAGGGAAGAGAGGGCGCTGAACGGCATCTTCCAGCCTGCCCAGGGATTGCATCTCCCCGACAATCGCGCCGAGATGGGCGAGTTCCGCGGACAGGAGATTGTTGTCGGATTCCGCAAGCGCAAGCCGGTCGGCATCCCCTGCATTGAACCGGCTCTCGATGGAGCGTCGATTGATTTCCTGATCATGGAGCAAACCATCGGTGGCGGCCATCTTGCTGTCGCTGGCCCGGTAGGCAGCCAGGGCCGAATCGATTTCCCCGATCGCCCTTGCTTCGAGCAGAGTAAAGGCTGCCGCCGCTTCCCTGCGCCGCGCCCTGGCTTCGGCTATGGGCCCCTCGTTCTGATTGAGGACGGGTAGCGGCAGAGCCAATCCGAGCATCCATCCCTGACCCCAGTCGTATCCCGCGCCAAGATTGATATCGGGATACTGTTTTGCGATCTCGAGTTGCAGCGCGTTCTGGGTTGCTTCGTATCCGGCCAGAGCGGACAGGATGTCCGCACGGTTCAAGAGCGCCGCCTGGCGTACTGCTTTGGCGGGAAGCCTGTCCGGATTCGGGGTTCTGGTCATGCCATCGAAATCAATCGTTATGCCGGAGAGACTGGTTATGCCGATGGCCGAAGCCAGTTCGATGCTGGCCTGGCTTTCCCTGCCTTGCGAATCACTCAAGGCAACCAGGGCGTTTTGCAGAACAATTTTGGCCCGGGTGACTTCCGGCAACGGGATCTCGCCGGACTGGAATCTGCGCTGCAGCAATCGGACCATCTCCTGCTGCGAAGAGACCTGCCTTTGCAGGAGATCCTTTTCGTTCCTTGCCGCATACAGGTTGACCATACCAGACCTGACGCGGCTGTAGACCTTCCAGGTTGCCAATGCCAGATCGAACCTGGCCGCATCGGAAAGGTGCTTTGCCTGCCTGATGCGGTATCCGCGCTTGCCTGCGGTTTCCACCGGGATGCCGAGATTCCAGAAGAGCCCCCAGGGTTCCACGCCTCTGGGTTCGACGGCATTTTGCTGGGCGGAGAAACCCAGGCTGGGGTTGGGGCGCATTCCCGCCGTAATGACATGTGCGTTTGCGATGCCCCATCTGGCACGCGCCACATCCAGATCAGGCTGATAGTAAAAAGCGGCCAGCGTCAGGTCAGTCAGGTTCCAGGCTTTGGGGGGCCATGGGGTCTGTCCGATGTTCTTCGCGATGAAATCCCTGAGCCCGGGATTATCCAGCGTGCGAGCTTCCAGCGAGGACGCTGTTTTCGAAGCTACAAGGGGCTTCGCCTGAAAGCTGGCGCAGCCTGCCAACAGGCTGCCGATAAGGCATGCATTGAATATTTTCGAAAGGTTCATTCGAGGTATTATAGGGACGCAATACGAACAGGAGGCTGACGACAAAATGACAAAATCCGTCATCTTGTTGCAGCGTCTAAGGGGGAGGGAAACGAAGCACCACCGTGGTCCCCTGCCCGAACAGGCTATGGATTTCAACGGTGCCGCCATGCATCTTCATGATGGACTTCACGATTGCGAGCCCCAGGCCGCTTCCGTCAGGGTGTTCGGAACGGGAGCTTTCGACCCTGTAGAAGCGGTCGAATAGTTTGGGCAGATGTTCAGTTTCGATGCCGGTTCCCGTATCGCTCACCCTGACTTCGGTCCACTTGTTACCTTTTTCTTCAACGGTGAGCTCGATGCTTCCCCCGCTATGGGTATGGTGGAGCGCATTGGAAACCAGATTTCCGACCGCCCTTCGGAACAACGCAGCATCGGCGTGCAAAGCTGCAGTTCCGTTGCAGCAAAGCGAAACGTTCTTTTCTTCCGCAAGGGCCTCAAAAAAAGCGCGAACGGCTTCCAGCTCCTTTTCAGCATCGAGCGCCTCGCATTCGATGTGCGGCACAGGCTGTTCGGCCCTGGCCAGAAAGAGCAGGCTGTCTATCATGCGCGACAGCCTGCCATATTCTTCCAGGCCGGATTCCAGAACACGCCTGTATTCTTCAGGCATTCTGGATCGGGAAAGTGCCACTTCCGTCTCCCCCATCAGGTTGTTGATCGGCGTCCGCAATTCATGGGCCAAGTCGGCAGAGAACCGGGAAAGGCGGTGAAAGGATTCCTCAAGTCGGTCCAGCATGTCGTCGAATGCAGTAGCCAGATCCGACAATTCCGCAGGCCAGCGCTCTGCCAGAATTCGCTCGTGAAGCTGCGCAGAAGTGATGAGCTGCGCTTTTTTGGTAATTTCCTGTAGGGGGGCGAGCCCCTTGCGCACTGCAAGCATGCTCAAACCCGCCGAGAGCACCAGCCCGGCAAACAGCACGAGAGAAAGCTTCTGACGATAATCCACGATGAGCACTCCTTCCTGAGACAGGTCGAGCGCCACTTGAACGACACGCATTTCATTTGATCCGGTTTGGGCCAGTGCGGACATCAGGAGAAAGTTCTTACCATCGCGAGATTTCCATTCAAATCCCTTTTCCGGCAATTCTGAAAGACCGGCCATGACCGGAAATGATGAATTCGAAAGCACCTTTTTCATTCCCGGGGTTTCGATGAGTGTTCGTCCATGCGTGTCCAGAACGCGGGCATAATATTTGGCCAACTGGAAAGTCTTTCCCTCCCATTGCACTTCCTCGTTCAAGGCTTCGGGATCGACGGCTGGGGCATAAAGGATGGACCTCAGCACATGAACCTTGTCGGTCAGGAACTGGTTGTTTTCCCGTCCCAGATTCTCCAGGAGCACCCAGTAGAGAAATCCGGAACCCAGAAGCAGCAAGCTGAAAGTCGAAAGGGTATAAAGGGTTGTCAGCCGGCTTGTGATCGACCATGGCTTGAGAAATGCCAAACCGTTAGCGCGCTTCAAGAACATACCCGACGCCCCTGACGGTATGGATCAATTCCTTGTCGAAAGGAGCATCCACTTTGGTTCGTAGGCGCCGGATGGCCACATCGATCACATTGGCGTCACTGTCGAAGTCCATGCCCCATATCTGTTCGGAGATCAAGGTGCGCGACAATACCTCGCCCGATTTTTGCACCAGCAGCGTGAGTAAGGCAAATTCCTTCTGGGTCAGATCCAGGCGGGTTCCGCTACGGATCGCACAATGCCGCAGCAGATCGACCTCCAGGTCGGCGACGCGCAGGGTATCGGGCTGTTTTGCCGGTCTGCGTCGAAGCAGCGTACGTACCCTGGCAAGCAATTCCGAAAAGGCGAATGGTTTCACCAGGTAATCGTCTGCACCCAGTTCCAGCCCCTTGACCCGATCCTGCACAGAATCCCGCGCTGTCAGAAACAGAACCGGCATTTGCCAGCCGCCTCCGCGCAGGGCGCCGATGATCGACCATCCATCGTGTTTGGGGAGCATCACATCCAGAATGATCAGGTCTATTTCATCTTCGGATGTCGCAAGGAATAGGCCATCCTCGCCATTATTGGCTACGTCAACCGTGAAACCGTTTTCTTCCAGGCCTTTTTGCAGATAGTCAGCGGTTTTCTTTTCGTCCTCGATGATCAGGATGCGCATTGTTGTCAGGAGAAATCAGGATTGCGCTACTTTACACCGTTTACGGAATCCGATCCAAAGGCAAGCAATGGGATGGTCCCCCCTCCTCATCTAAACGGCATTGTACCGTGGAAAAAATTTAGCGACTCGCCGCCGCTTCCCACTCCGCAACGCCATCGCGCAAGTGTGCAGAACTGAAACCTTCCCTGCGCAGCAACTCCACCGCATCTTTCGCCATCAGGCAATAAGGGCCGCGGCAGTAGGCGACGATCGGCCTGTCCTTGGGAAGCTCGGCGAGCCTGTGACGCAACTCGTCGAGCGGGATGGAGCGTGCGAACGGCAGGTGTTTCATCAGATACTCGTCTGCCGGACGCACATCCAGTACGACCACCTCCCCGCGTCTCGCCATTTTCATCAGCGTTTCGCGATCGCTGGGCACCAGATCATTCGGCTCGGTTGCAATTTTCTGCAATGCCATTTGCAATTCGACCAGCCGTTCTTCGGCCAGAGTATGGATATTCACCCATAAATCGGACACGGCCTTGCCTGCAAGTCGATAAAAAATGTTCTTGCCGCGCCGATCGGTTTCGACCAGTTGCGCATTCCTCAACTCACGCAGATGTGCGCTGGCAAGCTTCATGCTGATCGAAGCCTCTCTCGACAGGGTATCCACGGTTTTTTCGCCCTGACTCAATAACTCGATCAACTCCAATCGCTTGGGACTCGAAACCGCCTTGCCGATCCGTGCCACCTGCTCGTAGAGAACATCCTTGATTTTTCGCCCGTTATCCATGTTCATAAATCTAGTTATTTTTAGATCAATTGTCAAATATGATCTAGACTTCGTTATTAAATGATGGTAAATTTCGTATCATTCTAGTATTTGTTAGAATATAAAGGAGTAAACCATGAAAACCCTGTTCATTCTGAATGACGGCCCATATGGCAGTGAACGCCCCTACAACGCCCTTCGTCTTGCCGGGACCCTGGCCGGTCGCGACGGCAACGAGGTGAAGGTGTTCCTGATCGGGGATGCGGCAAGCTGCGCCAAATCAGGCCAGAAGGTGCCGGAAGGCTATTACAACGTGCAGGTCATGCTGAACAAGGTGATCCGGTCCGGCGAGGTCGGCGTGTGCGGCACTTGCATGGCCGCGCGAGGAATTGCGGATACCGATCTCGTCGAGGGCTCGCGCAAAAGCACGATGGCGGAACTCGCCGAATGGACGCAATGGGCCGACAAGGTTGTGGTTTTCTGAAAGGAGAGAAATCGATCATGTTTTTCAAGCAATTGGCCACGAAAGAGGCTTCCCTTTCCTATTTCTTCGGCTGCGGTACAAAAGGTAAATCCATGGCGGTGGACGTTGTCGCAGGCGACGAGGAATGGTTCATCGAGGAGGCGAAGAAAGCCGGCGTCACCATCAATTACGTCATCGACACCCATGTCCATGCCGATCATTATTCAGGCGGCAGGAAGCTCGCACAGATGGTCGGGGCCCAATATTGCCTGCACGAATCCGACCGGGGACTCGTCCAATTCGACTTCGAGCCCTTGCAGGACGGTCAGACGCTCAATCTTGGAAACGTAGAAGTCCAGGTGCTGCACACCCCGGGTCATACGCCCGACAGCGTTTGCCTCCTGGTGACCGACATGCGCCGCGGGGAGTTGCCCTGGTTCGTGCTCACGGGGGACACATTGTTCGTCGGCTCCATCGGCCGGCCCGATCTCCTGGGGCGCGAGCGGGAAATGGCCGGGCAACTCTACGATAGCCTGCATACCAAACTGCTGCACCTGCCCGTTGAAGTCGAGCTTTTCCCCGGCCATCAGGCCGGAAGCGTCTGCGGTGCAGGCTTATCGGGAAAACCTTCTTCCACCATCGGCTTCGAAAAGCGCTGGAATCCGGGTCTCTCTATGACCAGGGAAGCCTTCATCGAATATCTGCTCAAGGACATTCCGCCGCGCCCCGCCGAGATGGACAGGATGGTCGCCGCGAATATTGCAGCGTAGAAAGAAGCCGTGACCAGACAGACCGATGTGATGGCGGCAGAAGCCACGTACATTCGCGGCATCCGTGCCAATCTGCACCAGTTTGTGCAGCAGGCGATCCAGGTGTTCTTCGTCGGCCTCGTGATCGGCATGGAGCGCAATGTGCTTCCCGTGCTAAGTCAGGATTTCGGGGTATCGAAAGGATCTTTCCTTTATCTCATGTCTTTCGTTGTCTCGTTCGGCTTCGTCAAGGGCATATTGAATTTCGTGGCAGGCCGCCTGTCAGAGCGCATCGGAAGGAAAAAAGTGCTGCTTCTTGGCTGGATCGCGGCGCTTCCCATACCTTTCATGATCCTGTATGCGCCGAGTTGGGACTGGATCGTAGCGGCCAACATTTTCCTCGGAATCAACCAGGGTTTTGCCTGGAGCATGACAGTGACCAGCAAGGTGGATATCACCCTTTCCGAGCAGCGCGGGTTCGCGACCGGAGTCAACGAATTCGCTGGGTATGCCGCCGTCGGTATCGGCGGACTGGCGACAGGCTATCTGGCGGAAGTTTACGGCCCGCGCGAAGCGCTTTTCGGTTTCAGTCTTGCGGTGATCCTGACTGCCATGCTGACTGCATTCATTTTTATCCGCGAAACCCTGCCCTGGGCGAAAGTCGAAAGCCGCGAGCACGCAAGCGGAAATTATGCCGGGCACAAGCCGCGTTTTCCGGAAGGGATTTCGGAGCATCCGGGAACCCGTGAAATTTTTACCCTGGTTTCCTTCCGGAACCCTACCTTGAGTGCACTCTGCCAGGCGGGGGTTGCGAACAAGATTGCGGACGCCCTGTTATGGGTACTGTTTCCCGTTTTTCTGCACAACCGGGGACTGGGGATCGTGGAAATCGGCTGGATCACGGCCGTCTACGGCATGGTCTGGGGTGCCTCCCAGCTTTTGACAGGGGCCTTGTCCGATATCATAGGGCGCAAAAAGCCTATCATCTGGGGATTGTGGCTGCTCGGCGCAGGCATCGCATCCGTCCCATTGGTGCATGGCATTGCCGCCTGGACGATAAGCGCAGCGATCATGGGAGCTGGAATGGCACTTCTCTATCCAAACATCATCGCTGCGGTGGCGGACATTTCCCACCCCAACTGGCGCAGTTCATCCCTCGGCACCTACCGTTATTGGCGCGATACCGGCTATGCGATCGGTGCGATTGCGCTCGGTTCTGTCGCCCAATGGACAAGCAGTATCGAGAACGCGTTCTGGTTCACCGCCCTCGTTCTCGGCTTGTCCGGTCTTTACCTCGGCCTGCGGGCGGAAGAGACGCATCCCGGACTCAATCCGATACCATAGCAATTTTCATCGGCAAGCGCCCCTATCGCAGCCCCATCGGCTGCAGCAGGGCACTCCCCATACTCACGCCGAACTTCTTGGCAAAACGCATCGCGATGTTTTCCCTGGGCGAGTAATCCACGATCTGTTCCGCCCCGATGACTTCTTTCGCGACATAATCGGTAGTCCCGTAGGCATCCGCAAGCCCCAGTTCCAGGCTCTTCTGCCCGGTCCATACCAGACCGCTGAACATGTCCGGAGTTTCCTTCAGGCGATTGCCCCGTCCCGTCCTCACCGCCTGGATGAACTGCTGGTGGATTTCCTCGAGCATCTGCAAGGCATAGCCCTTCTGCTTGTCGCTCATCGGCGAAAAGGGATCGAGGAATCCCTTGTTTTCCCCGGCTGTCAGCAGCCTGCGCTCGACGCCGAGCTTCTGCATCGTCCCGGTGAATCCGAAGCCGTCCATCAGCACCCCTATCGATCCGACGAGACTGGCCTTGTCGACATAGATCTTGTCCGCCGCCACCGCGACATAATAAGCCCCGGATGCGCACATATCCCCCACCACCGCATAAAGCGGGATTTTCGGGTACTGTTTCCTGAGCCTCGCGATCTCGTCGTTGATCTGCCCGGCCTGAACCGGGCTTCCCCCCGGACTGTCGATCTGCAGGATCACCCCCTGGGTATCCTTGTCCTTGAAGGCATCCTCCAGGCTCGAATCGATTTCCTCGGCGCTGGCCGGAGTATCGGCTGCAATCGGGCCCTTGAGCTCGATCAGCGCAGTATGCTTGCCGGAAAACCTGGGGCCGATTTCGCTGTTTTCCCTGAATGCCAGATAAAGCAGGCCGAAAAGGAAGGCGAATGTCAGCGACTTGAAAAAAATGCTCCATTGCCTCGCCCTTCGGTTCTCCTGCAGCGTGGAAAAGGCGAGCTTTTCCAGTGTTTCCCGTTCCCAGTTTTCAGACATGCGACTCTCTCCTCAAGACATGGCTACTTAACCATGACTTCAATTCGGTGAAATCGTTCAGACAGGCGAGCGGCCCGCACGCTTCCAGAGCCTCCCTGGAATGGGCGCCATGGCACAGGGCGAGGCTCGCCACACTAGCATTGGCAGCCATCTGCAGATCGTGCGTGGTGTCCCCGATCATCAGGGTTTTGCCCGCATCCACGCCGAGTTCGTCCATCAGCTCGAACAGCATGGCAGGATGCGGCTTGGAAAAGGATTCGTCGGCGCAGCGGCTGGCATGGAAATAATGACCGATTCCGGAAGCATCGAAAGCGGATTCTAGCCCCCGCCTGCTCTTTCCCGTGGCAACCGCAAGCAGGCAACCCGCATCGCTCAGTGCGGCTACCGCATCCCCCGCGCCCTCGAAAAGATATATCCCTTCGTCTGAGGCTTTCAGATAATGATGCCGGTAATGGTCCGAGAGCCTTCGGCAGGATTCGGGATCGGCTTCGGGGAAAAGATGCGCCATGGCTTCCATCAGCCCCAGGCCGATGATATGGCGCGCAGCTTCGGGAGCGGGCGCGGGAAATCCCGCGTCGACGCTCGCCCGCCTGATCGAGCGTACGATGACGTCCGCCGAATCCATCAGGGTCCCGTCCCAGTCGAATACTATCAAATCAAAATGTTGTGCCATTTATTTCATGTGTTTAATTAATTCATTGAATGCTTCCGGAAGGGGTGACTCGATCGTCATCGGTTTTCCTTCCGGATGGGTGAACGTCATCCTCGCCGCATGCAGGTACATCCTCTTGAAGCCGGCTTTGGCCAGTGCCTTGTTGAGCGCAAAATCCCCGTATTTCTCGTCCCCGATGATGGGAAAGCCCAGGTGGGCGAGATGCACCCTGATCTGATGGGTCCTGCCGGTTTTCAGGTCGGCTTCGACGAGGCTCGCGCGCTCCCCCTGCTCCGCCAGGGAAAACACCGTTCTCGATGGCATGCCCTCCTCGCTCACGCTCACCCGCCGCTCTCCGGATTCGGCAACATACTTGTGAAGCGGCAATCTCACATCCTGTTTCCGATTTTGCCATTTGCCCGCGACGACGGCAAAATAATATTTCTGCACCTTTCCTTCCCTGATCTGGCGGTGCAGATCAAGCAATGCCGAGCGCTTTTTCGCCAGAAGCAGCACGCCCGAAGTGTCGCGGTCGAGGCGATGCACGAGTTCCAGGAATTTGGCCTGGGGACGGCTGGATCGCAACTGCTCGATCACGCCGAAACTCACGCCGCTGCCGCCGTGCACGGCCACCCCTTCAGGCTTGTCGAGCGCAATCAGGAAATCGTCCTCGTAAAGGATGGGCATGTCGAATGCCGGAAATACCCTTTCCTGCTTTTCTGCGATCCTGATCGGCGGAATTCGAAGAAGATCGCCCGATTCCAGGCGGTAGGTCGCCTCCACCCGCTTGCTGTTCACCCTGACTTCCCCGCTCCTCAGGATTCGGTAGATATGGCTTTTGGGGACGCCCTTCAGGCATCTGAACAGATAATTGTCGATGCGCTGCCCGGCATCCTCGTCCGTCACGGCCTGTCTTGTGACAGAATCTTTGCATGCCCCGCTCATTTTGCTTATACTTGACTATCTCGAAGGTTCGCGTCCTGCAACCGAAAGAGCGCTCCGATTGAAGCGATCCCGAATTTTTTAGGAACCATGGTTAACTTCGCTCACCAGACAAAGTAGCGATAATAATTGATTTGCGCGCTCAAGGCACACGTAAAATTTTCATCCCTTCCCTCCGGGCAGGTTTTAGGCAACCCCGATTCTGAATCATGAAGCGCCATGCCTACTCCGAATAGATGGCTGATGTTTGACTGAAGAAGCGCAAGATGTTGCGCAGTTTTGCCCGTGTCAAGAGCGCGGGAGAAGATAAATAATGAAACGCATGTTGTTTAATGCGACCCAATCCGAAGAGCTTAGGGTCGCGATAGTGGATGGTCAAAAGCTGATTGACCTGGACATCGAATCGGCTAGCAAGGAACAAAGAAAAAGCAATATATACAAGGGAGTAATCACAAGGATAGAACCCAGCCTGGAAGCTGCTTTCGTCGATTACGGCGGAGAGCGGCACGGCTTTCTCCCCTTCAAGGAAATCGCCAGGAGCAATTTCATCGGGGAAAACGTCGATGTCGGCCGCGCCAGGATACAGGACGTCCTGAAGGAAAAGCAGGAAGTCATCGTCCAGGTGGACAAGGACGAGCGCGGCACCAAGGGCGCTGCGCTCACCACCTTCATCAGCCTCGCCGGCCGCTATCTGGTCCTGATGCCCAACAACCCCAGAGGGGGCGGCGTGTCCCGCCGCATCGAGGGCGAAGACCGCAACGAACTGCGCGATATCATGGCGCAGCTCGAAATCCCGCAAGGCATGAGCATCATCGCCAGGACTGCCGGAATAGGCAGAAGCCTGGAAGAACTGCAATGGGACCTCAATTACCTGATGCAGCTCTGGACCGCGATCGAAAGTGCATCGAAGCAGCAAAGCGGCGCCTTCCTGATCTACCAGGAAAGCAGCCTGGTTATCCGCGCGATCAGGGACTATTTCAATCAGGATATCGGCGAAATCCTGATCGACACCGACGACATCTACCAGCAGGCCAGGCAGTTCATGAGCCATGTGATGCCGTCCAACGTGAACCGGGTCAAGCTCTACAGCGACGACATTCCGCTCTTCTCCCGCTTCCAGATCGAACACCAGATCGAAACCGCCTATTCGCGCACGGTTTCCCTCCCCTCGGGCGGGGCGATCGTGATCGACCATACCGAAGCGCTGGTTTCCATCGACGTCAATTCGGCACGCGCCACCAAGGGCGCGGACATCGAGCAGACCGCCTTCAACACCAACCTCGAAGCCGCCGACGAGATCGCGAGGCAATTGAGGTTGCGCGATCTGGGCGGACTCATCGTGATCGACTTCATCGACATGGAAAGCGGCAAGAACCAGCGCGAAGTCGAAAACAGGCTGAAGGAAGCGCTGCACCACGACAGGGCGCGCGTACAGACCGGGAAGATCTCCCGCTTCGGACTGCTCGAATTGTCGCGCCAGAGGCTGCAGCCCTCCCTGGGCGAATCCAGCCACATGCCCTGCCCCCGCTGCCACGGGACAGGCCATATCCGCGGCATAGAATCCTCGGCGCTGCACATCCTCAGGATCATCCAGGAAGAGGCGATGAAGGAGAACAGCGCCCTGATTCGCGCCCAGGTCCCGGTGGATGTCGCGACCTACCTGCTGAACGAAAAGCGGGCGGAAATCCATACCATCGAATCCAGGCTCAGGGTCGACGTGGTGCTGATCCCGAACATGCACATCGAAACGCCCAATTACACCATCACCAGGCTCCGTCACGACGAACTGAACGCTTCCGACAGCACTGCGGCGAGCTACCAGCTTGTCGAGAAGCCCGCCGAAGAAACCCTGGAGCCCGCAAGGGAAGCCGCCAAGACTTCCCGTCCGCTGGCTGCAGTCAGGGGCATCACCCCCGACCAGCCCGCTCCGGTGAAGGTCGAAACGAAAAAACCGGGCTTCTTCGGGAAGATGTTCTCGTGGTTCAAGTCCGAAGAAACGGAAGCGCCCAGGACTCCGGCGCCGGCCAAGCCTTTGCCGGCCCGCGAGAGACCGCCGCGCCGCAACGAAAACAGACAGAAGCCTGCGGAAGCGAAGCGCCCGACGACGCCCAGGCCGCCCAAGCCTGAAAAGCAGCCGCTGCCCGCAGTCGAAGCCGTCGAGGCAGAGAAGCCGCCGCGCGAGGGCGGCGAGGGAGGCCGCGGCAAACGCAGGCGCGGCAGGCGCGACAGGGGAAGGGATCGCCAGGAAGTCTTGGCGCTCGAGAGCGGAAAAGCGGCAGGAGCCCCGACCATCGAAGCGACCATAGAATACGCGAAACCATCGATCATGGAGCCTGCGGCGATCGAGGCGATCGTGGAAACCGTTCCTGCCAAAGCCGAGCCTGCCGGAATCGGTGCGATCATCGAATATGCGCAGCCGCAAAAAGACGGGGATGCGCAGCCGCAAAATGACGAGCCCGAATTGCAGCAGGTCGAGACGAATCCCGAAAAGGTGAAGCAGACCGCATCGGAAGCCAGCTTCGAAAAAGCGAGGACCAATCCGCGCCGCCGCAGGACGCGCAACGTCACCCCCATCGAACCCGAGCAACTGCTCCAGGTCGAAACCAAGCAATCCGAATAGGCTCTAGCGGGCTGCCGCGATTTGTGCGAGCAGCCCTCTGGATGCGCTTTCCACCCTGTCGAGCACGGTCTCGAAGCCCTGAGCCCCACCGTAATAGGGGTCCGGCACTTCGCTGTCCTGAAAATCCCGGCTGAATTCCATGAAAAGCCTCGCCCTGCCCTGCAATCCGGGGGCAGCGATGCGCTTCAGTATTGCGAGATTGTTCCTGTCCATGGCGAGCACATGGTCGAACACGAGGAAATCCTTGGCCTCCACCTGCCTCGCGCGCAAGCCGCTCATGTCGTAGCCCCGCCCCCTTGCCGCGCGCATCGAACGCTCGTCCGGGGGGCTTCCGATATGGTAGTCGTGGGTTCCCGCCGAATCGATGAAAATCCTCTCGATCAGCCCCGCCTCTTCCGCCATTTTCCTGAACACCGCTTCGGCGGTCGGGGAGCGGCAGATGTTGCCCATGCAGACGAAGAGGATTCCGGTTTTTTCATTTCTTTCCATGGTGTTGCTTCACTTTTCACGGGCCGATAAAGGGTCAGATAATACCAAATCCGCCCCATGCAATTCAAACAGTTGCTCCATGGTTTCGGGAAAGCGCCAGGGTCGCCCCAACCTGACCGCGGAAAGGTTATGCACCGACCAGGCCGGCAGCGATATTGATGGACAGGCCGAGAATGGCGACATTGAAAATGAAACTGAGAATGGATTGGGCAAGTACGATTTTGCGCATCGGACGGGTCATTACCGAAATGTCCGATGTCTGGGCTGCCACGGCGATGGTGAAGGAGAAGTAAAGAAAATCCCAATAGTCGAGATTTTCCTCGTCATTCGGAAATTTCAGCGCTCGGTTGCCGACGGGCGACCGGTAAAAGACGCGCGCGTAGTGAAATGTGAACAGGGTTGCGAGAAGGCACCAGGAGCCGAATACGGTTGAGGCGGTGAATGCGTAGTGCATCATTCGGCTGCCGAAGGGTAGAGCCTTTCCGGTTGAAAGCTCCAGGACGATTGCCGCAAGACTCGCCAGCGCGGCAATCGACATGATCGCCAAAATAACCACCGCGCTCTTGTCCTCCTGCTCGGCGATCAATCTGACCCTGGCATGGCTCGCCCGCAACATCAGCCATCCCATCAGGCACAGATAGGACCATATCGTGACATTCCAGCCGATTAGCGCCCGTGAGACAGGGTTGTATTGATCCGGCAGGATGAAACCGACAACCATGCCTGCGATTATCGCAATTGAAAGTCGAGGTCTGGATCGGGCAACCTGATGAACAGTTGAAAACATAATCTTGGGAGGAGAATAAAAGGATCTAGTTTCCGCAAAAATCGAATGGGGATGGGCGAAAAACGGGCGCCCGGAAACTTGCGTTAATTGGGCCCCCTGGTCAGCCGTGACCAGCTTCGGCATGCAACTTCAGCCCAAGCGCACCGATGACTTTAAGGATGGTATCGAAGCCCGGGCTACGCTCGCCGGAAAGCGCCTTGTAAAGGCTTTCGCGGGACAGCCCGGCATCTCGCGCAACCTGTGACATACCCTTGGCGCGAGCAATATCGC
>JAJZRP010000004.1 GCA_021802655.1 Pseudomonadota bacterium
AAGCATGTGCTTTACAAGGAAACCAAGCTGAAATAAGGCCCGCTTTCCGGAAAAAACCCGTCCCCGAAAGGCGACGGGTTTTTTCATTCAATCCAAGGTCACGTCCTCTTTTCGAATCTCTGAACGAGAAAGAAAACTGCCGCCATGGCAGCGAGAAAGCCGAAGAGCATGAGAATGTCCGCCATGTCGGTTTTCATCTCGACCAGCCCCAGGGCAACCACCACGAGCGTGAGGAATGCGGCCATGTAGCCGAAAGAAAAATTGATCATGGAGTCGCTGAAGCCGTCTTCAGGTTCGCGGTTCCCATCCATGATCAGCTCCAGTCGCTGCCGCCGTTGTCTGCGAAAAAGCCTGAATTATCGTCCCAGGAGGAACTGTCGGCCACGCCGAAATCCTGCCCACCCATGTTGTCGTTCCACGAATCGGAAACGGGCGACATGCCGGAATTCTGCTGATTGCCATCCATGAAATGATGGGCGATTTCCTCCCCTGCAACCATTCCGGCCCCGATTGCGGCACCCGTCGCAAGTCCTGAAAGTATGCCGGAACCCATTCCGCCGCCTGCAGGGCCGTATCCCGGCGCATAGCCCGGCTGTGCATAGCCCGGCGCATAGCCGCCAGGGGCGACGCCTGCGGGAATGTAGGCGTTGCGCGAAAACCGGGAGCGGAACAGGTAGTAAATCACGAAGATCGCGCCCAGGCCGAGGAAGAGCATGCCCCAGGGAAAGCCGCCGCGCGAACGCGCCGGTCCGCTTGCGATGATGGACCTGAGTTCCTGCACCGCCTCAGGTTTGGCGAAGGGAAGCCCGGGAGAAAGGCGCTCCGCCTTGTCGAGTTCGGTTGCGGCATCGGCCTTGCGCCCCTCCTTGGCCAGTATCTCGGCTTCGACGAAATGCGCCTTGCCGCTGTCGGGATGCGCCACGAGCACCTTGTCCATCATTTTCTGCGCATCGTCCAGCCTGCCCGCCTGGGCAGCCTCGTAAACCTGGTGCAGGGAAGGGCTGTCGTCCGCGAAGGCCGTTCCGCAAAACAGCACGAAGGCGGCTAAAATGATTTTTCTAAACATTCATGTTCTCCTTTGGAATCGGACAGGAACAATCTGGAGCCTGTCCGGTTGAATTCAAGTGGTCAGACCATCTCTTTCGAAAATGGTTTCAGGCGTAGCTTCTCAGCCTTCTGGAGAAGGCCTTGAGCTGAGCGATACCGCTCGCTTCGGCCTTGTGGCACCAGTCTTCGAGTTGCCTGATGAGATGCTCCTTGGATGCGGCGGAACGCTGCCAGAGCGCTTCGAGTTCCTGCCTCATGGTGTAAACCGTCTTCAGTGCAGGACTTCCTTCCAGTGCGACTCCGAGTTTCGCGCGCGAAGCCTCGTCGAGTTCCTGCGCATCGAGATGGAGCCACTTTCTGACCATGGCAAGATCGATTCCCGGCATCCTGCCGACTTCCTCGGCATAAATGCTCCTCAATGTCTTGGCGTATTTGGCGAGCACCTCGTAGCGGTGGGTGATCACGGCCTGGAGGGTCTCGAGATCGCACTCCTCCTTCGCTTTTGCAAGGCGCAATTTCGGCGCGGTTTTTTTCACTTTGGCAAGCCCCATAAGTTCGAGGATGCGGATATACATCCAGCCTATGTCGAACTCGTACCATCTGGAGGAAAGTTTCGCGGAAGAAGCATAGGCATGATGATTGTTGTGGAGCTCTTCCCCGCCTATCAGAATGCCCAACGGGAAAATGTTGGTGCTCGCATCCTCGGCCCTGAAATTGCGGTAACCGAAATAATGGCCCACCCCGTTGATGACACCTGCAGCCCAGAACGGAATCCAGATCATCTGGATTCCCCAGACGAGAACCCCGGGAATGCCGAAAAGCAGGATGTCGAGAAGCAGCATCAGCATGATGCCGAGCCCGGGAAATCTGGCATAAAGGCGCCTCTCGATCCAGTCGTCCGGTGTGCCGTGCCCGTAGCGGGTCATGGTATCCGTGTTTCCGGATTCTTTCACGTAGAGCAAAACCCCGCCCCAAAGCACCCTGTTGAGCCCGAGAACCTGCGGGCTGTGCGGGTCGTCTGCCGTTTCGCATTTGGCATGGTGCTTGCGGTGAATGGCCGCCCACTCCTTGGTGACCATGCCTGTCGTGAGCCACAGCCAAAAGCGGAAAAAATGGCTGACTGCAGGGCTCAAATCGAGCGCACGATGCGCCTGGTGGCGATGCAGGAAGATGGTGACGCTGGCGATGGTGATGTGGGTCAGAGCAAGGGTTACAAGTGCGAGTTGCCAGAAGGACAAATCGGGAAATAACATCAAACAATGTTCCTAAATAGAATGAGGCAGTTTTACAATATACACACAATTGCAATTTAGTCAACCGCGGATTCTTCCTCCCGACCCCTTGCGCATTTCGCAAAGCGGTTATAATGCCGGAATCGCCGCACCGGTTCAGTAAGAGATGACAAATTTTGCAGAAAACCTGAAAACGATCCCTTCCGTGGAAGGCATAGACGGGATCGAAATATCTGGAAACGGGCCTGACGAGCCGGCCGCCTTCATAGAAAACAGGCCGGGGCAGGCGGGATCCCTGGCCGTCTATTGCCACCTGGCCAGGACTTTCGGCGCCATCAATCCCGCAAGCGCGATCCACGGACTCGAGCTCTATGCGGAGCATGTGGAAGATGCGAAGCGCCATCCCGGCAAACACCCCAACATCGATCGCCTCTTCAGCGTCATAGAGCAAAGCCTCTATCTGAAGACGCGCATCGTGCAATCCAACTCGAAAGGGAAATCCGACATGAAAGCGATCGACCTCAAAATCCTGGATCAGCGCCTGCGCACCAACCCTCCCGCCTATGCCACTCGGGGTTCGGCAGGACTCGACCTGCGAGCCTGCATCGAGCACGACATTACCATCCACCCCGGGGAGGCGGACCTCATCCCGACGGGAATCGCGATCCACATTGCCGACCCCAATTATGCGGCGATGATCCTTCCCCGATCCGGACTCGGTCATAAGCACGGCATCGTGCTCGGCAATCTGGTCGGGCTGATCGATTCGGACTACCAGGGGCAGATTTTCGTTTCCTGCTGGAACAGGGGACAGAAAACTTTCGTGCTGAGCCCGCTCGAACGCATCGCCCAGCTCGTCGTCGTTCCCGTGGCGCAGGTGGAATTCAACATCGTCGACGAATTCGAGGCGAGCCACCGCGGCGAGAACGGCTTCGGCAGCACCGGCAAGCATTGATGAAATATTGCAGCGACTGCGGCTCGCCCGTCGAATTCAGGATTCCTTCCGGGGACAGCCTGCCGCGGCATGTCTGCCCGGTATGCCATACCGTCCATTACCAGAACCCCAAGATCGTGGTGGGATGCATCCCGGAGATGGAGGGGCGCGTGCTGCTCTGCAGACGCGCAATCGAACCCGGCCACGGCCTGTGGACGCTCCCCGCGGGATTCATGGAAAACTCGGAAGCAGCGGATGCGGGCGCCGCGCGGGAAACGCTGGAAGAAGCCTGCGCCAGGGTGGAGATCGGCCCCCTTTACGCATTTTACAACCTGCCCGCCCTGAGCCAGGTTTACCTGATCTTCAGAGGAGAATTGACGGACAACGATTTCTGCGCCGGAGAGGAAACCCTGGAAGTCGGCCTTTTCTCGGAAAACGAGGTGCCCTGGAACAGCATCGCTTTCACGGTGGTCAAGGAAACGTTGCAGCGTTATTTCGAGGACTTGAAGAACGGCAGTTTCCGCTTTCACTTCGCCACCCTCTGAGGAGTCTCATGCCGAACCAACATCCTCTCGTTCCGGGCACTTTCATCGTCGCCATCCTCAGCTACCTCCTGATGGTGGCCGCCTATTTCCTGCACCGCAAGCGCTACTTCCACATCCCGGCGATGGCAGCCCTCATTGTTTTCGATCTGTCCCTCCCCTTCTATCTCTATTCGCATCGCCAATGGTGGCACCGCCTCATCGATCAGCAGGAAATCTTCTCTTCGCTGCTGTGGATGCATGTCGGCATCCTGTTGACGATGTACGCGCTAGATGCGGCACAGGTCTTCACTGCAATGAAAATCGTCAAGGGCGACATGGAAGCGAGAATCGCCCATCGCTCCCAGGGCAAGGTGCTGCTGGTAGTGCGTCTCTTCGCGATCCTGACAGGAATGCTGCTCGCCCCCTAAGGAAGCCCTGAACAAGTCCTGCTTCCTGTAGAATTGCACGTGAGCCAACGACCGATTCGATCTGCCATGAAACAGATGAGTGTTGCTGCAAGTGAGTACATCAAGAAACCGAAACAGACCAGGAAGGAACGGTTTCTGCAGGAGATGGAGGCGGTTGCTGGCGTGGACACTCTGCCGGATGAAACCACCATTCTCAATTTCCGGCACCTGCTGGAACGGTACGGCTTATCGAAGCAGGTATTTGCCGAGGTTAACGGACTGCTCACCGAGCAGGGGCTGCTGTTACGGGAAGGCACCACCGTCGATGCCACTCTGATCGCCGCTCCGCCTTCCACCAAGAACCGGGAGGGCAAGCGCGATCCGGCGATGACGCAGACGAAGAAGGGCAACCAATGGTACTTCGGCATGAAGGCGCACATTGGCTTTCCTGAAGAATCACTTGAATTGATGAAACGAACCATTAGCGAAAGGAGGCCCCATTGAACAATCTGTTCGAACCGATCCAGATCGGAGACCTGAACCTTCCCAACCGAATCGTGATGGCACCTTTGACCCGTTGCCGTGCCAGTGCCGGGCGTGTGCCCAATGACCTGATGGCCCAATACTATGCCCAGCGTGCCGGCGCAGGCCTGATCCTTTCTGAAGCGACCTCCGTTTCCCCCCAGGGAGTCGGATACCCGGACACACCCGGAATCTGGTCGAGCGAACAGGTGGCAGGCTGGAAGCTGGTGACCAGGGCCGTCCACGATGCCGGGGGGCGGATATTCCTGCAACTTTGGCATGTGGGGCGGGTTTCCCATCCGGACTATCTGGAAGGAAACTTGCCTGTCGCCCCGAGTGCAATCGCGCCCCGGGGACATGTCAGCTTGCTGCGCCCCCAGCGGGAGTATGTCACTCCGCGCGCCCTCGAACTTTCAGAAATTCCGGGTATCGTCGAGGCTTACCGCACGGGTGCGGAGCACGCCAAACAGGCCGGGTTCGACGGGGTGGAGATTCACGGCGCCAACGGGTACCTGCTGGATCAGTTCCTGCAGGACAGCACCAACAAGCGGAATGATGTCTATGGCGGCCCGATCGAAAATCGGGCCAGACTGATGCTGGAAGTGACCGACGCTATCATCTCGGTCTGGGGTGCGGGTCGCGTGGGAATGCATCTCGCGCCAAGGGGAGATGCGCATAGCATGGGCGACTCCGACCCCCTGTCCACTTTCGGATATGTCGCCGAAGCGCTCGGCAAACGGGGCATCGCCTTCATTTTCACCCGTGAATCCCTGGGGGATAACCGCATCAGCCCCGAGCTGAAAAAACGATTCGGCGGCGTTCTCATCGCAAACGAAGGCTTCGACAGGGAAACGGCCCGGCAGGTGGTTGCAGCGGGAGAAGCGGATGCAGTATCCTTCGGCAAGCTTTTCATTTCCAATCCGGATCTGCCGCATCGCCTGCAAATCGATGCGCCCCTGAACCCTTTCCACCCGGAGACCTTCTATGGATACGGCCTGCAGGATCCCAGGGTGGGCTATACTGATTATCCTGCTTTGACGATGGAACCTGCCTGACTTTGAATCGAGGAGAATTTCATGTCCCGGGATAAATCCGGTCGTAACTCGCGCATCGCGATCGTCACTGGCGCCTCTTCCGGCATCGGGGAGGCGACAGCGAGAAAATTCGTTGCAGAAGGCTATGCTGTGGTGGGCAATGCCCGCAATGCCGATAAACTCAAAGCGCTGGAACAGGAGCTGGGGCCCGCATTTTTCGGCGTGGCGGGGGATGCTGCCGACGAAACGGTGCTGGACAGTCTATTTTCTTCTGCAATCGGGCGCTTCGGACAGTCCCCGGACATTGTGGTGGCGAATGCCGGACGGGGCCTCGGCGGCTCGGTCAAGGATGCCGATTTGTCCAAATTCGAGGAAATACTCAAACTCAACGTGACAGGCACCCTGGCCCTGCTCCAACAAGCCGCCAGGAGAATGCTGGACGGCCTGACCTACCCGAAACAGGCCGCGGATATCGTGATCATCGGCTCGGTGGTGGGGAGACATGTTTCGCCCTTCAGCGCGGTTTATGGCGCTACCAAGTTCGCCGTCCATTCGCTGGCAGAAGGATTGCGCCGCGAAGTGGGGCCGAAAGGGATTCGCGTTTCCCTGGTCGAACCCGGCATCGTCATCAGCGGATTCCAGGATGGCGCAGGGTACGGCGAGGACCTCGTGCGGAATTTCGACGAAAGATTCGGCCCGCTGCTGGTCGGCGAGGATGTGGCGAATGCGATTCAATATATCGTGACGCAGCCCCCTCATGTCCACGTCAGCGACATCATGGTCAGGCCGACGCGTCAGGACTACCCATGATTATTGTTTCTTGATCCTCAATTCGTACCCGATGCAAGGGTCGAGCGCCATCACCATCATTTCAGCTTTCGAACGCAAAAGGCGCTCATCCCTCGCGGGCAAGCCCGTGAGCCCCTGAAAAAGGGCGCCACGCGGATGGAAGTTCCATTCCGTCGGCGCCAGGATCCGGTAGCGCCTGACTGTATCCTTTTCGATCTCCACCCGATGCAGCAGCATGCCTCGCGAAACCCTCTTCCGAAGCAAGTCGTTCGGCGATCTCCACTGCCTGCGGCATGGGCGCCATACAGCCATTCCACGGCTCGTCGTTTTCGGACAGACGCCGCACCATCTGTGAAAGAAGGGAACCGGTATCGGCAGGGAGCGATTCCCACAGGCCGCTTCCGGAGGGGGCGCTTGTTCCGAAAACCTGTTCGCGAAGATGCTGCTCCAGCCTATCGGCGCATTCTTCCGGGAGTTCGTCAGGTGTTTCCTCAAACCCCGGCTTTCCAGTGACCGGCATCAGCCCGGATTCGAGCTGTTTCCGAAGCTCGAAATATGCATCCGGATCGCTTTTCATCCCGAGAATCCGCGGCCAATCCAGGTGGAAACGCCAAAGATGCTCCAAAGCCATCTCGACATGCACGAGCAAACTCCAGGTTCTCCTGATCGGATTGGCAATCGGGGCTCCCATTGCCTCCCTGCATGCCGCAGCCCCGGTGACAGTCTGGGCCTTGCCGCAAACGCTGTAGAGCAGGGGAATCATGGACAACGCTTCCTGCACCGACCTGCCCTGCAGCACGCGGCATGCATCCACACGCCTGCTGGATTCGATGCTCACCTCGCGCACAACTCCATGCTTCAGCTTGAGTTCGATGGACAGGCGGCCTTCCGGGACAAGCACACTCATGTTCGAGCGTCTGCAGCCAGAATTTCGTCCAGCAGCGCCCAGATCGACAGGGCTTCCTGTTCCGGGATTCTCCTCAAGGCATGGCCGAGATGCACGACGACATAATCATCCACGGCAACCGACTCGTCCTCAAGCAGCAGCAAACTGACTTCCCGCATCTCGCCCCTTGCGGCGCATTTCGCCATCCGGCCATCGACCGAAACGATCTGCATGGGAATTCCCAGACACATGACGCATTACCCAAGATTGCAATTGAATTCCCCATATTCTAGTGCTAGTTTTAATTGAACAGGTAGAAAAAGAAAGCGAGAACCATGACTGCCAGCAACACATTGATCCTCGGAATCGGCAACACCCTGTTGAGCGACGAAGGCGCTGGCGTTCACGCGGTTCGGATGCTGGCGGAAAGGCTGCAGGACCATGATTCAGTCGAGACGATGGATGGCGGAACGCTGAGCTTTGCGCTTGCCGAGGCCATGGAGGAATCGGCGCAACTGATCGTGATTGATGCCGCGCAGCTTGACGCGGGAGCCGGCACTACAAGGGTATTCGAGGGCGAAGCAATGGATGCCTTTGTCGGCGGCAGACGCAGCGTGCATGAGGTTTTCCCGCCATCAGATTGCCGGGTGTATGATATGAAAGGCTCTTTCGTTTAGACGGCGATGTTCATCCAAAGGTAAGTCATGCCCGTTCGCCTCCCTTCCATCAAGACTCTGGCGATATCGCTTGTCGGCCTGTTTGTCGCCTATGCGCTTTTTGGCTGGCTGATATTTCCCCGCATGCTCGAATCCCAGGCAATACGCTATATCTCCGAAAAGACCGGACACCACCTGTCCCTTGACCGACCGGAGTTCAATCCCTTCACCCTCAGTCTGCGCATCTCCAATCTTCATTTGCAGGAACCCGACGGCAAGCAGCTGCTTGGCTTTCAAAGGCTGACGGTAACATTCTCCGCAACAAGCATTTTTAGGCGCGCCCTGGTCTTCAATGCCATCCAGCTGGACGATCCTGAAGCGGCCATTGTCTTGAAACCTGACGGCCGGCTCAACTGGTCGGCGCTGCTCGATTCGCTCGATGGGAAAGCTGCCCAGGCGGCGCACCAGCATGATTCGCAGTTGCCTCGAATAAATATCCGGAACTTCGGCCTGAAGGGGGGGCGCATCGACTTCGCCGACGAAAAAACCGGCTTCGCCACCCGCATTTCCCCTGTGGATCTGGAGCTGAGAGACGTTTCCACATTTCCAAACGACAAGGGACGCTACCAGATTTCAGCACGCACATCATTCGGCGCGCGCGTGAAATGGCAAGGTCAGGCCATGCTCAACCCGTTGTCTGTCGATGGAAGCATGAGCGTGGAAAATCTCGACTTGGCACCCCTAACGCCCTATTTCAGGGACGTTCTGCCGAACGCGCCTCCCGCCGGAGTGGCTTCGATTTCGACTGACTACCATATATCCTACGCAGAAAATCAGCCCAACCTTGCCCTGAAAAACCTCACAGGCAAACTCTCGAACTTCCGGATCAGCGTCGGTGGAAACCCTGTTTCGATCAAAACGATCGAGGCGAAAAATGGCCAATATGACCTGACCAGAGACAGGATCGCCCTGGACACGCTCGCTCTTTCCGGAGGCAAGGTTGCGCAACCCGGCTTAACTTCTCCCGAACTGCTGCAGCTTGGAAAATTGACGTTCACGAATGCCAAAATAGACCTGTCCGGGAAGCGCATCACGCTCGACCGCATTGATTTCAAAAATGGCCGGCTCGATGCAGTGCGAAATGCCAAAAGCCGCATCAATCTTCTCGACGCCCTGCACGCGGCAATGCCCGTGCCTGGCGTCAAACCGGAAAAGAAGCCGCATGCCGCGCCCTGGCGCTACCGGGTAAACAGGCTGGAACTTGCAAATTCTGCCGTCACATTCCGCGACGAGTCCGTGAAACCGGCTGCAGTCATCGCCTTGAATGATATCGCCCTGAGCGTGGAGGACATTGGCGACAACCTGTCCGCGCCCCTGCCTGTCCGGCTTTCTTTCCGCGCCGAAGATGGCGGCAGCTTCACAGCTTCGGGCCAGGTTGTTCCTGCCGGTCCCTCTGCAGACCTGCACCTCAAACTCGCGAACCTTGCCTTGAAGCCCGCGCAGCCCTATCTGGCTTCGGCAGCGAAGCTCAGGCTTGCCAGCGGACAACTCGACGCAGAAGGCCATGCCACGTATGGCAGGCAGGGGGCGGCTTACAAGGGCAGCTTCTCTCTGCGCAATGTGAGCATGCTGGAAGCCGACACCGGGGCTGTCTTCCTGGGCTGGAAATTTATCGGCAGCCGCAATCTGAAGGTTGCGCCCGCCGGACTGGACATTGGGGAGCTCGATGTCGACCATCTCGACACCAAACTCATCATCAACAGGGACAAGACGGTCAACCTGTCCCATATTCTGCGAAACCCCAAACCGGCAGCGGCAGCAAAACCTGCGAAGAAATCTACGCCATTTCTGCTAAACATCGATCGCATCAGGATCAGCCATGGTGAAATGAACTACGCCGATTATTCTCTCATCCTGCCCTTTGCTGCGCGCATCCACAAACTGCACGGCTATATCAACGGCCTGTCTTCAACCCCTGGCGCTTCCGGCCGGCTCGAACTGAATGGACAGGTGGACAGGTTTGGCCTCGCCCGTGCGATCGGCAGGATAGACCTCTTCGACCCCACCAATTTCACGGACATCAAGGTGATGTTCAGCAATGTCGACATGCCCAGATTGACGCCTTACTCGACGACTTTCGCCGGACGAAAGATAGATGCCGGCAAACTCTCGCTGAACCTGGAATACAAGATCAAGAATCACCAGCTTGAGGGCAACAACCGGATCATCATCGACAACATCCAACTCGGCGAGCGGGTAGAAAGTCCGCAGGCGAAGGATCTTCCTCTTGATCTGGCCATTGCCATCCTGGAGGATTCCGATGGCCGCATCGATCTTGGCCTGCCCGTCTCTGGCAACCTGGACGACCCGCAGTTCAGTTACGGCGGCATCATCTGGAAGGCAATCGTGAGCATTTTCGAAAAAATCGCCACCGCGCCATTCAGGGCATTGGGCGCCCTGTTTGGCGGCGGAGAGAAAATCGACAGCATCCACTTCGATCCCGGAGTTGCCAGGCTCTCCCCACCCGAGCATGAGAAAATCATCCGGCTCGCAGGCGTTCTCAACAAGCGCCCCGGCCTTGCGATGACGGTGCATGGCGTCTACTCCGGCGCCGACAGGATCGCACTGCAGGACCTGCAGCTCCGCAGGGAGGTGGCTGTCAAGGCAGGGGAGCACCTCGGAAACCATGGAAATCCCGGCCCCCTGCCCACCGGCTCGCCCAGGATTCAGGATGCTTTGGAAAGTCTGTTTTCGGACCGAATCGGAAGCGGCGAACTGGCGTCCCTGAAGGAAGGTTTTCGCAAGGCCAATCCCGGACAACTGAAGGAAAGCGTTTCCGGAAGGATGATATCCGGCCTGTCCGGCCTTTTCCGGAAAAAGCGGACATTGAACGAGCACGATGTCGCGCAGTTGAAAGGAGCCGATTTCTACGCGGTCCTTTTCAGGCGCTTGCGTGATCTGGAAGCGGTATCGGATGAAGGGCTCAAGTCGCTGGGCAAGGCGCGCGGCGAGAACATTTATGCTTCGTTGCAGGCGGCAGGCGCTCCGGCTGACCGCCTTCTGCTCGCCCCGCCTGAGAAGGTCGAGAGCGATGCGCAGGGCGTACCTGCAAAACTGGATCTGGGCGCAGTCCCCAAACCTGTTGCCACCTCTCCAGCCCTGAAGTGACCGAATCGCCGGCTAATCAAATCCATCTATTTCCTGAACCGAACGCGAAACCGCCATGTCCCAGGCAAGACCAGGCACCATTTTGCTATGACCATTCCGAGTGCAATTTCCCCGGACCAGGCTGCCCCCAGCATGAATTCGACCTTCACCGTCTCGAAAGGGAATTCTGTTTTTCCGTCCCGGGTGCGGCTGAGCACGTCAGCTTCGAGCAAAGCCTGCACGTTGCCGTGAACGGCCTTCCACGTCGCGCCCCGCCCATCACCTTAGAAACTACATCAAGAAATCGACCTTGCGCCCTGTTTTATCTGGACTCCCCGTCAGAAGCCTGATCAAAAATTCAATTAACTGTTGATTGCAAAGCATTTTATTGGTAGGCTTCGAATTCGCACCAAGGCCGTATCCAGCAACCGAGCGCAATTCCGGCTTACGTCATCAGCATGCAAAGGAATATTGTGATGTTTGGCATGAGCAAAAAAGCGGATCATGGAATCCTGATCAAGAACCTGGAAACCATCATCGGCAAATCGGTACACATAGCAGGCGACATCCAGGTCAGCAACGGCATCCGCATAGACGGCCATCTGGATGGAAATATCACCCAGGAAGACGGGCATGTCGCCACCATCGCCATCGCCCAGGGCGCCAAAGTCCATGGCACCATCCGGGCGGGGCACGTCATCATCTCGGGTGAAATTAAGGGAAATATCTTTGCGGACCGAATCGAAGTCCTGCATACCGCCCATATCCACGGCGACCTCAAATACAAGTCGATCAGAATCGAGTCTGGGGCAAAAATCTTCGGACTTCTCAACCAGACCGAAGAGAAGCCGCATACCGAAGAAAAGGCAGCGCCTGGCAACCTGAACCTTCTGGTCTCCGACGGAAAACTCAAGCAGCAATCCTGAGATCATGCAGCTTATTTGGGTTTCCGGCCCGGTGGGGCGGATCAGAAGGATCAATCTGACATTGCGCAATCTGCTGACGATTGCCGCAATGTCAGTGCTTGCATGCGTTCTTCTCGGAGTATGCCTCGAATTCGCGGGATTCCGTTTCGCCATCGAATACGACCCGCAGCTTGCGCACAGGATAGGCAACCTCTATTCCCAGGAAGAATTCAACAATCTGAAAAACCGGTACGAGAGCCGGATGAGCCAGGTTGAACAGGATTTGGCCGCTTTTCAGGATCGCCTGACCGTCCTCGACAATTTGAACAAGAAACTCAAGTTCATGGCGACCCCTCCCCCCCTCATCACCAAGAAAGGCGTTTCGAATGCCCAGGGAGGCCCTATGTTGAACCTCGCCCCCAGAAGCAATCCCGACCTGATCGATTATCTTGGCGATGTTTACGAAAACGAAAATCTGCTGTTGAAATATACCGATACCTCGATCGACTACTGGAAAAACGAAGTGCAGTGGTTGGAGGCGAAGCCGATTCTTTTTCCATTGCAGGGCAGCATTGCCATTTCCAGCCCATACGGCAAAAGGGTCGATCCCATCGCAGGCAGATTGGGATTCCATCCCGGCCTCGACTTTCAGGAAGCTATAGGCACAAGCGTTTTCTCCACCGCAAAAGGGATCGTCAAGAGTTCCGGATGGGACCCGGAATACGGCAACAACATCATCATCAACCATGGCGACGGGTATGAAACAAGGTATGCCCATCTCAGCCGTTTGCTCGTCAAGACCGGAGAAGCAGTAGGACAACACCAGTTGATCGGCCTGTCCGGGAACACGGGCAGATCAACCGGCCCCCATCTCCATTATGAAATCATCAAGGATGGACATTTCATCAATCCGGAAACCATGCTGATTCAACTGGCACATAAATGAGGCTCCCGAGCAGAGGCCTTATTGATTTGCCGAATCAGAATGCGTAGCCCAACCCGACCCTCAGCGTCGTGTAGCTGGTCTTGCTGTCCGGCTCATAATACGCACCGTAAACCGCGCTCATCCCGTACTTGAAAGACGTGTAATCGGCGCCGATGTTTCCGTGGAAATTCTGGGTGAATGCATAATCCGCCGAAAGGCCGAATTTATACAGGGTAGAATTGCCGAGCGCACCTGAAAACCCGGTAAGGCCGGGGCCGGACCCGACATCGATATTCGACCCGAAAGTGCTGCCGATCAGGGCGTTGGCCGTGAACACCAGCCCGCTCACGGGCGAAGTGCACTGGCCGAGCGCACCTATCCCGTAATAGTTGTGCGTGTAGGTTTCGCCGTAATTGACGCCCCTGTCCCAGCTGTGGTGTCCGATTTCGATATACGGCGTCAGCATCGCTTCATCCCCGATAACAAACCCCGTCCCGTAGCGCGCGCTGTAGTTGGCGAGGGTCGCCCCGGATTGCCCGACCACGGAACCGTATGCTCCCCCGCCGACAGGAGCTCCGACATAGTTGGTATGACCGCTGTTGTGGTCATACTCAACCTGGATATAGTCGTTTCCGAGCCACAGATCCTGCATGGTGGAAAGGGAAAGCGCATAGCCTGGAACACTGCCGGATTCCGTATCCGCAGTAGCACCGTTAGCCGTTTCAGTGTAATTGACGCTGGTGGATATGAGCTGGATGCCAACCTGATTGTTGACCGCCACAATATCTGCCGTATCGGCAACTGCCGTCGCAGAAGCTGTCATGCAGGCGATGGATAGGGCGATTTTTGCGACTTTCATCATTATTCCCCAATGCGGTGGTTAGAAAATTGAGCCTAATATATCCACATAAGCTTACACCAGACTTTCACGAGAACTGCCGGCCATGAAGCCTTGCTTCTTCAAGCCAATACTGACCGTTTTACCGAATTTTGCTATCCTGTGTCCAAACTTCACGGGGAATACCACATGCGATTCATGCTTTTTCTTCTGCTGCTGCCGCTTGCGGCATGCTCGGGGGGGAACGGCAGCAACCTCAGGGTCGGGACCGTGTTTTCCCCCAACCCCGATGTCGTCACCTGCCCGACCGGGGATCTTCTCGAAAAAATCAGGCAATACGCCGCCGCAAAGGACGAGAAGGGTTACAATTCGATGCTTCTGGACGGCGGCGGCCTTTGCACGACATTGCCCTCTGCCGCGACTTTGAGCGTCGCGGAAGTTGCGGGAGACATGATCCGAGTCCGGCCTGCCAGCGCTCCGAATGCAAAAGGGGTATGGGCTTCCCCGCGCATTCTGGAGAAGCCTGACGGTCACATGGGACCGTAGCGTTTCCGCAGATCCGAATACAAACCGAAGGAAGTCCGTATCAAGGCGGATAAACTTCTCGCCAGAGGCTCCGCCAGTGCCGTTTTGCCGGCATGCATGGGGGGCTTTGCGCCGTCGCAGACGACCTTGTTCCTGCCCGTGTGCTTGGCTTGGTAAAGCGCCCTGTCGGCATCCGAGATCATGCGTCCGGCCAGAACGCCGTTGTCGCTCGCGCCATCTGCCGGCAGCATAGACAAGCCGATCGAGATGGTTATTCCGGGCATCCCGCTCCCGAAAGGCTCGGCTGCAATCCTGGCGCGGATGCGTTCTGCGATATCCAGCGCATGGTTGGCCGCAGTTTGCGGGAGAAGCGCGACAAACTCTTCTCCGCCATAACGCGCAACGGTATCCCCCGCGCGCAACTGACCCTGGATGATGCGGGCTACACTGCGCAGCACTTCATCGCCCACCTGGTGGCCGTAGGTATCGTTGATCCGCTTGAATCTGTCGACATCGAGAAACATGCAGGCAAGCGGATGCTTGTGGCGACGCGCAAGGCTGATCTCCGTCTGACAGCGATGCTCGAAATAGCGCCTGTTCTGGACCCCCGTCAGCCCGTCGGTCAACCCGAGCAACTTCAGACGCTCCTGGTTCAGGGTGCTTTCAAGGCAAACGGAGATGATTGCGGCAAGGCGCTCTAGGAATCGGGTCCCGCTGACACTGTCGTACCGTTCGGGATTGTCGCTGCCGAAATGGAGGCTGCCGATCAATTCGCCCTGCCGAGCCAGAGGCAGAAGCGCAACAGAGGCGATATTGCCGCGATTTTCCCTGAAAAGCTCCCCGTGGATCGAAGCATCGAACCTGCCCAGACGCGGGTTTCGATTTTCGCCATACAACTTTTCGAGAGCAGCTCCCGACCCGAGCAATGTCAGTCCCGGAGCCGATACCGGCTCGGCCTCAAGAATTCTGGCCACTTCGTATTCCGCATCGACCAGCGCCAGGGTCACATGTTCCACACCGAAAGCCGATTTGTATTCCGAGAGCAGCATGCCGACCAGTTCGGCCAGAGAGGCCGCGCCTATCAGCTGACGCTCGAGCTGGTCGAAGCGGCGCATCTTGTCCTCGTTGCAACGCGCCTCGTGGAGAAGCGCCTCGAGCTGTTGACGAAGAGAAAAATTTTCAGCATGGAGATTATTGCCCATGACGACATTATCGGCGCTTCATGCGGATTCTTTAGCCAGAACCATTTTCCGCCACGCAGGATTCGAGCATAATAATCCCATGACAACGAAACCGGACAAAAAGCGCCCGGACTGCAACAGTTGCGCCCACTACTACATTACCCACGACGCCAGTTTCAGATATGGCTGCCGCGCATTCGCCTTCAAAAGCCAAAGGCTGCCGATCCTGGACGTCGCGGAAGCCTCCGGAGAGCAGTGTCTTTACTTCCGCCAGAAAAGGCGATGACTTTATACATGCGCTCCAAATGTAAAAACGGGCCGGCAGGCCCGTTTTGCGACATGCCGGCCGATCGGCCGACCCGTCGGTCACCTGCCCTTTTGATACAGGTAACAGCTTCCCAGATAAACTACTGCACAAACGATCAATACGACGATGCCGCCTGCATTTGTGAACTGGATTGCATCAGCCATTTACATCTCTCCTTTAGTAGTTATGTTGGTACAACTTGCTCCGTGCCTTTCGGCAACTTTAATTATGGCATTGTTTCGCAAAAAATTAACATTATCAGCAGGATGGATATTTCGGATTTCCAGGAAGGGATATCAGAAACAGCTTGAAGAAAAATGGATATTGCAGGAAAAAGCCTGAGATTCAGCCCAGCAGGCGGAAGAATTCCTCCCTCACCACACCGTAGCACTCACAGCACTCGCACTCCAGGCGCCGCCTGTCGAGCACCGTGACATGCCCGCGCCTGTAATCGATCAGCCCGTCGCCACGCAGTTCTCCCGACACCTTGGTCACGCTTTCCCGGCGAACGCCGAGCATGTGGGCTGTGGTCTGCTGCGTCAGGGCGAACCTGTCAGACAGCGCCCTGTCGTGAATCAGCAGCAGGTGAAGGCAAAGCTGCTGGCGCAGCGAATGATGCCGCCCGCAAATCGACAACTGAGCCATCTGGGTGAAAAGCGCCTGGGTGTAGAGAAGCAGGATGTGCCTCAGGTTTCTGGAGCGGTCGAGTTCCCGTTTGAGAATTTTTCCGTCCAGCCGGAAGGCCTGGCCGGAGGTCTCCACTACGGCCATATAGGGCATGGTTTCCCCACCGAGGATGGGAACGATGCTGAACATGCCCTCGTTCCCGATGAGTGCGATTTCGGACGATGTTCCATGGTCCATCGGATAATAGAGCGAGACCATGCTATCCACCGGGAAATAAACGAAACGCGATATTTTGTTCGGTTCGGCCAGGATATCGCCCACCCTGAGAGAAACCCGCTCGAGGGCGGGAAGGAGGTGCGCATATTCGGAAGGCGGGAGCATTTCCAGAAGACGGTTCTGACGGGGATCAGCTATTTTATTATTCATTGGACTACCGGGTGAATCTAACTAACTGGAAATTATATCGATATCTCGCCCGACAGTATGTACGCAATCTAACACAAGCACGACACAAACGCTTCGTATTGCTATACTCTCAGGCGAGCTTCCTGGCATCTCGTCGCCGGGGCATTTATCAATATTTTATGGCTTCATCTACCATGAGCGAAGAAGAACTGCTTGACCGGGAAATGGAAAAAGTCATCAACAGCGTCGGGATTCCCCCCAGGCCGACGATACTGATGGAACTCGATGCCGAAATAAAGAAGGACGAACCGAGTTACAGAAAAATAGAACAGATGGTTTCGTCGGACGTGGGGCTTTCCGCAACGCTCCTCAAGACCGTGAACTCCCCCTTCTTCGGATTGCGCAACAAGGCCACCACGATCAGCCAGGCGGTATCCGTGCTGGGTTTGTCCACATTGGCCAGAACGATAACCGGGCTGATGCTGAGGCAGGTTTTCGCCAAATCCGGGCAGATCGACATGGAAAGTTTCTGGGACGCATCCGCCAAGGTCGCCATGATGACTTCCCATATCGCCGAACAGCTTCCCGGCATGAACAGGGATGAAGCTTACACCTTCGGGCTTTTTCAGAACTGCGGCATCCCGATCCTGATGCGGCGTTTTCCAGACTACAAAAAAACTTTCGGCCTGGCCGAACGCTCCATGGACAGGAAGTTCACCGAAATCGAGGATGAGTTTTACAACACCAATCACGCCACGGTAGGCTACCTTCTCGCAAAAAACTGGAATCTGCCGAATACGCTTTCCAGCGCAATCCGGTTCCACCACGAATACGACCTGCTCGCCGAATCGCAATCCCTGCTGCCCGCGGAGAGCCAGCATCTGGTTGCTCTTGCCCTGCTCGCCGAACGCGCCATCCAGCTTCATTTCCGTCTGCCCGATTCGGCGGAATGGCACAAGGGAGGGCAAATCGCGCTGCAGCACCTGGGACTGTCCGCCGGCGAATTCGGGGAAATCGTCGACGATGTCAAGACCTTCCTGGACGGGCAGGATTGAGTCGATTTATACTGTAAGGCTTTTCAGTATCAGAGGCTTTCATGCAAAGAACCATGCTGAGTTCGAAACTTCACAGGGTGAGGGTTACGCACGCCGAATTGCATTACGAGGGCTCCTGCGCGATCGACGAAAACCTGCTCGATGCAGCCGACATTCGCGAGTATCAGCAAATCGACATCTACAACGTGAGCAATGGCGAACGATTCACGACCTATGCGATCAGGGCGGAAAGGGGTTCCGGCGTCATTTCGGTGAACGGCGCGGCGGCGCACAAGGCTTCCCCGGGGGACATCGTGATCATCGCAACCTATGCATGCTACGATGAAATAGAGCTTTCCAGCTTCAAGCCGAAGCTGATCTATGTGGACGAAGCCAACCGCATCGTGGGAGAGCGCAGCAGCATCCCCCTCCAGGCAGCCTAGTGGTGGTGGTCCCCGTCGTGGGTATGGCCGTGTTCGATTTCTTCTTTCGTGGCAGGACGGATCGCCGTCACCGTGCAACTGAAAGTCAGCTTCATCCCCGCCAGCGGGTGATTGCCGTCGACGACGACCTTGTCCGGCGTCACGTCGGTTACGGTATAAATCAGCATATCCTCGGACTCTTCTTCGCCCCCTTCGAAGCGCATACCGACTTCGACTTCGGACGGGAAAAGCCCTCTCGGCTCGACGCGGATCAGATTGGGGTCGATTTCGCCGAAGGCGTTTTCCGGCTCCATTTCGACCGTGCATGAAAATCCCACTGCCTGCTCATGCAAGGCCTCCTCGACCTGGGGAAAGATCCCGTCGTAACCGCCGTGAAGGTAGCTGACAGGCGCTTCCGTCTTTTCGAGAAGATTGCCAGAATCGTCGGTCAGTTCGAAGTCGAGGGACACGACAGTGTTTTTTTCGATGCGCATTGAGAGGCCGTCCGTGAAATTGAATTGGTAACGGAATTCTAACCCATTTCACGATGTTTTTTTGGATATAATTCGAAAATGCTGGGAGATATCAAACCATCCGAATTCCTGCGCGATTACTGGCACAAGAAACCGCTTCTGATCCGCAACGCCATCCCGGACTTCAAGGGACTCTTGAGCCCGGATGAGCTGATCGAACTCGCCTCGATGGAAGAAGCGCAATCCCGCCTCGTGACTTTCGACAAGAGCAAATGGTCCCTGGAAAACGGGCCTTTCGAGAAAAGGCGCTTCAGGAAATTGCCGGAATGCTGGACCCTCCTGGTCCAGGGCGTCAATCACTTCCTCCCTGAAGGCGCGAAGCTGCTCGGGCAATTCGATTTCATTCCCCATGCGAGACTGGACGATCTCATGGTCAGCTTCGCCCCTGACGGCGGCGGAGTGGGGCCGCATTTCGATTCCTACGACGTATTCCTGCTCCAGGGCATGGGGAATCGGCGCTGGCAGATTTCGGCAAAACAGGACAGCGCATTGATTCCGGATGCGCCGCTCAGGATACTCGCCCGCTTCGAGCCCGAACAGGAATGGATACTGGAGCCCGGCGACATGCTCTACCTTCCTCCCAAATACGCGCACAACGGCGTGGCGATGGGGGATTCGATGACCTATTCGATCGGCTTCAGGGCACCCTCCCATCAGGAACTGGCGACCCAGTTTCTGGTCTACCTTCAGGATCATCTGGAAACGGAAGGAATGTACGAGGACCCTGATCTGCAAAGACAGGATCATCCCGCGGAGATCGGGGTTGCCATGCAGGAGAAGGTTTCTCGCATCCTGGACCGGATACGCTGGAGAGACGACGATATCGAACGCTTTCTCGGCATGTACCTTTCCGAACCCAAGCCCCATCTTTTTTTCGATCCGCCCGCACGCCCCGCCTCAAAAAAGCGTTTTCTCGGGCAAATCGGAAAATTCGGCATCCATCTCGATCTCAAGTCGCAGATGCTTTTCACCCGAAAGCATCTTTTCATCAATGGGGAAATCCTGTCTTTCGACGGACTGGACAGGGTTTTCCTGATGGCGCTTGCCGACCGGCGCGAACTGTTTCCGGCAAAAACCGACCCCGAGACGTCATCCCTGCTTTACCAGTGGTACCAGGACGGCTATATTGGAATCGGGAGACAAATCGATGGATGAACCCATACACCAGAAGCTCGACGGCCTCGCCGAATATTCCGCCGCCATCGACGAGATTATCGGGCTGGCAAAACACCATGTCCGGATTTTCGATTACAATCTTGAAAATATGGGCTTCAATTCCCGGGACAGGCATGACAGGCTGCACGCCTTTCTGCTCGCCAACCCCGAGAACCGCCTGTCGATCGCCGTGCACAGTCCGGATTATCTGGACAGGCATTGCCCGCGCATGGTCATGCTGCTGCGGCGCTTCGGCCGCAATGTGGCGATCCACCGCACTCTGCCGACAATTTCCGAGGTCTGCGATCCCTTCTGCCTTGCAGACGGCAACCATTATGTGCGCCGCTTCCATTTCGACGACCCGAGGGGCATTTCAGGCAAGAACGATTCCCACGAAGGAAGGCTGCTCATGCAACGCTTCGAGCAGATCTGGGAAGCTTCGGAAACTGCGATTCAGACCGACATGGCTGGGCTATAATAAAAAACTCATAGACTACTGGAAAACTTTGTCAAATCTGCTAGAATCTCAGGGTCGGTCGAATTCAAGCTTTCGGATGACCGATTGCTATTCAGGTTTTGTATCAACTTTAATTTAGGGAATAATATAATGAACCGCTCGCTCCTCCTTGCTGCCTTGCTTGGCCTTACTTTGACTGCTTGTGGCGAAAAGCCTGCTCCTGCTCCTGAAGCTGCTCCCGCTCCTGAAGCGCCTGCTGCTGCTCCCGCAGCGCCTGCCGCTCCTGCTGCCGACGCATCCGCTGCTGCACCTGCTGCCAGCGACGCTGGTGCTGCACCTGCCGCTCCTGCTGCGCCTGCTGCAAACTAAGCATCAAAGCTCAACAAAAAAGCCGGCCTTGCGCCGGCTTTTTTGTTTCAGACTATCTGACGCCAGCCGAACCCTTCCTTCTGGCAGGCAATCCCGATCCATTCTTCGCTGCAATTCATCGCCTTGCTCAATGCGCTTCTAGCCAGTTGGGGGGTGTTGTTTTTCTGGCTGAGATGGGCGGCGATGACATGCTGCAGACGACTCCGGTCCAGCCTTGAAAGCAATTCTGAAGAACTCCGGTTTTCAAGATGGCCGAAACGGCCCGAGATACGCCTGATGAGGCTGGGAGGATAATTGCTGTTCGCCAGCATTTGCGCATCATGATTGCACTCCAGAACCAGCGCATGGCATCCGCTCAAAGTCGCCTCGATATGCGGGGTCGAGCAGCCGACATCCGTGATCACGCCAAGCCGGGTCGCTCCGTTTCCGAATACGAACTGGACCGGCTCACGCGCATCGTGCGGAACGGGAAAAGGCTCGATTTCGATGTCGCCTATCCCGAAGCGCTGATAACCTTCTATCATGCAAATGCCGGGCAGAGGCGAATAGGCATTCTGGTCGGCCCTGAAAGTGCCGTGGGTCATCCACACGGGCAGGTTGAATTTCCTTGCGAAGCGAACGACGCCGCTCGCATGGTCTTCATGTTCGTGCGTGACGAGAATTCCGGAAAGGTCTTCGGGGGACAGTGAAAGGCGACAGAGTCTGGATACGGTCTCACGCAATCCGAGCCCGCAATCGAGCATGACGCATGTCCCGCCCGACTCGACAACCAGCGCATTGCCTTCGCTGCCGCTGGCAAGGGAGGCGAAACGCACGAAACTACTTCAATTGTTCGTAAAGCAGTTCCAGTATCTTCGCGGAAGTTTCGGTGTGTTCGGAGAAACCGTCCTTGTCGAGTACGGACACGACGCTGCCTGTACTTGATGACTGAACCTGGATTTGGTATTTCCGGGGTTCGGCTTTTGCCTTGTCCTTCCAGAACTCCAGCCTGGAAAAGAATCCCTTGTCTTCCTGCTTCTTTTCTGGGTCGGCATAGCTCACGAAATAGAGCCCTTTCACCCTGTCCTGATCGTCGACAGTGAAGCCGGCTTTGTCGAGGGCGAGGCCCACGCGCCGCCAGGCATGATCGACCGGAATACCAAGGGTGATGTCGTTGTCCTGTTCGGAAAGTTTGGCATGCGCAGCTTCCGGCGGCTCGTCACCCTGAGCCGATGCTGACTGATCTGCAGCCGACGACGTCGCCAATGGTGATGTTACAGCAACCCCTCCAGCAGGAGCCGCAGGCACGCTGTACCGGTCGTTTTCCGCAGGCTTCGTGAGGTCGGGCGGCACTTCGAGAGGAGAGCCCTCCTTTGCCGACTTGTAAGCGTCGTCATGCTTCTTCATGAATGGCAGATGGCTGCATCCCGAAACCAGGAGCGTCGAAGAACACAGGGCGATCATGAGGTGCAAGCGGTAATATTTCATAATTCCATTCCGAATCTTACGGTTCATAAGGGTATTCCGGCGCTTCTCATTGCGGCGAGCACGGTTTCGTGATGGCAGCTTTGGAGCTGCGTCATTGGCAGCCGCATGGCAGGACCGATCAGCCCCATTTGCGCAACCGCCCATTTTACAGGAATCGGGTTCGCCTCGACGAAAAGCTTGCGATGCAGCGGAAGCAGCTTGTCGTTGATTGCGCGCGCAAGGGGCACGCTCCCTGCAAGGGCGGCCTCGCACATTTCATGCATCAGTTTCGGGGCGACATTGGCAGTGACCGAAATGACGCCTCGTCCGCCGAGGAGCATCAGGGCGAGCGCGCTCGCGTCGTCCCCGCTGTAAACAGAGAAATCTCCGGGCGCATTGCGGATAAGATCGGAGCCCCGTTCGATGTTCCCGGTCGCATCCTTGATGCCGACGATGTTGGGTATTTCGGCGAGCCTCAGCACGGTTTCGTTGGCAATATCCGCAACCGTCCTGCCGGGAACATTGTAGAGGATCATCGGAATGTCGACAGCTTCCGCGATCGCCCTGAAATGCAGATGGAGTCCTTCCTGCGTGGGCTTGTTGTAGTAGGGAACGACGGAAAGGGTGGCATCCGCCCCGGCTTCTTTCGCATAGCGCGAAAGCTCGATCGCTTCCCGAGTCGAATTCGCTCCGGTTCCTGCGATCACCGGAATGCGTCCTGCAGCATGCTCGACAACAGTGGCGATCAAGAGGCGATGCTCTTCGAAATCCACAGTGGGGGATTCGCCCGTCGTGCCGACGACGACGATGCCGTCCGTTTTTTCGGCGATGTGAAAATCGACGAGCGAGCGGAGCCTCGCGAGATCCAGGGACCCGTCATCCTGCATGGGCGTGACTATCGCAGCCAGACTGCCTTTGAGCATAATTCCGAACTTCTGAAAATTGATTATTCTACCTGATTATTTTCAGGCGCCGTAATCTTTTCCTCTTCCTGCTGCTGCAGCATCCACATGCTGGCATAGGTGCCGCCCTTCTCGAGAAGCATCCTGTGCGTACCCTGCTCGATGATCCTGCCCTTGTCCATGACAAGAATCAGGTCGGCATCGACTATCGCGGAAAGCCTGTGCGCAATGACCAGGGTGGTGCGGTTTTTGGCAATCCTTTTGAGCTCCATCTGGATGCTCTTTTCCGATTTCGAATCGAGTGCCGAAGTCGCCTCGTCGAAGATCAGCACGGCAGGCTGCTTCAGTATTGCTCTGGCGATGGCGACGCGCTGTTTCTCCCCCCCTGAGAGCTTGAGTCCGCGCTCTCCGACCAGGGTTTCGTATCCTTGCGGCAGGGAGGAAACGAAATCGTGGATATGCGCCATTTTCGCAGCCTCGAAAACCTCCTCGCGGCTCGCAGCGAGCCTGCCGTAAGCGATGTTGTAATAGATGCTGTCGTTGAAAAGGACAGTATCCTGAGGCACGATCCCGATGGCCGAGCGCAGCGATTTTTGCGTGACATCCCGGATGTCCTGGCCGGATATCAGTATCCTGCCGCGGTGCGCTTCGTAGAACCTGAAGAGCAGCCTCGCCAGGGTCGATTTTCCCGAACCGCTGTGGCCGACCACTGCAACCGTCTTTCCCGCCGGAATTTCGAAGCTGATGTCGTAGAGGATCTGGCGGTTTTTTTCGTAGCCGAAATCGACATGCTCGAACCGGACTTGAGCTTGGCCCGGAACCAGATCCTGCGCACCTTCCCTGTCCGGGATCTCGGGAAACTGCTCCAGAAGGGCGAACATTCTTTCCATGTCGGCAAGGGAATGCCTGATCTCGCGGTAGACGAATCCCAGGAAATTGAGCGGCATGTATAGCTGGAGCATGTAGGCGTTCACCAGGACGAGATCCCCTATGGTCATTTTCTTCTCGACCACGCCTTTGGCGGCCAGCCACATCAGAATCGTGATCCCGATCGCGATGATCGCGCTCTGCCCGGCATTGAGCCAGGCAAGGGAAGTCTGATTGCGCACCGCTGCGTTCTCCCAGCTTTCCAGGTTTTCGTCGTAGCGTCCCGCCTCGAAGGCTTCGTTGGAGAAATACTTGACCGTTTCGTAATTGAGCAGGCTGTCGATTGCGCGCGTGTTGGCCTTCGAGTCCATATCGTTCATGGTCCTGCGGAAAATCATGCGCCATTCGGTGATGGCGAGGGTGAAGCCAATGTAGACAAGGAGCGTGATGCAGATGATGACTGCGAACCAGACGTCGTACTTCGAGAGCAGTATCACCGCGACGAGCGCGATCTCGACGATGGTCGGAATGATGTTGAACAGCATGAAGTTGAGCAGGAAGCTGATGCCCTTGGTGCCGCGCTCGATGTCCCTCGACATGCCGCCAGTCTGCCGCTCGAGATGAAAGCGCAGGCTGAGCGAATGCAGGTGGAGGAATATTTTCAGCGCGACGCGGCGTATCGCGCGCTGCGTCACCTTGGCGAATACCGCATCGCGCAGCTCGCCGAAGAACGTGCTCAGGAATCTCAGGAGTCCGTAGGCAAGAAGCAGAAATGCCGGCAGGGCTACCGGGTTGTTGCGGACATCGAGGGCATCCACGACATGCTTGAAAAGGATGGGCACGGTGACCCCTGCGCCTTTTGCCAGGATCAGGAAAAGCGCGGCGAGCGCCACCCTTCCCCTGAATTCCAGGAGATAGGGAATCAGGGTTTTGACGGTTTTCCAGTCGCTCCTACCTGAACTCATGATCCCTACCGTAGCCCGCCATGCCGGTCAGGAACCTGACCAATCCGTAGCTCAGCCATGTCATGAAGCGGGTGGTGAGCGGCTGCCTCGCCCAACTGTCCGGGAGCAGCCTGCTCGAATCGTTTGCGATCGCATCCAGCAGGCTTTCCCTCAGCTCGAGTGCGAAAGGTTCGTCCCTGATCACCACATTGGCTTCCCTCGCGAGGAGCAGGCTGAAGGGGTCGATGTTGGACGAACCCACGGTCGTCCAGTATCCGTCGATCACGGCAACCTTGGCGTGCATCAGGCTCCTGTGATACTCGTGAATCTCGATTCCGGAATCGAGGAATTTCCCGTAAAGGGCCCGGGTGGCGTAATGCAGCAGCAGGTATTCCACCTTTCCCTGCAGCAGCAGGACGACGCGCACCCCTCGCGAGGCGGCATCGACGAGCGCATGGCGAAAGCTCAGCCCGGGAAAGAAATAGGCGTTCGCGATGATGATTTCCCGCTTCGCCGAGGCGATGGCGCGCAGATAGGCGAGCTCGATGTTGCGGCGATGGCGCAGATTGTCCCGCACCAGAAATGCCGCGACCTGATCCCCGGGCTTTTCGTGGTTATTCGGGGAGAAGTTTTCCTTCCAGGGTTTTCTCAGGTGCATCCACGCGCGCAGGATCCAGAGGTTCCTGACCGAATGATGGATGTCGGACACCAGCGGGCCGCGGATTTCGACGGCATAATCGAAGCGGGGAGGAATGTTCTCTCCCTTGATCGGAATGCCCGGTATGTTCCTGTCGTCGATGACATTGATTCCGCCGACGAAAGCGATCCTTCCGTCGATGACGGCGAGCTTCCGGTGCAGCCTTCTCAGGCGGCTCCGCCTCAGCGTCCAGGGGGAAGTCCTTTGCCCGAAGAAGAGCACATGTACGCCCGCATTTCCCATTGTCTCGACAAACGTCTCCGGAAGCTTCCTGGAACCGAAACCGTCTATCATGAGATGAACGGAAGCCCCCCTTTTTGCAGCGCGAGTCAATGCCTCTCCTATCCTGATTCCCGCACTGTCGTGCTCGAAGATGTAGGTTTCGAGGAAGACTTCATGAGAAGCGCTGTCCAGAGCGGCTTCGAGGGCGGGGAAATAAGCGTCGCCGTTCTTCAGGAGCCTGATGGCATTTCCGGAAACGAAGCGCTCGCCTCTCATTTCAGGACCAGAGTCGTCGAGAGCGGCGCGTGATCGGATATCCTGGACCAGGGCTGCCCCTGATGAACCGCGGCCGCCCTGACGTTGAATCCCCTGACGTATATCCTGTCGAGGCGAAATAGCGGAAGCGCAGAGGGGAAGCTCCTTGCCACCTTGCCCCTTGTGGTCTCGAAAACCTCATTCAGGGGCTTGCCGTGGACCATGATTCTGCCCGCCCTGCACGACCAGTCGTTGAAGTCGCCTGCAACGATCAGGGGAGAGTCCAGAGGGACGATCTCCTCGATTTTTTTCTCGAGCGCCGCGATCTGTTTTCTTCTCACGCGGGACGATAATCCCATGTGGATGCAGATGCAGTGCAAATGCCTGTCCCACGAGGGCACCTCGACTTCGCAGTGAAGCAGGCCGCGGCTTTCGAAACGATGTCCGGAAATGTCGAAATTGTCCCAGTTCAGGATGGGGAAGCGGCTCAGGATCGCGTTGCCGTGGTGCCCCTCTTCGTAGACGGCATTCTTGCCGTAAGCGAATTCTGGCCATGCCGATTCCGCCAGGAATTCGTACTGGGGCGCCTCCGGCCAGTTCTCGTGGGTGAGCGCATGCTCTTCGTGAACTCCCTGTACCTCCTGGAGAAAAATGAGATCGGCCCCGATGCCGTGCAGGTTTTCGCGCAATTCATGCACCATCAGCCGTCTGTTGAAATGCGAGAATCCCTTGTGGATGTTGTAGGTCGCGATGTGCAGCGTTCTGAACATGTCAGGAGACTTCGAGCATGCGCGAAAGCGCGAGCCTTGCAAGTTCGGCTTCGCTTTCAGGCACCGTTATCCTGTTGACCACATGGCCTTCAAGGAGGTTTTCCAGCGTCCAGGCGAGGTGCTGCGGATCGATCCTTGCCATGGTCGAGCACATGCACACCGTGGGCGACATGAACCGCACCGTCTTGCCCTGCGGCTTGAATTCCTCCGCCAGGCGATTGACCAGATTGAGTTCCGTTCCGACCAGCCAATGCGTGCCTGCGGGGGAATTTTCTATGGTCTTGATGATGGTTTCGGTGGAGCCCACCTCATCGGAAAGCCTGCAGACATCGAAGCTGCATTCCGGGTGGGAGATCACCCGGCCTTCGGGGTGGCTTTTCCTGAAGCTCTCTATATGCTGCGGCTGAAACATCTGATGGACAGAACAGTGCCCTTTCCACAGGAGCATCTTCGCTTTTTTGATGGCCTCCTCGCTGTGTCCGCCCATGGGCTGGTCGTAATCCCATACCAGCATCTCATCCAGAGGAATGCCCATCCTGTGACCCGACCAGCGCCCCAGGTGCTGATCGGGAAAGAACAGCACCTTTTCCCGTTTCGCAAAAGACCATTCCAGTATCTTTCCGGCATTGCTGGAAGTGCAGACGATGCCGCCGTGTTCGCCGCAGAATGCCTTCAGATCGGCGGCTGAATTGATATAGGTCACGGGCGTGATGGTTTCGTCCGGATCGAGGATCGAAGAAAGCTCGCGCCAGGCGCGCTCGACCTTCGACAGGTTGGCCATGTCGGCCATGGAGCATCCTGCCGAAAGGTCGGGAAGAATGGCGACCTGATTCGGCCCTGTCAGGATATCGGCCACCTCCGCCATGAAATGCACGCCGCAGAACACGATGTATTTCGCTTCAGACTTTGCAGCCAGGCGCGAGAGCTTGAGCGAATCTCCCGTCAGGTCGGCATGCCTGTAAACATCCGAGCGCTGGTAATGGTGGCCCAGGATGACGACTTGCTTTCCCAGAGCGGCTTTTGCGGCGAGAATGCGCGCCTGACAACTCTCGTCGTCCAGGTTCCGGTAAAGGTCGAAGGCAATGGCCATTTTCGCTCCAGTCATTTGTTCAGCATTTCGGGCAACTTCAGTATGGCAGATGCGTTGCTCGAGGAAAAAACTTTGGCGGCCGCATCCTCGAAGGGGAGCCAGAGGTAATTCAGGTGCTCTCTGGGGGAAAGCCTGACGGGTTGAGGCTTTCCCAGCCTGAAACCGAAGACATGCTCGATGTTTCTGGTCACGCCGGGCGCATAGCGATGGCGCCATTCGGGGTAAATCTCGTATTCGGTTTCAATTTCCCAATCCAGGAGCTCTCCCTGTTGGAGTCCGGTTTCTTCGCCAAGTTCGCGCATCGCAGCATGCCTCGGGCTTTCCCCCGCTTCCAGACTGCCGGTCACGGATTGCCAGTAGCCGGGATGGTCCGCGCGCTCGAGCAGCAGAACATCGAGGTCGCCGGTATGCACGACGACCAGAACCGAAAAGGGGCGCTTGCAGGTCTCAGCCAAGTTGAACCAGCGCGTTTCCCGATGCAACCCAGCCGATGATTCCGCCCTGGAGATTGGCAAGATTACTCCAGCCCTTGGCTGCGAGGAAACCGCAAGCCTGCCCGGACCGGCCTCCGGACTGGCAGTAAATGACGGTGGGTGTGTTGCCGTCCATTTCGTTCATTCTGACGGGAATGAGGTGCAGCGGAATATGGATCGCGCCGGGAATGACCCCCCTCGCCACTTCCGCATCCGTTCTGACATCGACCAACCTGATATTTCCCGATTTTTGCAGCCGCACCAGTTCCGCCGCATCGACATTATTGAAACTCATCCTGTTGCCTTAAAAAAACGTAGCCCCCGCTATGCTAAAGACGGTTTGCCCATATGGCAAGCCCTGCAGTTCTAGATAGGGATCGTTCTACTTCTTTCAAGCACCTGTAGGAACTAATTCACAAAAGATTTATCATAGACGCCATGAAATTGGCGATCACTGTCTTGCTGCTCCTTTTTTCCGTTGCGGGCCTTGCCGAGGGGCTGCCCGACATCGCCGACGCTTCCCAGGCTGCGCTCTCTCCCGAGCAGGAAAAGCAGCTTGGCGAGCAAATCATGCGGGAGATTCGCGCCGACCCTTCCTACCTGGACGATCCGGAGCTGGTTCAATATCTGGACGACCTTGGACAGCGCCTCGTCGTCAACACCACCATGCCCGGCATGACCCTCAACTTCTTCATGGTAGAGGACAACACGGTCAATGCCTTCGCCCTGCCCGGCGGCTTTGTCGGCGTGAACACCGGGCTGATCCTGACTGCAGAGAGCGAGTCCGAATTGGCAAGCGTGCTTGCACACGAAATCAGCCACATCACCCAACGGCATTACGCGAGAATGGCGGTCGAAACCAAGGGAAGCTCGCTCGAATCCCTCGCCGCCCTTGCCGTGGCAATACTGACGGCAAGGGGAGGCAGCCAAGTGAGCGGCGCAGCCCTCGCTGCAGCGCAGGCCAATGCCATCCAGTCCCAGTTGGATGTCACCCGAGCGCATGAAGAAGAGGCGGACAGGGTGGGACTCAATGTCCTTGCAAAATCCGGATTCGATCCCAGGGCGATGGCGACTTTCTTCGAGCGCCTGCAGAAATCGACACGACTTTACGAAAACAATGCCCCCGTTTATCTGCGCGACCACCCGCTTACCAGCCAGCGTATCGCCGCAATCGAGAACCGGGTCCAGGGCTATCCCTATAGACAGGTCGTGGACAGCCCGGACTTCTGGCTGCTCAGGGAACGACTGCTCGCCGACCAGGGCGATCCGAACGATGCGCTAACCTACTTCGAAACTGCGCTGAAACAGGGAAAGTACGAAAACGAGGCAGCTTACCGCTTCGGCCTCACCGAAGTACTGATGCGGCTCGGAAAATACGACAGGGCAGAGCAGGAATTCGCCAAGGTCAAAAAGGCCTTCGGACAAAACCCCATCATAGCGACAATGCAGGGGCGGGTTCTGCTCGCGCTCGGCAGGAAAAAGGAGGCCATGACGTATTACGCCGACGCCCTGGCATCCTACCCGGACTACAAGGCGCTCATCTACGATTATGCCGGGGCGTTGATAGACAACGGACATGCTGCAGAGGCGGCCAACCTCGCCACATCGCGGCTGCGCCAGGATCCCGACGACATTCACCTTTACCAGTTGAGCGCGCGAGCTTATGCGTCACTCGGAAGAAACCTGCTCGAGCACCAGGCGCAGGCCGAAGTTTATTACCTCGATGGAAACCTTCCCGCTGCAATCGACCAACTGCAGCTGGCCGAAAAATCCAATGACGGGGATTTCTATTCGCGCTCCATGGTCGAGGCAAGACTCAGGCAACTCAAGGCCATGGCAGCCGAGACGGGCGGCAAAAAGAAGAAGCGCCGGGGTTTATAATCCCAGATCGCCCCATAGCGCATCGATGCGCTTTTTCACCTCGCTATCCATAGCAATGGGTTTTCCCCACTCCCGGCTGGTCTCCCCCTGCCACTTGTTGGTCGCATCCATGCCCATCTTGCTTCCCAGGCCGGATACCGGACTTGCGAAATCCAGGTAATCGATGGGCGTGTTCTCGACCATGAGTGTGTCTCGCGCAGGATCCATTCGGGTCGTGATCGCCCAAATGACTTCCTTCCAGTCGCGAATATCGACGTCGCCGTCGACCACGACGATGAATTTCGTATACATGAACTGTCTGAGGTAAGACCAGATGCCGAACATCACCCGCTTCGCGTGCCCTGGATACTGCTTCCTGATCGAAACCACGGCAAGACGGTAGGAGCAGCCTTCCGGAGGGAGGTGGAAGTCGACGATTTCCGGAAACTGCTTTTGCAGCAGCGGCACGAAAACCTCGTTGAGGGCGACGCCCAGTATGGCGGGTTCGTCGGGGGGCTTTCCGGTATAGGTGCTGTGATAGATCGGGTTTTCGCGCATCGTGATGCGGTCGATGGTGAATACCGGAAACCGGTCCTGCTCATTGTAATAGCCGGTATGGTCCCCGAAAGGCCCTTCGAGCGCGGTCTCCCCGGGATGGATCGCCCCTTCCAGGACGATTTCCGCACTTGCGGGCACCTCCAGATCCGATCCCAGGCATTTGACGAGCTCCGTCTTCGATCCCCTTAAAAGCCCTGCGAAGTGGTATTCGCTCAGACTGTCCGGAACCGGGGTGACGGCGCCCAGTATGGTCGCAGGGTCGGCGCCGAGCGCAACCGCGACGGGAAAAGGCTCTGCGGGATGGGCGTGCATGTGGTCGCGCAAATCCAGCGCCCCTCCCCTGTGAGCGAGCCATCTCATGATCACCTTGTTTTTCGCGATCACCTGCTGGCGGTAGATGCCGAGGTTCTGACGGGGTTTCAAGGGGCCTTTCGTCACCACCAGCCCCCAGGTGATGAGCGGTGCGATGTCTTCAGGCCAGCAAGTCTGGATGGGAAGCCTGGACAGATCGACTTCGGATCCTTCCCAAAGGATTTCCTGGCATGGCGCATGTTTGACGGTTTTGGGCGCCATGTTGAGCACCTGCTTCAGGACCGGCCATTTCTCCCAGGCATCCTTCAATCCCCTGGGCGGCTCGGGCTCCTTGAGGTAGGCGAGCAGCCTGCCTATTTCGCGCAGCGCTGCCGTATCCTCCTCTCCCATTCCGAGCGCAACCCGTAAAGGCGTACCGAAAAGGTTGGCAAGCACCGGGATTTTCGAGTTTTTCGGATTTTCGAAAAGGAGGGCTGGTCCTCCGGAGCGCAATACCCTGTCGCAAATTTCGGTCATTTCGAGATTCGGATCGATCTCGACGGAAATGCGCTTCAATTCGCCGCACGCCTCCAGCTGCGCGATGAAATCCCTGAGGTCGCCGTATTTCATTTCCGGTCTTTCAAGAATACATTTCCCTTCTGTCGCTGAAATAGAGCCAGCCCTTGACGATGCGGTAGATGACCCATATCGCGTCCATACCCAGAATGACCCAGCCTATCAGCAAAAAATAGGTGATGGAGCCGATGATACCCCACAGCAGGCTGTACCAGAATGTTCTCATCTGCCACCTGAAGTGGGATTCAAGCCAGGTTCCCCTGACATCGGGAAACTTGACGTAATTGATGATGATTGCGATCAGGTAGGTGATGCCGAAGAAAAAGGACGCTGCCTGCAGCGCGTAGATCGCCGGCGTAAGCGTCTCTGCGGAATCCCGTTCACGCATCGCCTGTGAGCTTTTTCCTGGCATTTTTGTAAAGATCCCAAAAGAACCAGCCCCGCTTCAGCCATCTGAAAGTCCTGGCAGGCTTGAGAACAAATAATGCCGCAGCAGCAAGGGCGGGAATGAGCGGGTGTTCCTTGAGGTATCGGGCAAAGGCGATTCCTTTGCCGATTGCGGCAAGGGGCGGCTTGAGAATCTGCGCTTCATGTGCAAGATCCCGTCTCTGCCTTGCGATCCTTGCCAGAATCGCCTGTTTGCGCAGGGCAATCGCGCTCATTCCAAATCGCTCATGTCTCGGGAAAACTCTGCAAGACTCTGCGAGAAAAGACCGGGTTTCGATTTTGCCTTCTTCAGGAAAAGCGCTCCGGTATAGAGGCCGGCGGCTGAGAAAAGCGCGGCGAGAATACCCAGAGCGAGCAGCCTGTCGTCCCAGAAGGCCACCAGAATCAGAACGACAGTCAGGATCACCGCAATGCCGAGGAAGAACAGGGAAAGCGCTGCGCAAAAAGCGAGCCCTGCAAGCCGCGCAACTTCCTCCTCGAATTCGACAGAAAGCAATTCGACGCGCGTTTTGGCTATCCCGGCCAGGGTCGCCAGAAGCCGCTTCACAGAAGAAAACAGCCCCGACCCATCATTGCCCATATAGCTCAGCGGCGACCGATCAGCATGCCGATGACGAGGCCGACGCCGGCTGCGATTCCGACGGACCTCCATGGATTTTCATGGACATAACCGTCCGCGACCCTGGCGGCTTCCTTGCCCTTGTCGAGCAGCATGCCTTCCGCTTCCCTGAGCTTCGCCTTGGCTTCGGTGATCTTTTTCTCGAGCTTCACACGGGTTGCCGAGAATTTCTCCCCGGCTTCGCTTGCCGTTGCCTGGAGCAACTCCTCGGCATCGGCTATGACGACCTTGAAATCCGCTACCAGTCTTTCTTTTGATTCTGCTGAATTCATGATGAAATCCCTTTTCGTGAAATGACCTGCTTCCGATTCCATTATAGGGAGTAAAAGAAGGGTTTTCCAGTCCGGATCAGTCGTTCAGCTGTTTCGGGATGGGGAAGGAGACATTTTCATGAATGCCCTGCAATTCGCAAACCTCGCCGGCTCCCAACTCCTTCAGCCTTTCGATCACTTCCTGAACCAGCTGCTCCGGAGCGGACGCGCCGGCTGTGACGCCTATCCTGTTTTTTCCGGAAAACCATTCAACTCTCAATTCGCTCGCATTGTCGACCATGTGGGATTCCACCCCGAGGGATCTTGCGACCTCCCTCAGCCTGTTTGAATTGGAGCTGTTCGGGGAACCGACCACGATGACGAGGTCGCTTTGTTCCGAAAGCATCTTGACCGCATCCTGGCGATTCTGCGTGGCATAACAGATGTCGTCCTTTTTCGGCCCGACGATTTTGGGAAAGCGCGCCTTGAGGGCTTCGACGATTCTGGAGGCATCGTCCACTGAAAGCGTGGTCTGGGTCACAAAGGCGAGGTTTTTCGGGTCACTGACTCTCAAAAGGGGCACATCCTCGGGCTTTTCGACGAGATACATCCCCCCTGTCGACTGGCCCATGGTGCCTTCCACTTCGGGGTGCCCGGCGTGCCCTATCATGATGATTTCCCTGCCCTGCTCGCGCATCCTGACCACTTCGACATGGACTTTCGTGACGAGCGGGCAAGTCGCATCGAACAGCCTGAATCCCGCATTTTCCGCCTGTTTTCGCACGGCGAGGGAAACGCCGTGAGCGCTGAATATCAGCGTGGCGCCTTTCGGAACCTCTGCGAGATCCTCGATGAAGATCGCTCCCTTTTTCTTGAGGTCGTCGACCACGAACTTGTTGTGGACGACTTCGTGGCGCACGTAAATCGGCGCACCGAAGTTGGCGAGCGCGCGCTCGACGATTTCGATGGCACGGTCGACACCCGCGCAGAATCCCCTGGGGTTGGCGAGCAGCACCTTCATGATTTGCCCTTCCTGAGATTGTCCAGAATCAGCAGCATCGCTCCCAGCGTGATGGCCGAATCGGCCAGATTGAAGGCCGGGAAATGATGTTCGGCAAGATGAAAGTCGAGGAAGTCGACGACATGCCCTATCCTGATCCTGTCGACAAGATTGCCCAGCGCCCCGCCCAGAACGAGGCTCAGGGCGAGGCTGAAAAGCAATTCCCCCCTGTGTTTCCTGAGCAAAAAGAGGATCAGGATCGATGCGGCAACCGCGATGACCATGAAAAAACCCCTCTGCCACCCCCCGGCATCGTTGAGGAAGCTGAAGGCCGCGCCCTCGTTGTAAAGGAGGACCAGGCTGAAAAAGGAAGTGAATGCCACCTCGCCTTTTTCGGAGAGCATTTTCACGATTTCCCATTTGCTCGCCTGGTCGAGCAGGACGACGGCAAAGCTCAGGAAAAGCCAGCGCATCCACTCAAGCATGGGTCCGCTCCTCGCCTTCCCCGTACAGGTTCGCGGTGCAGCGCCCGCAGATCGAGGGATGCTGCCTGTCTGACCCCACATCCTCCCGGTAGTGCCAGCAGCGCTCGCATTTCTGGTGGGGACTCGCCTTCACGATGATGCTTTGTTCGGACGATTCGACGAGAAACGCTTTCGATGTCACGAGCAGGAAGCGCAGATCCTCTCCAAGCGAATTCAGCAGTTGGTACTTTTCGCCATTCGCACGAATTTCGATCTCGGCTGCAAGCGATGAGCCGATGAGTCCGGCTTGGCGCGCCTCCTCGAGATGCTTCTGGGCTTCAGAGCGGTATTCCCTGAGCTTTGCCCACTTCGCAAGCAAGGCATCCCCATGCTCCTGCCCGGGAAACGAATGCCAGGTATGGAAAAACACGCTTTCCTCGGGGTCATTCGTAAAAAACGTCCAGGCTTCCTCGGCTGTAAAGGAAAGGACGGGGGCGAGCAGCCTCAGCAGACTGTGGAGCACATGGTAAAGGGCGTTCTGGGCGGAGCGACGCGCGACAGAATGTTCCCCCGAAGTGTAGAGCCTGTCCTTCAGGATGTCGAGGTAGAATCCACCCAGGTCTTCTGAGCAGAAATGGTGCAGGCGCTGTGCGACGAGATGGAATTCGTACCGATCGTAGTGTGCTGCCAGTTCCCTTTGCAGGGAGGCCGAAAGCGCCAGCGCATACCGGTCGATTTCCAGCCATTGTTCGACGGGCATGCCATGCTTTTCCGGGTCGAAGTCGGCGAGATTGGCGAGCAAAAAGCGCATCGTGTTCCTGATCCTGCGGTAGCTTTCCGTCACACGCTTCAAGATTTCGTCGGAGATCGTGAGCTCCCCGGAATAGTCCGTCGATGCGACCCACAGGCGCAATATGTCCGCGCCCAGCGTATCCATGACTTTCTGCGGACTCACCACATTGCCCTTCGATTTGCTCATCTTGTGGCCGTGGGCATCGACGACGAAACCGTGGGTGAGCAACGCCCTGTAGGGGGCACGGGAATCGATCGCGCAGCCGGAAAGAAGGGACGACTGGAACCATCCCCGGTGCTGGTCGGAGCCTTCGAGATAGAGGTCCGCGGGATAGGCGAGGTCCGATCTTGTCCGCAATACCGAGAAATGCGTGGTTCCGGAATCGAACCAGACATCCAGCGTGTCTTTCAGCTTTTCAAAGGACGGATCGACGCCGAGCTCCTTCTGGTCGAGGGAGAACCAGGCTTCTATGCCGTCATTTTCGATTTTCTTCGCGACTTTTTCGATGAGTTCGGGGGTATCGGGATGAAGCTCGCCGGTTTCCTTGTGGACGAAAAAGGGAATCGGCACCCCCCAGTTCCTCTGGCGGGAGATGCACCAGTCCGGCCTTTTTTCCACCATGCCTTCGAGCCGCGCCCTCCCCCAGGACGGAAAGAATTCGGTGCTTTCCACGGCGCTTGATGCGATCTCCCTGAGGGGGTTTTCTCCCGAATCCATGCCGATGAACCACTGGGCCGTGGCGCGGAAAATGATCGGACTCTTGTGGCGCCAGCAATGGGGATAGCTGTGCCTGATCTGCTCGACTTTCAAAAGATGCCCGCTCGTCTGCAGCGCTTCGATCACGACGGCATTGGCCTTCCAGACGGAAAGCCCGCCCACGAGCGGCACTGAATCGAAAAACTTGCCATCTCCGTTCACGGGATTTTCGACTTTCAGCCCGTATTCCAGTCCGACGAGATAGTCGTCCACGCCGTGAGCCGGGGCGGTATGCACGGCTCCCGTGCCGGCATCGGCAGTCACATGGTCGCCCAGAATCACAGGCACTTGCCGATCGTAGAACGGATGCTTGAGCAAAATATGTTCCAAACTTTTGCCAAGACAACCATCAATTATATTGATTCGGCTATCGCTTGGGGCAATGCCATACCGGTTCAAAGCCTCATCGCGTAGCTGGTCGGCAAGCACGAGATATTCCTTGCCCGTATCGACCACGTCATAGTGAAATTGCGGATTCAGGCAAACGGCTTCGTTGGCAGGCAATGTCCAGGGCGTCGTGGTCCAGATCACGAAATAAACCGGCTTTGTGTAATCCCTGTCGTCTCCCATAGGGATGCGGCCTTCGCGCGCCAAGGTCCTGCCAGCAGCCTTGTCCCAGAAACCTTCCCGGTCTATCACTTCGAATTTCACGTCTATCGCGGGGGAAGTCTTGTCCTCGTATTCGACTTCGGCTTCCGCAAGCGCGGAGCCGCAGTCGAGGCACCAGTTGACGGGCTTCTGCCCCCTGTAGATGTGGCCGTTCTCGAGAATTTTTCCGAGCGCCCTGACGATGTCGGCCTCGGTTTTGAAATTCATCGTGAGATAGGGGTTTTCCCAGTCGCCGAGAACACCGAGTCGGATGAAATCCTGTTTCTGGCTTTCCACCTGCACGGCCGCATATTCCCTGCACAGGCGCCTGAATTCGTCTGGAGAGACTTCCCTTTTGCCGAGCTGCTTCTCGACCATCAGCTCGATGGGCAGGCCGTGGCAGTCCCATCCCGGAACGTAGGGGGCGTCGAAGCCGGAAAGGGTCTTCGACTTGACGATGATGTCCTTCAGGATCTTGTTGACCGCATGCCCGATGTGAATGTCGCCGTTGGCATAGGGCGGGCCGTCGTGCAGGATGAATTTCGGCCTGTTCGCCGCGACTTCGCGGATTCTTCCATAGCGGTTCTTCAGGCGCCAGGATTCCAGCATGCCCGGCTCGCGTTTTGCGAGATCGCCCCGCATCGGGAACAGCGTATCCGGGAGATTCAATGTTTGCTTGTAGTCTGTCATGTCAGTTTTCAAAATATCGCCTGGCGTCCTGCACGTCCCTGCCTATCCTGGCCTTCAGGGTTTCGAGATCGGGAAATTTTTCCTCATCGCGCAATTTGAACAGAAAATCGACGCGCAGGCGAGCGCCGTAGATTTCCCCTTCGAAATCGATGAGGTGCACTTCGAGTACGGGATTGCCGCCGCGAACCACCGTGGGCCTCACGCCCAGGCTGGCCGCTCCCCTGATGGGTTTCTTCCTGATACCGTGGACTTCGACCACATGAATTCCTGAAAGCGGCGGCTTGTTGTGCTTGAGCTTGATGTTCGCCGTGGGATAGCCCAGGGTCTTGCCGAGCTTGTCGCCATGGACAACGCGGCCTACGATGCTGTAATTTCGCCCCAGAAGGCGCGTCGCAAGCGCGAAATTCCCGGCCCGGACGGCTTCCCTCACGAGCGTGCTGGAAATCCGGTGCCCGTCAAGCTTCACGCTGTGCATGGCTTCGACTTCGAAACCGAATTGCTTCCCGGCTGCCTCCATCGAGGCGAAATTCCCGGCGCGCTTCGCGCCGTAATGGAAGTCGTCTCCTATCAGCACCCATTTAGCGCCCATCCCGGAATGGATCTTGTATTCGAATTCCGAGGAATCCATTTTCGCGAATTTCGCATCGAAGCGGCACAGGTGGACCCGGTCTATGTTCAGCGCTGCGAAAAGCGAGAGCTTCTCGCGCATGTCCGTGAGCCTGGCCGGAGCATTGGCAGGATCGAAGAATTCCCTGGGGTGGGGCTCGAAGGTCATGACGCAGGCGGGAATGCCCAGGGATTTCGCCTTCTCGACAAGACGCGCAAGAACGGCCTGATGCCCGAGATGAACGCCGTCGAAGTTGCCTATGGTGAGGGCGACCGGAACTTCGGCTTTTTCGGGGATTCCGCGGAAAACCAGCATAGTTCTTGCAAAATAATGAATTTTACTGCTTATCCCTGCAATTTCAAAGCATGGTTTTGGCTGCGTTCCACCAATGGGTCAGCCAGCCGGCCTTTTCCACGGGCGACAAGGCCACAAGAGGAATCTCGACGACTTTCCGGCTGCCGTCGCTCAGTATCAATTTGCCGACCGCCTGTCCGCGCTTCAATGGCAGGGGAATCGATGTCGGGAATTCCAGACTGGGCTTGAGACTTGAATAGGTGCCCCTGGGCACGGTCACCCAGACGTCTTCCAGGGGGCCTACCCGGATTTGCATGGGACTCGCTTTCGTATCCTGGATTTTGCCGACCGGCTTCCCGGCAATGTAGGCCTTGTGCGTCTCGAAGAAACGGTAGCCGTAATCCAGCAGCGCTTCGGCCGATTTGGCGCTGGCTTCCCGGGAGGATGCGCCGAGCACCACCGCGATCAGCCTGTGCCCGTCCCGCACTGCGGTTGCATCCAGACAGTAGCCCGCATCGTCGGTGTGGCCGGTTTTCATGCCAGTCACCGTACTGTCGCTGAAAACCAGGGGATTCCAGTTGTTTTGGGTGACATGATTGTAGGTGAAGGTCTTTTCCCCGAAATAATGCAGGTATCCGGGATACTTCCTGATGATCGCCTCGGTCAGGATGCCGATGTCCCTTGCGCTGGTCAGATGGGAAGGCATCGGCAGGCCATCGACGTTGAGGAAGTGGCTTTCGTTCATGCCGAGCTGCCCGGCGGTGGCATTCATCATTTGCACGAAGCTGTCCATGTTGCCCGCGATCGCCTCCGACAGGGCCACTGCGGCATCGTTTCCGGATACCACCACCATTCCCTGGATCGCCTGCTCCACCGTCACCGGCAGACCGGGCTGCAGGAACATGGTCGATCCGCCCGCCTTCCAGGCAGCCACGCTGACCGGCACATTCTGACCAAGCCCTAGAGTGCCGTTCGATATCGCCTGGAAAGTCAGATAGGCGGTCATCAGCTTGGTCAGGCTGGCAGGCGGCACCTGCTTTTCCGCATCGTGCGCGGCAAGCATCTGCCCGGACAGCGGATCGACCAGTGCATAATTGCGCGCATCCACCTGGGGCGCTGCCGGGAGCGGGAGCGGATCGGCAAGGGCATTCGGTGCGGCCAGCAACAAGACGCCCAGGGGCAGGATCGGTAATTTCATGGGGTTTCCTATGCATGCGGTCAATCCTGCAATTATACGGAAACCCGGAGGAGAATTCAGATCATCATGCCGGCCGCCACCGTGTTGTTGGTGGCTTCGTCGATCACGATGAAGCTGCCGGTGGCACGGTTCTTACTGTAGCTGTCGGAAGCGAGTGCTTGCTGAACCTTGAATCCCACCCTGGCGATGTCGTTCATGGAAAGCACCTCCACCCCGGACTCCTGCTCCAGGGTATTGACGTTCACCCTGCAGGCTATCCTGTCGATCATGATCCTGGCGGTTTTCGTCGTATGCTTGATCAGGTATCTGCGCCTCACATCAAGCCGATCTTCCGAGAGCCAGCAGAGCATCGCTTCGAATTCCTTCGAAAGATCGGGACGGTTTTCCGATTTCACGATCATGTCGCCGCGCGAAATATCGATTTCGTCTTCCAGCAACAAGGTGACCGACTGGGGAGCGACGGCCTCGATCAGGTCGCCGTCAAAGGTCGAAATGGCCCTGACCCTGGAAGTCCTGCCGGAAGGCAGAACCGTGACCTCATCTCCGATCCTGAGGCTGCCCGACTCTATCCTTCCCATGTACCCCCTGAAGTCGCGCCACTCTTCCGTTTGCGGCCTGCAAATCCATTGCACCGGAAAGCGGAAGTCTTCCATATTGATGTCGTGGTCGATCTCGATGTTTTCGAGCACTTCCAATAATGTCTCCCCCTCGTACCAGGGCATGCTGCTTCCCCGCTCGACGACATTGTCCCCGGAAAGCGCCGAGATCGGGATGGGAATGATGTTCCTGAGATTGAGGCCGGATGCGAATTCCCCGAAGTCTCCGACGATGGACTCGAACACCTCTTTCGAATAGCCGACGAGATCCATCTTGTTGACCGCGACGACAAGGTGCGGGATGCCGACGAGGCTCGCCAGATAGGCATGGCGCCTTGTCTGGGTGAGCACGCCGCGCCTGGCATCGATCAGGATGATTGCGAGATTCGCGGTGGATGCCCCGGTCACCATGTTTCTCGTGTACTGCTCGTGCCCCGGTGTATCGGCAATGATGAATTTACGCTTCGGGGTGGCGAAATAGCGGTAGGCGACATCGATCGTGATGCCCTGTTCGCGCTCTGCCTGGAGCCCGTCAGTGAGCAGCGAAAGATCGACTCCTTCGAGGCCGCGCCTTTTCGTGGTTTTTTCGATGGCGCAAAGCTGGTCCTCGAAGATCGATTTCGAATCGTGCAGCAATCTGCCGATCAGGGTGCTCTTGCCGTCATCGACGCTTCCCGCAGTGATGAAGCGCAACAGTTCGATGTTTTTCATCAGAAATATCCTTCCTTCTTCCTGAGTTCCATGGAAGCATCCGAGGTCTGGTCGTCCATCCTGGTCGCTCCCCTTTCCGTGACCCTGGTCGTCGCCGTCTCGACGATGATGTCTTCCAGGGTGGATGCATTCGATTCGACCGGGCAGGTGCAGGTCATGTCGCCCACTGTCCTGAAACGCACCGACAATTCCTCGATTTTCTCGTGTTCAAGAGGCCTCACCAAATGCGAGACGGGAAGAAGGCTGTCTCCCCTCCTGATCACTTTGCGCCGGTGCGCAAAATAGATGCTGGGGATTTCGAGCTTTTCCCTGGCGATATACTGCCAGATGTCCATTTCGGTCCAGTTGCTGATGGGAAACACGCGGATGTTTTCTCCCGGATGAACCCTGGTGTTGTACAGATCCCATAATTCCGGCCTCTGGTTTTTCGGGTCCCACTGACCGAATTCGTCCCTGAAGGAAAATATCCTCTCCTTGGCGCGCGCCTTCTCCTCGTCCCTTCTTGCCCCGCCTATGCAGGCGTCGAACCTGAATTCAGCTATCGCATCGAGCAGCGTGACCGACTGGAAGGCATTCCTGCTCTGGTCGGGATGCTTCAGGATGACGCGCTTTTGCCTTATCGATTCTTCCATTGACCGCACGATCAGCCTTTCCCCGAGCTCGAGAGCGCGCCGGTTCCTGAAATCGATCACCTCGAGAAAATTGTGCCCGGTATCGATGTGCAGAAGCGGAAAGGGAAATTTCGCAGGCCTGAACGCCTTTTCGGCAAGACGCAGCAGAACGATGGAATCCTTACCTCCCGAGAAAAGCAGGGACGGATTGGCGCATTCAGCCGCGACCTCCCTCAGGATGTGGATGGCTTCGCTCTCCAGCACGTCGAGATGGGTGAGGCGGCGAGAAATGATATGTAAATTGCCCATGTTATGCCTTTTTCCTGTGAAGTCCGCATTCCCTGCCGGACGCATCTTCCCACCACCAGCGCCCTGCCCGTATGTCTTCGCCGCGAGTGATTGCGCGGGTGCAGGGGGCGCAGCCTATGCTGGGATAGCCCCTGTCGTGCAGGTCGTTGTAGGGGACGTTCTGCATGCGGATGTAATTCCACACTTCCGTCTCGGACCACTCCAGCAGCGGACTATATTTGTGCAAGCCGTTGTCCTCGTCATAGACCGCATCCGCCAGGTCGCTGCGCGTCGGAGACTGCTGCCGCCTCATGCCGGTGATCCATGCCCCCTTGCCTTTTAGCGCCCGCGAGAGCGGCTCGACCTTCCTGATCCGGCAGCAGGTTTTCCTCAATTCGACCGAATCGTAAAAGGCGTTCGGGCCGTTCCTTTCGGCATAGGCTTCGATCGAATCTGCTTTCGGGAAATAAACATCGATCTTCAATCCGTAGCGCTGCCTGGTTTTTTGCATCAACTGATAAGTTTCCTCGGGAAGTCGCCCGGTGTCGAGTGTGAATATCGAAACAGGAATGCCGTGCCTCGCTATCATGTCGATCAGCACCATGTCTTCCACACCGAAGCTGCTCGCAAGGCATGCAGGGGCATGACTGGCTGCAATATTTTCCAGAGCGTTGCGCAATGCTTCTATTTTTTCCATGTCAGGCGGCCCTCGGCAATGCTTCGCTCAAGTCGAGCTGGCTGTCGCGCTGCAGGCAATATTCGGCAGCCTCCCGGGTCCAGGCATCGAGCGACTCGAAGAGGCTGGAGAGCGAGTCCGTTTCGGAACCTTGAAGGCGCCTGACGATGTCCTCGAAAAAGTCGCTCAATTTCCCGGGAACCAGGGATTTCAGATGTTCGGAAATCTCCGAAAGCGCTTCCCCGGTATTGCCGCCGTGAAGATGCACGAGTCCCTGTCCGATCAAAATCAGGATGGACTCGGCGCATTTCGCAGCCTCCCCGTATTTGCGCTGCATGAAGAGCGCATCGCGATAGCGTCGCTCATGCGCCGCCTCGAAAAAGCTCGATCCGATCCTGACCTGGGATGCGCCCGCGCATTCGCCGCCGCCCAACTGGAGCACCTTGAATTCCCTGGATTCCCCGTGGTCGTGCAGGACAGAGAGGATTTCGTCTGATTTCACTTCGACAAGATCCGAGAGCAGTTCGTTGATAACGTGTTGCCCGCTGTTTCTCACCCAGTCGAAGAAAGGCTCCTTGCCCCCATGGGCTTCTTTCAGACGCGAAATCGCCTCCTCTATCCTGACCGAGGGAATGGAAGGGCCCTTGATCGCAAGCGCACCTTCCCCCATGCCGTTTCCGCCCAGGTAGAGCTGGTAATGCGGAACGAGCTTGCCGTGAATGCGCCGCCCTTCCCCGTAGAGGCCGATGTCTCCCGTCTCGGGCTGGGCGCATCCATTGTGGCATCCCGATACCCTGATGCGCAGGTCGCTTTCCCCGCCGTCGAGCTTTGGCGCCAGAACCATGCTGGAGGAAATGCCCAGCCTGCAGGTAGTGGTGCCGGGGCAGGCAGTCACATTGTCCCCTGCACGCGGCTCCTTGAGACCGAGTTCCGAAAACTCCGCGCGCAATGCGGGGATCTTTTCCACCGGCACGTTCAAAATCATGAGGTTCTGGTCCTGGGTGGTGCGCAATTCATGGAGGCCATGCCTTCGCGAGATCCGGGAAATCCCCCTCAACTGATTCGATGAGAGGTTTCCCAGAGGAAGCGCAATGGGGAAAACGAACAACCCTTCCTGCTTCTGCCGGAAAACGCTCCTCGGCGCACCCTGACCGCAGGGCTTTACCGCTTCGCCCATCTTCCAGCTTCCCTCGGGATAGGGATGCTTCGCCAGCGCGCTGCGGGTTAGGGTCAGTTCCTCGCGATATTTCTCGACAAAGCCTTCTGCGCCGAAACGGTCGACCAGGAACTTGATCCTGGACTTGGCGCGTCTCGTCCTGTCGGAATAGCGATTGTGGAGCGAAACCAGGGCTTCCATCACGATGAGCAGTTCCTTCTCCTCAACGAAGGGTTCGACGATTATGGCTTCGTGAGGCTTGTGCCCCAGCCCTCCCCCTGCGTAAACCCTGAACCCGAAACGCCCTGCATCGCTCACTGCGACGATGCCGACATCATGGATCATGGCCTGGGCGCAGTCGGCTTCGCAGCCCGAGAGGCTGATCTTGAATTTCCGGGGCATCTGCTGGCTGAGGGGATTTCTCAGAAAATGCAGCACCGCCCCTTCGAGATGCGTGGATACGTCGACATGCTCCCTGGGGCACACGCCTGCCATGGGGCAGGCGGTGATGTTGCGCACGGTATTGCCGCAGGCTTCCCTGGTGGTGAGATTCGCCCTTTCCAGGATGCGCATGGCCGCAGGGGTCTCGGCAAGCGGCACGGAATGGATCTGGATATCCTGGCGTGTCGTGACATGCACCGTATCGTTTTGCGAGTAGGTATCCAATACATCGGCTATCGCATCGATCTGCACCGGATTGATCGAGCCTCCAGGGATCTTCACGCGCAGCATGTTGACTCCATCCTGGCGCTGCCCATAGACTCCCTGCTGCAACCGGATCGCAGTAAAACGCTCGGCATCGATCTGCAGATTGAAATAGCCCGCCAGCGCTGCCTCGAAGCGATCGATCTCTTCGGAATTCGTTAATATTTCATTCATGATTCTTCCTTTTTCAAAACACCAATTTACCGCCGATCAAAATCAGCATGCTGGCCAATGCCCCTCTCAGCATTTTTTCGGGAATCTTCGAACCGATATGGCTGCCGATATAAATTCCGGGCAAAGATCCCAGGAGCAGGCTGCCCAGCAGATGAAAATCGACCGTTCCCAGAGCGGCGTGCCCCAACCCGGCAACGGCCGTCAGGGGAACGGCATGCGCAATGTCTGTCCCAACCACATTGGTTGCGGACAAGCGAGGATAGAGGTAGAACAGCGCGACAGTGCCGAGCGCCCCAGCTCCGACCGACGAGAAAGTGACGAGAAAACCCAGAACCACTCCAAGGACGACTGTCGCAATGGCAATCCTGTCTTCCGCAATCCTGCCGAGTTTCCCTATCCTGCCCCTTGAAACAATCGCGACGGAGGTGAAGATGAGCGCAATCCCGAGGGCGGTCGAGATGAAAGCGGCCATGGCATGCCTGTCCACGGAGAGATTTTTCAGAACGAATATGCTCAGAATGGCAGAAGGGATGCTGCCGGATGCGAGCAGTCGTGCAATCTTCCAGTCGACATGGCCGCTCGTGCCATGCACCCATGCGCCTCCCGCCTTGGTGATCGCGGCATAAAACAGATCGGTTCCCACTGCGATTGCAGGGGGAATGCCGAACACGATCACGAGCAGCGGGGTCATCAACGATCCGCCGCCGACGCCTGTCATGCCCACAATGGAGCCTACAAGCAGCCCGGACAGGGCATATCCGAAATTCATTCGCTTCCTTCAGAAGTACCGATTGGGCTCATGATAGCAAGCATGCTATATATTATTAAATAATTTTATGTTAGAGTTTTATAACCAATGGGAATTAGGAGGAACCTCATGAAGCTTCAGCAATTGCGCTATCTCTGCGAAATCGTGCGTCAGGATCTGAACGTTTCCGATGCAGCAAGCTCGCTTTTCACTTCCCAACCCGGAATCAGCAAGCAGATCCGGCTGCTCGAAGAAGAACTCGGCATCGATGTTTTCGTGCGCAACGGCAAGCGCCTGGTTGCAGTGACCGAGCCGGGGCAGGCCGTGGTCTCGATCGCCCAGCGCATGCTGCAGGATGCGGAGAACCTGAAGCGGGTCGGGGAGGAATTCGGCGATCAGCCCGCGGGGTGCCTCAAAGTGGCCACGACGCATACCCAGGCGCGCTACGTACTCCCTGCCGTGGTGCAGAAATTCATCGCGCTTTACCCCGGAGTCACGCTCAACCTGCACCAGGGAAGCCCGATGCAGATCGCCGAAATGGTACGGTCGGGAGAAGTGGACATCGGAATCGCAACCGAGGCGATAGAGCTATTCGAGGATCTCGCGATGCTGCCGTGCTATGAATGGAACAGGTGTGTGGTGACGCCGCCCGGCCATCCGCTATTGAAAAGCAAGCCGCTCAAGATCGAGGACATTGCGCAATACCCGATCATCACCTACGACTTCGCTTTCACCGGGCGCTCCAAGATCAACAAAGCCTTCGAGACGAAGGGGTTGAGTCCGAATGTCGTCCTGACCGCGATCGACTCGGATGTCATCAAGACTTACGTGGGAATGGGACTCGGCGTGGGAATACTGGCGAAAATGGCTTTCGATTCCCACCGCGACCGCGACCTCAGATCGATCGACGCATCGCACCTTTTCGAACCCAGCATGACGAGAATCGCAATCCGGAAAAACAGCTATCTGAGAGGATACATGTACGATTTCATCAGCCTTTTCGCGCCCCACCTGGATCGGGAACAGATCGATTCCAGGATGGGCGGTTAGTCCGCAGGGCATTCCCAGAAATATTTTCCGTTACCCAGGGGAAGCCGATCTTCAGGCCGTCCCGGGGCGAGCAGCCTGGCTCTCAATTCCTTGAGCGGAAGATCGAAAAGCGTTGACGGATCGGCATGCCTTTTCCAGATCATCGTATCCTTGGCGACGCTGTCGATGGAACAGGATATCCCGCGCGAGGCTTCCTTTCCCTCCTGCTCCATCGCAGCGATTTCCTCTTCGAGTTCCTTCTGCTCTTCCTGAAGCGCCCTGATTTCAGAATTGACTGAAGCAATGGCTTTCAGTTCTGGCGCGATCTTCGCACCCAGCCTCTGCCAGTTGCCTTTTTGCTCGTCCGTCAGGAGGATTTCCTTCCTTTGCAGTTTTCCCGCGATGAGAAGATAGCTCCTGACTTCCTGCTGTTCCGTAATGGAGGCGTACTTCCTGCGCCTTTCCTCGATTTTCAGTGCGATCTCATCGATCCGGTTTCCGATTTCTGCAGTTCTGGCTTTGAAGCCGGACAAATCCGGGAGCAGCACCGACACCACAGTCTGAATATCCTTGAGGGAATGGGAGATACCGATGTGAATTTCCTTCCCGGCCACGGCGCACCCTTCCGATATTTCGATTTCGATGGCCTCCCCTGCAATGGTGCAGTTTTTTGCAGATTCGACAACCGCGCGCGCGCCCACGATCAGGGAATTCTCGGCGCGCTTGATGGAGACCGTGCCATGCCTGGCATGAACCAGCGTATTGGATACCAAACCTTCCACGGTGATGTCGCCGTCATGATTCGTCGCTGAACCGCCGACAAGGTTGCGCTTCAACAGGACTTTCCCGCCTGTGGAGACGACCTTCCCGTAAACATTCGCCATGAGGGTGATATTTTTTCCCTCGACGACCCTGTTTTCCTGGACTTCCCCATGCTCCTCGAAATGCTCCCCGTCAAGCGAGATATCGCCTGTCGTCTTCATGCTGACGCCGGTGTAATTGACGATTTTTTCCATGACGGCGATTCGATTCGTCGCAGTGTCGATGTTAAGGAATCCGCTGATGCTGGCGACAATGAATTCACCCTCGGCGGTGGCCTCGATGCGCGTTCCTTCGCCGGCCAAAGCCGAAAGATCGAAGTCCTCGGGCAAAGGGGGCTCGATCGGTTTCCCGCTGAGGTCCATGCCCGGGGTTCCCAGGATGCGTGGAGACTTTCTCAGAAGACGCTCGCCCTCCCTGATCTGCGGAAATCGGTTGCTGAATTGCCTCAGGTCGAATCTTCCGTCTCTCAGTTTGCGGGGAGAGTTGTCCCTGTGAAGCTTGTTCGTTTCTTCTTTCAGGCTGGAATCCTGGCCGTCGTTGGGAGGAAGAGATCTGGCGAAAGTGAACCTGCCCGTTTTACCGCTCGCGATGACTTCCTTCACCACATCGGCGTCGATGCCGAAGCGGATGCCCTTCATCCACATGGCGGCGACGAATTCGTCGAAGGAAAGCGCATCCTTTACCGTGACGGTCCTCTGCTCGACACCGACGACTTCCGGTACCCCATCCGCATTCTCTGCATAGAGGGGTTCTTCCACCGTCCTGTCGACCAGGAGCGATTCGAACAGATACTCCGCCTTCCCTGAAGAAATCCGCGCATCCCTGTAAAGTCTCAGCCTTTCGGGGGGGAAAACCACGATATTGGAAGCAAAGCGCATCGTTCCAGTTCGCTTTACCGCAGAAGGATTCTTCGCGGCGATCATCTCGGGGGTATATTCACTGAGCAGTTCGAGAAATGCCTTGTAGTCGAGATCTGAGAAAAAGTATCCGGTCGAAAATACGCGCTCGGCGAAAAGCGAGAACTGCTCCGAAGACTCAAGCTTGGCCAGGTCGACAAAAACCCCGTCGCCCGTCTTGACGACGAAGCTGGAGACGCCGAATTCGTTGAAATGGGCTGGCTGATCGCTCTGCATGGGATTCCTGTTTTTATGCCACCGGACAGTCTAGACTTTTTCCAACCTATTGACAATGAATAAAATCAAGCCACTTCGAGATTGTCGATGAGGCGCGTCTTCCCCAGCCATGCCGCGCCCAGCACGATGAGATTTTTTGCGGAAGGCCCCGGCTTCTCCAGGCTTTCCGCTTCCCTGACTTCCAGATAGTCGACCTTCCAGCCGCGATTTGCAAGATCCTGCCGCGCTTCCGACTCGATCCGCCGGAAGTTCCTTTCGCCGGCAATCAGGGCAAGCTTCACCTTCTCGAGGTTGCGATGCAGCCGCGGCGCCTCCAGGCGCTCCGCCCCGGTCAGGTAGCGATTTCTCGAACTCATGGCAAGCCCGTCCGCCTCGCGCACCGTCTCTCCGGCGACGATAGAGATGGGGAGATCGAGCTGGGAAACCATTTTCCTGACAAGATGGAGTTGCTGGCAGTCCTTCTTGCCGAACACGGCATAATGGGGCTGGACAATATTGAAGAGCTTGAGAACGACTGTGGCCATGCCACGGAAATGTCCCGGGCGACTGGCGCCGCAAAGTTCTTCGGCGATCGGCGGCAGGTTCACCGTCACTTCCTGCAAAACGGGATAGAGTTCCGATTCTTCAGGAGCGAACAGGACGTCGACGCCTGCCTTTCCGAGCTTCTCGCAGTCCTCATTGAAAGTACGGGGATAGCGATCGAAATCCTCACCCTGCCCGAACTGGAGCCGGTTGACGAACAGGCTCGCGACGACGCACCCGGCATGCTGTCTGGCGACGCGCATGAGTTCAAGATGCCCCTGGTGCAGATTCCCCATCGTCGGCACGAATGCAATGCCCGTCTCGCACCTCAATCTTTCGCGCAAGGCGGGAATGGTCCGCAGCACTTCCATCAGAAAGTATGCTCTGGGCCGGGGAAAACGCCGCGTTTCACCTCAAAGACATAGCGCCTGACCGCATCCCCGATATCGCTCGCGTCCGCCATATAGTTCTTCACGAATTTCGCCCGCTTGCCGGGATAAATCCCCAGCATGTCGTAGAGCACCAGGACCTGGCCGGAACATGCACCTCCCGCCCCTATCCCTATGGTGGGAATCGAGATGCTCTCCGTGATCTCGCTCGCGAGTTCCCCTGGAATCGCTTCCAGCAGAAGCATCGAGGCGCCTGCCTGTTCGAGCGCAACCGCTTCCCCGAGAAGGCGCTTCGCATCCTCTTCCGTCCTTCCCTGAACCCTGTAACCGCCGAGGCGATGTACAGACTGCGGCATGAGTCCGATATGGGCGCAAACCGGGATGCCGCGCTCGGACAAAAAGCGGACCGTGTCGAACATCGCCCCCCCCCCCTCGATCTTGACCATGTGGGCGCCTGCGGAAAGCAGCATCGCGGCATGCGAAAAAGCCTTTTCCGCATTTTCCTGATAGCTGCCGAAAGGCATGTCGGCCATGATGAAGGAGGACTTCGAGGACTGCGCAACGCATTTCGTATGGTAAATCATCTCTTCCATGGAAACGGACAGGGTCGTATCCTTCCCCTGAATCACCATGCCCAGGGAATCCCCCACCAGCAGGATATCCACGCCCGCTGCCTCGATGAGAGCCGCAAAGCTCGCATCGTAGCAGGTCAGCGCTGCAATGGGGATGCCTTCCTCGCGCATCTTGAGCAGGGAAGCGAGCGTTTGCATCAGGCCCCTCTGCTGAAGAATTCCCGACCGCCGCGCATCCGCTCGATGCGCTCCAGAAGCAGATCGAAGTCGTGGCTTTCCTCAATGAAATTGAAGTTGTCGCTGTTGACCATGAAAACCGGTGCCGCATCGTAATGCAGGAAGAACCTGCTGTAGCCCTCGACCAGCCTGCCCAGGTAATCTTCGGTGATCCCCTTCTCATAGGCCGCGCCGCGCCGCCTGACCCGCTCGATCAGCTTGTCGGGGGAAGCCTGCAGATAGATCACGAGATCGGGAACCGGCACCTGGGGCTGCAAATGCCGGTACATCTGCTGGTAAAGGTGGAATTCGTCGTCGCTCAGGGTCAGCCTCGCGAAAAGCGGATCCTTGTCGATCAGAAAGTCGGTCACCGTCGCCCGGCTGAACATGTCGGGTTGAATCAGTTCCTGAAGATCCTGGATGCGCTGGAACAGGAAGAACATCTGGACGGGAAGGGCGAAGCGCTGGGGATCGTCGTAGAATCTCGCCAAAAAAGGGTTCCTTTCCGGCTTTTCAAGAAGGAGCCGCGAATGGTCGCCGAAATGGGCGGCGAGGCGCCTCGCCAGGCTCGTCTTGCCGACGCCTATCGGCCCCTCGACTGCGATATAGCTGTATTTTTCGAAAAGCATGCGCTACTCCGTCATTTTCTGCAGAATTTGGCCGGACAATGCAGGCAGCAAATCTTGCGCCCTTCCGAGTCCGGGGATCTCGCAATCCGGCGCAATCTCGATAAGGGGGCACAACACGAACCTGCGTTCATGCATGCGGGGATGCGGGATGGTCAAATGAGGCCCGGACAAGACGAGGTCATTATACAACAGGATGTCGAGATCGAGCGTCCTTGGCGCATTCTGCTCCATGCGCACCCTGCCGCGGGAATGTTCGATGGAGAGCAGCGCTTCGAGCAGGGCATAAGGATCGAGCCCGGTCTCGACCAATGCCACCGCATTGACGTAATCCGGCTGGGCGATAGCGGATATCGGGGCGCTGAGATAGAGGCTGGATCGCGCAAGACATCGCGTCCGGGGCATGCGCGAGAGTTCCGCGAAAGCTGCGGCTATCTGCGCCTTCGGTTCGGAAAGATTGCTTCCGAGGGCGATGTACGCGCGGCTCCGAACCATTTCAGGCCGCCGCAGGCGCCGCCCTGGGGCGGCGCCTGCGGCGGCGCTTCGGCGCCTCGTCATGAAGCAGCATCCCTTCCCGCGCTTCGCCCGATGCAGCCTGGAAATCCTCCCACCACTTCCCGATTGCGGAATCGACTTCGCCGCTTTGGCAGCGCAGCACCAGAAAATCGTATCCCGCGCGAAACCTGGGATGCTCCAGCAGGAGATACGGCCTGCGCCCGGAGCGCTGCAAAAAGCGCGGCTGCAGGCTCCATATTTCCTTCATGGTGGCGGTATATCTTCTCGGAATGGCAAGCTTCTCCTGCTGCACCCCGAGCACATGATCCATCGCATCGAAAAGCGCGGGAACCGGCCTCACCCCCTTCTCCTGTGCGGCTTTCCATGCGGCGAGCACCTCGTGCCAGAGCAGCGAGGCGAACAGGAATGCAGGGGAAACCGGCTTTTCCTCGGCCACCCTCTCGTCGGTATTCCTGAGGGCAGCCATGACGAAACGCTCGCCCATCGGCTGCTCCAGAATGACGTCCAGCATAGGCAGCAATCCGTGATGCAGCCCGGCCCGCCGCAATTCCAGGATGCAAGGTACGGAGTGCCCGGACATCAGGAGCTTCAGCATTTCTTCGAAAAGCCTCGCCTCCGGAACATGCTGCAGCAGCTCTCCCAGAGTTTCGATGGGCGCTTCGGTCTTCCGGTCGAGCTTCATCCCGAGCTTGGCGGCAAAGCGCACGGCGCGCAGCATGCGCACCGGGTCTTCCCTGTAGCGGGTCGCAGGATCCCCGATCATCCTGAGCCTCGAATCCTTGAGATCGGCATAGCCGCCGTGGTAATCCCAGATCTCCTCCGTGGAAGGGTCGTAGAAAAGCGCATTGACCGTGAAATCGCGCCTTTGCGCATCCTCTTCCTGATTGCCGAAAACATTGTCGGCGAGCACCCGGCCATGGGCATCGGTCCTTCCTTCGCCCTCTTCCTCGCTCTCGTCGGAAGCATGCGAGCGCCTGAAGGTCGAAACCTCGATCACTTCCGCCCCGCACATCACGTGAACCAGCCTGAAGCGCCTGCCTATGATTCTGGAACGCCTGAAAATCGCCCTGATTTCGTCGGGATCGGCATCGGTCGCCACATCGAAGTCCTTCGGCTTTCTGCCCAGCAGCAGATCTCTCACAGCACCGCCCACGACAAATGCGGAAAAACCCGCTTCCTGCAAACTCGACGTCACTTTTCTCGCGCAGGGACTCACGCTCTCGCGGCGGATGCCGTGCTTCTTCAGGGGAATGACGAGCGGGCCGTTTTTCGGTTTTTCGAAAACCCGTTGGATGAATTTGCGGATCATTGCACCGGCGCAGGAAAGAAATTGATCATCCGCAGATTATAGCGGAAAATCCTTTCGCAAGCTGATGATTTGCCATCCCATTCTCTCGGCGTGATCCTTGAGCGTGGGATCCGGATCGACGGCGACGGGATGGCTCACCTCCTGAAGCAGGGGAAGATCGTTGAGCGAATCGCTGTAGAACCAGCTCGATTCGAAATCGGAAAGCTTCTGCCCGCGCGATTCCAGCCAATCCTTCAGGCGGATGACCTTGCCTTCCCTGAAGCAGGGAATTCCCGAAGGATTCCCGGTGAATTCCCCGCCTAGAATTTCGGGCTCGGTGGCAAGCAGGTGCGCTATCCCGAATGCCGCGGCGATGGGTCCGGTGACGAAGCTGTTCGTCGCGGTGACGATAGCGCAAAGGTCTTCCCTGTGGCGCTCGATCAGCCTGAACGCGGATTCCAGCATCATGGGTCTCACCTTTGCCTCCATGAATTCGGCATGCCAGAGATCGAGCTGGCTCCTCGCATGCCTGGACAGGGGTTTGAGCTGGAAAGCGAGGAATTCGCGGATGTCGAGCGTACCGGACTTGTAGTCCTCGTAGAACTGGCTGTTCCTGGCTTCAAACACTTCCCGGTCGAGCACGCCCTTTTCCATCAGGAACTGGGCCCACTCGAAATCGCTGTCCCCTTTCAGCAGGGTGTTGTCGAGGTCGAACAGGGCTAGGCGCATTTCATTTTCTCCATGATTTCCTTCAGCAGGGGAATCGTTATCGGGCGCCTGTTTTCGAGCGAATAATCGTCGAGCGCATCGAGCATCGCAACGAGCGTCGGCAGGTCGCGCCGGACATGATGCATCAAGTAATTGACCACTTCCACAGACAGATCGAAGCCGCGCGCCCTGGCGTGGGACTGCAGCGCCTCGCGCTTTTCATCGTCCATCAGTGCATGGACCTGGTAGACAAGGCCCCAGCCGAGGCGGGTGGCGAGATCGGGGCGCAAACCTATACGGAGTGGGGGCGCATTCCCGCTCGCGAGCAGCACTTTCCCCTTCTCGCGCAGCCTGTTGTAGAGATGGAAAAGCGCGACCTGCCCTGCTTCTCCCAAATTTTCCACATCGTCCACCGCGACGAAATCGGCATCGATGTCGAAGCCGGTCTCCTTGCTGCAGGCGACATGAACGGATTTGAGCCCCGCGCCCGATGCTTCATTGCAGCATGCCGCGAGCAGATGGCTCTTGCCGCAGCCTTCTTCTCCCCAGAGATAGACCATGCGCTCATTTAGCCTGCCTCCCAGGAGATCGCGCAGCACCTGCAGCATTTCCATGTTGGAGCCGGTGACGAAATTCGAAAGGGTGGGATTGCCGGAGGAGAGGCCCAGAAGCAGTTGTTTCATTCAGCGCTTGACATTCATTTGCGGTAAAATCGGCAATAACTTGCAAAGTTCGTATTCTAGCAGCACTGCTGGTGCATCCATGACACTTTTTCGAAGAGAACGACAGTGAACCAAGACTCCCTTTCCTACAAAGACGCCGGCGTGGACATCGACGCGGGCGACAGGCTGATCGAGAACATCAAGCCGCATGCCAAAAAAACCCTGAGAGAAGGCGTTCTGGGCGGCATAGGCGGTTTCGGGGCATTGTTCGAAATTTCGAAGAAATACCGGGAACCCGTGCTGGTATCCGGAACCGACGGCGTGGGCACCAAGCTGAGATTGGCCTTCATGCTCGGCAAACACGACACGGTCGGGATAGACCTCGTCGCGATGAGCGTCAACGACATCCTGGTGCAGGGGGCGGAGCCGCTTTTCTTCCTCGACTATTTCGCCTGCGGCAAACTGGATGTCGGCATCGCCACGGACGTGATCCGCGGCATCGCCAAGGGTTGCGAGCAGGCGGGATGCGCCCTGATCGGCGGGGAAACGGCGGAAATGCCAGGGATGTACCCGGCAGGGGAATACGATCTTGCCGGATTCGCAGTGGGCGCCGTAGAGAAATCGAAAATCATCGACGGCAGCGGCATTCGTGAAGGCGACATCGTGCTGGGGCTCGCATCGAGCGGCGCGCATTCCAACGGCTATTCGTTGATCCGCAAGATCATCGAGCGCGACCATGCCGATCTTTCCATGGTATTGCCCGGAGAATCCCGTCCCCTTTCCGAAGTCGTCATGGCGCCCACCAGGATCTATGTCAAATCCATGCTTGCGCTTTTCGAGAAATTCCCGCCCAAAGGGCTCGCCCATGTCACGGGAGGCGGCCTGCTCGAAAACATTCCGCGCATCCTCCCGGAAAACCTGACTGCCGCCCTGCAAAAATCCTGGCCCATGCCTCCGCTCTTTTCATGGCTGCAGGAAAAAGGCAAGGTTCAGGACTCCGAAATGCACCGGGTATTCAACTGCGGGATCGGCATGATCGTGGTGACTTCTCCCGAAAATGCCGAAGCATCGATCAGGCTGCTTGAGGATGCCGGGGAATCCGTCTGGAAAATAGGCGAAATCCGGACCCGCAAACCGGGGCAGGCGCAGACCTTCGTCGAATGAAGCGCATCGTCATCCTGATTTCGGGAAGGGGGAGCAACATGCTTTCCATCCTGGATGCAAACCTCCCTGCGGAAGTGGCCGCAGTCATCAGCAACAGAAGGGATGCCCCGGGACTCGCTTCGGCCCGCGCGCGCGGGATAGAAGCCCTTGCGATCGAACATCGGGATTACGCTACGCGAGAGGCATTCGATGCTGCGCTTGCCGAAAAAATAGACGAATTCTCCCCGGATTACGTCATTCTCGCAGGCTTCATGCGCATTCTTGGGAACGATTTCGTGAACCGCTACGCGGGGCGCCTCCTCAACATCCATCCCTCCCTGCTTCCCGCCTTTCCCGGAACGGCTACCCACAAAAGGGCGCTGGAAGAAGGAGTCAAGATTCACGGCTGCACCGTCCATTTCGTCACGGAAAAGCTCGATCATGGCGCGATCGTGATCCAGGCCGCGGTTCCGGTGCTGGAGGCCGATACGGAAGAGACGCTCGCCACGCGCGTTTTGAAGCAGGAGCACCGAATCTATCCCGAGGCGATACGCTGGCTCGTGTCGGGCAGACTGAAGATCGAGGGCAACAGGGTATGCATCGGCATTCCTGGAATGCCGATGGGAACCCTGATTTCGCCGGAAATACCGTGTTGATGCGATGAATCGCATCTGGAAAACCCTGCTGGTTTCCCTGCTGGCTTCCCTGCTGATCCACTTTTTGCTGCTGGGCTTTTTCCCCAAGATCACCTGGCCCGATTTCGGAAAGAAACCCATCGTTCTGGAAACCCGGATCGTCTCCCCGAAAAAACCGATTCGCTTCAAGCCGCTCGCCCCGCCAAGACCCAAGACCGCCAAACCCAAAGCTTCAGAAACAGGGGCGCCCCCCTCCATCGCCAGAACCGAATCCGCGAGCCCGCCGCAACTCACGAGCGCGCCCACGCCTGCAAGCATGCCCATGCCTGCGAGCACTCCCCGGGCGGCAAGCGCCCCGCTACCCGGACAGGAAAAAGAGGTCGGGGTGCCGAGTCACGCCGTCCTGACTTTCAATGTCTTCAGGGGCAACGTCAACGTGGGAATCGCCGTCCATACCTGGGACATCACGGACGACGGGCGCTATGCGATCACGAACAGGGTCAGTGCGACAGGCATCTTCGCCCTTTTCGTCAAGGGCGCCATGACCCAGACGAGCGAAGGGCGGGTGACCGAAAAGGGACTCCAGCCTGAACTCTACACGATCACCCGGGGAGGCGAGCAAAACCGGCAGGAAGCGCATTTCGACTGGAAAACCATGAAGCTCGAACTGGTCTCCAACGGGGTCAGCCAGGAAGTGGAGCTCGAACCCATGACCCAGGACCAGTTGAGTTTTCTCTACCAGTTCGCCTACACCCCCCCGAAAGAAGGCATTTTCAGTTTCCATTCGACAGACGGCAGGAAGATCGATATCTACGATTACCAAATCCTCGGAGAAGAAACCGTCCTCTCCGGGGCTAAAAAAATCAGGACATTGCACCTGAAAAAATTGCACGATGCCGGGGTGGAAGGAACCGAAATCTGGCTCGACGAAGACCATTACTACTGGCCGGTGGCAGTGTTGATGACGGACAAAAACGGCGACACGATGAGGCAACTGATCTCGCAAATCGAGGAAAAACGATGACACGGATGCATCGTGATCAGGCGCCCGGACATTTCTCCATACCGCAATCAGGATTTCGGTGCCGAAGCAGGCCGACCCTGACGGCGGCAAGCATGCGCCCGCTCGACCCAAGCTTGTCACAAAACCATCACAATTCTTTCACGTTATCCTAAGTCTGGCTGCGTAAATTTCGCCCCACAAATTGGTTTTTTGTGACTTCTATAGGGGAGAAATGCATGAAAAAGGGATTCGGTTTCAGGAAAAAGCTTATCGCTCAGCTGGTTTTGGGAAGCCTCTTCGCAGCAGGCCATGCCTTCGCGCAAGACGCGGTGGATCTGGGAACGGTGCAGAGCAATGCGGGAGACACCGGCGCCACAGGCCCCGGCACGGCGTCCTATGTGGCGCCCACCCAGGGTTCACTGGTCGCGACCCAGCCCCAGTCGATTATGAGCCAGCAATACATCCAGCAAAACGCTTCGGCGACTTCCAACTACACCGACATCGTCAACATCGCGCCATCCGTCTACAGCATTGACCCGAACGGCCCTGGCATGATGGAATCCCAGTCCGGCGGTCCTTACATCCGGGGCTTCCACGACGGGCAGTATAACGTCACGTTCGACGGCATTCCATGGGGCGACTCGAACGACTTCACGCACCATTCGACCTCCTACTTCATGGCCCAGGATATAGGCGGCATCACGGTTGACCGCGGTCCGGGGGACGCCAGCAACATCGGCTATGCCACCTTCGGCGGCACCCTCGCCGTGCAATCCAAGAATCCGATGACTTCGACCAATTTCAATGCTTATGCAACGGTCGGAAGCTGGAATACCCGTATGGTGGGCGGCGAATTCGACACAGGCGTGATGAAGAACTACGGAGACGGCGCTGCCTTCATCGACTACAGAAAGGTTCAAACGGACGGCTACCTGACCAACAGCGGCCAGAAGCGCGGCAACCTGTTCGTCAAGTATGTGAAACCTGTTTCGGACACGACCGTGTTGACCTTCGTGACCATGCAGAACACGGTTCATCAGAACGTTCCTTATGGCGCGACCCTCTCGACCATCGCGCAGTATGGCAAGAATTACGGACTGAGCGCGAATCCGATGAGCCAGGACTATTACAACTACAACTACGATTCGATCAACTCGGATTTTGAATACATCGGCCTGAATACCACACAGGGCAACTGGCAGATCGACAACAAGCTCTACACTTATGCCTACTACCACAACGGCTTCAACGGTGCGCTTGTGGGGATCAACCAGCCCAACACGGGAGGGCTCTCTGCAGGCGACGTTCCCGGTGGCGCAATGTACATGAATTATCGTTCCTGGGGCGACATCCTGAAAACTTCCTATGCCATCGGCAAGGACAGCCTGGATATCGGCGCATGGATGGACCGCCAGAACAACAACCGCGGAGCATGGAACACGGATGCGACGCTCGGCAATGCATTCGTCAGCTGGACTGGCGGCAGGTTGATGACCGACTCATTGACCACCGTTCAGCCCTATGCCCAGTACAACTGGAAGCTCTCGGATGCCCTCACGGTCACGCCCGGGGTAAAATACTCGTCCTTCACCAGGACCATCAATGCCCCCATAAACAACGGCGGCAACCCAGCCTATGCCGGCAGCCAGACCTGGGGAAAGGCGCTTCCCTCGCTCGTCGCGCACTACATGATCCAGCCCAACTGGAGCGCCTATGCCCAGTATGCCGAAGGCTTTTTGGCGCCCAATATCAATGTGTTCTCGACAGCCGGCGGCACCCCGCTGCCTAGCGAGCTGAATCCCGAAACGACGCAGAACTTCCAGGTCGGCACAACCTGGAAGAGCAAGCAGCTCACCGTTTCCGGCGACGTCTACAAGATCGACTACACCAATCAGGCGCAGGCCATTGCGTGCGGCGCCTATACCTGCTACCAGAATACCGGCGGGGTAAAATACAACGGCGTCGAGGGCGAGGCGACCTATGTCATGGGCTCCGGATTCAGCCTGTACGGCAACTATGCCATCAACAATTACACGATGAGCACTGCGGGCAACTACCTCACGGATGTTGCTAAATTTACAGCGACGGCAGGCGTGATCTACAATCAGGGACCGGCCTATGCCTCCCTGATCACCAAGGAAATCGGCGGCCGCTACGGCTTTGCACAGGATGCCAACGGCAATCCGATCCCCTTCTCGAGCTACGCGGTGACGAACTTCAACTCGAGCTATGATTTCAAGGGGCTGGCCGGCTGGGGCAAGGATGTAAAGGTCGGCTTCCAGATCAACAACATCTTCAACTACAACAACATCTACGATTCGGCAACCAACGACGGGACAACCAACGCGCCGATGTACTTCGTGTATCCCGAGCGCAACTACGAGCTGACTCTGTCGATCGATCTGTGAGAACCTGAATGAATATCGAAACTTTTCAACACGTCGCCGAAACTTCCGGCGGAATCCTCTACCTGATGGGGCTGCTGCTTCTGGCAGCCCTGACGGTAGCCATCGAACGCAGCTGGTATCTCTGGAAAGTGATCAGGCAGGGCGGCCAGATCATGTCCCGACTGGAGTCGGCAACGAAGGTGGAACATCAAACGCTGGAGCACCTGGGGGAAAGTTTTTCCCAGTTGCCCCATGCCAGGGTGCTGACGGTCGCTTTGCAGCACGATCTCAACCACGACTTCGACCGCATTTCCGACAAGCTGGATGAATCCATCATGAGGGAAGCGCCCGGAATAGACCGATACCTATGGATCCTGGATACGATCGTGACCATGGCCCCGCTCCTGGGGCTCCTCGGCACCATCATCGGCATGTTCAATGCCTTTCAGGTGCTGGGAGATCCGGGCAATGCCCCGACCAAGGTCACGGGAGGAGTGGCCGAAGCATTGCTCGCCACAGCTTCCGGCCTCTTCATCGCGATCCTGGGCCTGTTTTTCTTCAATGCCTTGAGCAACCGGGTCCGCGTGATCATGCACCAGCTGGAGACGCTGAAAGTGATGCTGGTGAACCGCATGTATCCCCATTATCAGAATGCCGCAGAAGTCAGGGCGAAGCAGGTCGTGTCCGACCTCAGATCGCGCGCGGTCTGATCGGAGGCGGCATGAAATATTTCGAAGTCAAGAAGGCACGGATCGAGATCATTCCGATGATCGACATCATGTTCTTCCTGCTGATCTTCTTCATCATGATCACGCTGCACATGATCCCATCATCCGGGATAACTTCGAGCCTCGCCAAAAGCTCGACCGCCACCCCGCTCGATCAACCCAAAGTGGTTCTGAGCGTCGATGAGCAGGGCAATATCGGCATCGACGGCAGAACGGTCAGTCCGCCCGAACTGACTGCCATGCTGCAGCAGAAGGGGGCCAATACCATCGTCACCATAGCGGGCACCAAAGAGACTTCGCTTCAGCATCTGATGGACGTCATGGATGCCTGCCGTTCTGCAGGTGTCACCCAGATCGGGCTGGCAGCCCGCAAGCAATAAGGCGATCATGAAGTTCGCACTTTCCAGATCTGCCCTGATCGCGCTCGCACTCGAAAGCCTGATCATCGCGGTTTTTGCCGTGGTCCTGGAGCGTCAGCCAGTCAAGGAGAAACCCAAGCAGCCCGTGGTCATGCTGACCTTCCCGGCACTGCCCGATCCGCCCAAACCCCAGACGCCGCCGAAGCAGGAGAAACCGGTTTCCAGGCCCAGGCCCGTGCATCACCAGCAACCCAGGCCGGACCCTGTACAGCAGCCGAAGATCGCCGATGCTGCGCCTTCGACCATTCAGGCACCGGCGTCGCCGCCTGCTCCGCCGAAAGTCGAAAGCCCTGCTCCGGCACCGGATATCGCAGCATCCTTCCGTAGCGCAGTAAGGGCCTCGGTTCAGGCCGCGGTGCATTACCCCTACGCCGCAAGGATGGCGCATGTTTCAGGAAAAGCCCTGGTTTCCTTCTCCTACCATGACGGTACGGTCAGCAACCCGTCGATCGTCACGTCGAGCGGATATTCCCTGCTCGACAATGCCGCGAAACAGGCCGTCGAAACAGCTTCCTACCCCCCTCCCCCGCCCGAGCTGGCCGGAAGAGCTCTGCAGTTCCAGGTATGGGTGCGATTCAACCAGAACCAGGTGCAATAGCATGAAACTCGCGATCCAGTTATTCGCCATCCTGTCCACGGCACTTTTCCGGACGGCAGACGCGAATGCGCATGGCAGTCTCTACGCGGCCTATGTGGTGCTCGGAAACAATGGACAGGGCATTGCTCGGGTCATAACCGGTGCACAGGATTGCCCTTCCATCGAATTCGACGGGAAGCCGGGAAAAATGCATTTCAGGGCCTCCCCTGGCAGCGTTCCGGCGCGCACCGGGTCGCTCAAGAATGCGCAGTTTCCCGTGCTGGTCTGCGAAGTGAAGTTGCCTCCTCATGTCGAACATATCAGCATTGCAGGAAAAGCGCTGCCAGTTCCCAAGAAGAATCCGCAGCGTATTGTCGTGATCGGCGATACGGGTTGCCGCATGAACCTGAGCGAGCATGCTTTCCAGTCCTGCACCGATCCGGAAAAATGGGCGTTCCGGCAAATCAGCACGGCAGCGGCGGCTTTCAAGCCAGATCTGGTGATCCATGTCGGCGACTACCTTTACCGGGAAAGCCCCTGCCCGAAAGGAGCAAAAGGATGCACAGGCAGCCCCTGGGGCTACGGGTTCGACTCGTGGCGGGCCGATTTTTTCGCCCCTGCAAAACGGCTCCTTGCCGCTGCGCCCTGGGTGATGGTCCGCGGCAACCACGAATCCTGTTTTCGCGCAGGCCAGGGATGGTTTCGCTTTCTCGATGCGCAACCCCTTGTTCCATCAAGGTCCTGCGACGATCCCGAAAACGATTCCCAGGGGGATTTCAGCGAACCCTATTCAGTGCCGGTCTCGCACGACACGCAGTTGATCGTGTTCGATTCGTCGAAAACCGCCAATTCTGCTTACTCCCCTGAAGACAGCACCTATCAGCGCTATCTGTCAGAATTCCGCAAAGTGGACGAACTGGCGGGCAGGGTGCCGCACAGCTTTTTCCTCAGCCATCATCCGGTGCTCGCTTTCGCTCCGGGAGAAGGGGAGGACAGCACGATCAAGCCTGGAAACAGGGGGCTGCAATCCGTGATGCAGGCGCTTCATCCGGTACGCCTTTTTTCGCCTGGCATCGATGCGGCGTTTCACGGCCATGTCCATCTTTTCGAAGCGCTGGATTTTGCGGACGATCACCCCGCCACTGTCGTGGCAGGAAATTCTGGAACGGCAACCGACAGTCCGCTCCCGAAAGCATTGCCTGAAGGCGCGCATCCGGCGCCGGGGGCAATGGTGCGCCGAATCATCTCTGGGTCTGGAGTCGGCTTTCTGACCATCGAACGCATCGGCAAGCAATGGCTGCTGACCGAACGGAACCGCTACGGCAAACCGCAAGTGCGCTGCACCCTGCGTGGCCAGTCCCTGCTATGTGCCAGGCTGTAGTCGAATGGCGCTCGACTCGCTCATCTTCATGGTAGGATAAGGACCCGCAATGGAGCTGGATATGCGCGTCCTGATTATCGAAGACGATCCCATGATCGGCCGGAATCTCGCCCTGGCGCTGAAGGAAGCCGGGCTGATCGCGGACTGGGTTCAGGACGGCATCCAGGGGCTGGATGCTGCACAAGCAGGGCATTATGCCGTGGTTCTGCTCGACCTGGGGTTACCCCGAAAATCCGGGACGGACGTATTGAAGTCGATGCGTGACCGAGGAATCGACACGCCTCTCCTCATCATCACCGCAAGGGATGGAATCGATGACCGCGTCGAAGGGCTGGACCTGGGTGCCGACGATTATCTCGTCAAGCCTTTCAGCTTCAAGGAACTGCTGGCGAGGATACGCGCGATCGTGCGCAGGCAGGGCGGCCACGCCGCATCGATCATCGGCAATAGCGAAATCGCCCTCAACCTGGCATCCCACGAAGCCACCTACCGGGGCAAGACTCTGGTCCTTTCGGCCAAGGAATTCGCCCTGCTTCACACGCTCGTCGCCCATCCCGGAACAATCTATTCCCGCAGTCAGATCGAGGAGCGCATCTACGGATGGGGCGAAGAAGTCGAAAGCAATGTCGTCGACGTGATCATCCATTATTTGCGCAGGAAATTCGACAACGAGATCATCCGCAATGTGCGCGGCATAGGCTGGATGGTGGTGAAATGAACTCGCTGAAGAAGCAGCTCATCATTCTGTTGGTCGGGCTGCTGAGCATAGTCGGCGTGCTCGCCGGCAGTATTTCCTATGTGCTCGCCAAAAACGACGCCGGGGAATTGCTCGACCATCAGATGCGCGAGGTCGCTCGGAGCATCGACGAAGGCTCTCAGCTTCCCGCGATGCAGACCCGGTTTTTCACCGAAACCGAGGAAGAGCGGGAAAGCGATTTCGTCATCCAGGCCTGGTATGAAAATGAGCCGGTTCGTTCGTCCCGTCCCGATTTCACGCTGCCAAGGGGAAATAAAACCGGGTTTTCTGACCTGACGATGCATGGCAATAAATGGCGGACCTATACCATCGTTTATCCCGATCGCACCGTGCAGGTTTCCCTGTCAGGGGAAGTCCGCCGGGAAATCGCTACCGCTGCCGCTCTGCGTTCGGTATTGCCGATAGCCGGGCTGATCCCGCTTTCCTGGATTCTCGTAGCCGTGGTTGTCGGGCGCATCCTTAAACCGCTCGACGCCGTCACGGCAGCGGCGACCCAGCGGGATGCCTCGAGTCTCGACCCATTGCCTGCCGACAATGTCCCGCAGGAAGTTGCTCCCCTGATCGCTGAAATGAATGCCCTGCTGCTGCGCCTCGGGGATGCGCTCGAATCGCAGCGCCAGTTCGTGTCGAATGCCGCACACGAACTGCGCACGCCGCTGGCCGCGCTTCAACTGCAGATTGAGAACCTTTCCCTTTGCCAGTCCCGGCAGGATATGGATACGCGTATCGGAGAATTGAAAGCGGGCGTCCATCGTGCTTCCCACCTCGTCAACCAGTTGCTGAGAATGGCTCGCTTCGAAGCGGAAAAGCCGTCTGCCAAGCACAATGCCAATCTCGGCCAGATCGTAAAAAACTGCATCGGCAGTCTCATTCCGCTTGCCGAAAAAAAGGGAATCGACCTGGGAATGGTGCGCGACGAAGAGATCGTCATCCAGGCGAATTCGGATGCACTGCGCATCCTGTTCGACAATCTCATCGACAACGCCATACGCTATACGCCGTCCAATGGCAGGATCGACATCAGCGTAATCTCGACAGGGAAAAAAGCTTTTGTCGAAATCGCCGACAACGGCCCCGGTATCCCCGAGCACCTGCTGCCGCGCGTCTTCGACCGTTTTTTCCGAGCAAGTGGTCAGGTGATCGAAGGGAGCGGCATCGGGCTCGCCATCGTGAAAGCGATAGCGGACCGGGAATCGGCCGAAGTCGCATTGGCCAACAGGCAGGACAATGCAGGCCTTGTTGCAAAGATCTCTTTCGATATCCTGAGCCAGGGCGCTGCACAATAAGGGTATTACAGGGAGCGGAAGAAGCGCGCATTGCGCCGCCGCAAAGACAGCTTCCTTTTAGGGAAAAGCCATCAGACCGGAACGATGCCCTTGAGGGTCGCGAAGCAGGTTTCCTTGAGCACGGAAAGAAAGTCGGCGAAATAGGCGCGATTTCCCATATCCTCAGTCGTTGCGGCATAGAGGCTGGACCAGAGCCCCTTCTTCCCGATGCGCTTCGCGATCACGTAATCGTGTTCCAGGTAATTGCCGAGCCCCCAGCTCGGCAGCGCCGCGATGCCGCGCCGGCTCGCCACAAGCTGCAGGATCGCAACGGTCAGCTCCGCCGTGCGGCGGGCGGGATGGATACCCAGAGGAATCAGCACTTCGCGCAAGAGATCGATCCGCTCATCGGGCACTGGATAGGAGATCAGCGTCTCATCCAGAAAATCGGACGGCTCGATGATGCGCCTGGATTTCAATTTATGGTCGACTGGCAATACGGCGAGCATCTCGAATTTGAACAGGGGATGGTAAACGATGCCTTCCCTCTTCACCGCGTCCGAAAGGATGACGATATCGGCGCGGTCGCCGAGCAGGGCGATCGGGTCGCTGTGAAAGCCAGAAACAAGATCGAGCTCCACTTCGGGCCACGATTTCCTGAATGCATCCATCACCGGCATGAGCCAGTCGAAGCAGGTATGGCATTCGAGCGCGATTCTCAGGGTTCCCGCATGAATCGCCTGCATTTGGGACAAATCCCGCTCCGCCGTGCGGATTTCCGCAAGAATCGCCTTCCCGAGATCGGCAAGCCTCTTTCCCGCATCGGTCAGGCCGAATGACCTTCCTTTCCTTTCCAGCATTGCGAGGCCGTAATGCTCCTCCAGCGCCCTGATCTGGTGGGAAACGGCTGACTGGGTGAGATGGACACGCTTCGCAGCAGCCGAGACGTTTCCGGATTCGTTTATTGCAATGAGCGTTTTCAGATGTCTTATTTCAAGCATTTTTCATATATGAATATTTTTCATGTTTTATCAAAAACATTTCATTTTTCTAATGTTATCACACTCTATAAAATGACCTCACGAATTTCACGAGGACACATCATGGCAATCTCTCACAACCTCGGTTTCCCGAGAATAGGCGCGCAGCGCGAACTGAAAACGCTTCTTGAAGCCTACTGGAAGGGGCAGACAAATCTGCAAAACCTGGACGAAGGGGCGCTAGCCCTGCGCAGAAGCAACTGGATCAGGCAGCGCGATGCGGGAATGGATCTCATCCCAGTCGGGGACTTCTCCCTTTACGACCATATGCTCGACATGACCGCAACCCTTGGGGCGATTCCGGAGCGCTTCGCGCACAAGGGAGAAGTCGATGCCGACTGCTATTTCTCGATGGCGCGCGGATCGAAAAGCGCCGCAGCGATGGAAATGACCAAATGGTTCGACACGAATTACCATTACCTCGTGCCGGAATTCACCTCAAAAACGAAATTCAGCATCAGCTCAATGCGGCTTTTCCGTGAAATCGAAGAGGCGCAGGAGCTCGGCATCGCTCCGAAACCTGTTCTGGTAGGCCCTCTCACCTATCTTTATCTCGGAAAGGAGAAGGAGGAAGGATTCGAAAGAATTTCGCTCTTCGAAGATTTGATCCCCCTCTACCATGAAATTCTCGGAAAACTGGCAGACATGGGGATCGAATGGGTTCAGATCGACGAGCCTGCCCTTGCGCTCGATCTGCCCGAAGAATGGCTGGAGCGTTTCATTCGCGCCTATTCCGAACTCGAATCCTCGGGCATCAGGACATTGCTCGCCACCTATTTCGGTTCAGTGGAGGAACACGCGGATCTTCTCAAGTCGCTGCCGGTACAGGGACTTCATATCGATTTGTGCCGGGGGAGGAATCAGCTCGATTCGTTTCTGAAGGATTATCCCCGGGAAAAAATCCTTTCCCTTGGGGTCGTCGACGGCAGGAACATCTGGCGCGCCGACCTGGAAAAGGAATTTTCCTTCCTGAAACCGGTTCACGACAGGCTTCAGGAAAGGCTCTGGGTCGCGCCAAGCTGCTCCCTCATCCACTGCCCCGTAGACCTGGAAGCGGAGGCCGGGCTCGACAGGGAAATCAGAAGCTGGCTCGCCTTTTCCGCGCAGAAACTGAAGGAGGTGGCGTTACTGAAGAAGGGGCTGAACGAAGGCGGGAGCGCGATCCGCGGCGCCCTCGAGTCCTCGTCCCTGATCCTGGCGGAGCGGCGCGCTTCTCACAGGGTATCGAATCCCGTGGTGGAAGCGAGGCTGGCCAAGCTCACGGACTCGGATCATAAAAGGGCGAACCCCTTCGAAGAGAGGCAAAAAGCGCAAAGAGCACGGTTCGGGCTGCCGCTCTTTCCCACCACGACCATCGGCTCCTTCCCCCAGACAGAGGCCATCAGGAAGAGCCGCGCGGCTTTCAGGAAAAAGGAGGCGGGCTTTCTCGACTATCTGGAAGCCATGCGCGCTGAAATCCGCCTCGCAGTCGGGAAACAGGAAGCTTTGGGACTGGACGTTCTCGTGCACGGGGAGGCGGAAAGAGCCGACATGGTCGAGTATTTCGGCGAGCATCTTTGGGGCTATGCGTTCACTGATAACGGCTGGGTGCAGAGCTACGGTTCGAGGTGCGTCAAGCCGCCCATCATTTACGGCGACATTTCGAGGCCTGAGGCGATCACGGTCGCCTGGAGCAAGTATGCAAAATCACTGACCGAAAAGCCCGTGAAGGGCATGCTCACCGGCCCCATCACCATGCTGCAATGGTCTTTCGTCCGGGACGACCAGCCGCGCAGCAAAACCGCTCTGCAGCTCGCCCTCGCGATAAGGGACGAGGTTCTGGATCTGGAAAAGGCGGGGATAGGCATGATCCAGATCGACGAGCCCGCCATCCGGGAAGGGCTTCCCCTCAAGAAACCGGATTGGGCCGAATATCTGGATTGGGCGGTCAAGGCGTTCAGGGTCGCAAGCTCGGGAGTCCGGGACGACACCCAGATCCACACCCACATGTGTTACGCGGAATTCAACGACATATTGCCTGCCATAGCGGAACTGGACGCCGACGTCATCACCATAGAAACATCGCGCTCCGACATGGAACTGCTGGACGGATTCGGAAAATTCGACTATCCCAACGAGATCGGGCCAGGAGTGTATGACATCCATTCGCCGCGCATTCCGGAAACCCGGGAAATGGCGCGCCTTCTGGAGAGGGCGTGCAGCGTGATCGATCCCGAAAAGCTGTGGGTGAATCCCGACTGCGGTCTCAAGACCCGCGGCTGGGCTGAAGTCGAAGCCGCCCTCGGGCGCATGGTGGAGGCTGCAAAGCTGCTCCGTTCCAAATATGCCGGGGCGTAATGGGGAGCACGCCTCGGCAAGGGTCTCTTTCGATGTCCCGGACCCTGCACTGCTCAACAGGAGATTTCAGAAAGCCTTTCTACCCAATTTATGCAGCATATTATAGAGAACCGGCATCACGAGAAGCACCAGCGGCAATTGCACGATCAGCCCCGAAATGATGGCGATCGCGAGCGGCTGCTGCATCTGCGAACCCTGCCCGATGGCCAGCGCCAATGGCAGCAACGTGAGAATCGCTGCAACCGTCGTCATGGCGATCGGGCGCATGCGGTTCTTTCCGGCCTGAATCAATGCGGCTTCCCTGTCCATGCCCTCTTCGATGCTCAGGTATTCGGAAAAATAGAAGATCGCTACCTCGGTGACGATGCCGACGATCATGGTCATGCCCATCATGGCCGAAATATTGAGTTCGATTCCCGTCGCCCACAAGCCGATGAAGATCGCCGAAATCGACAATAATGGAATCGCCATGATTGCAAGGGCCACTCTAAAGCGCTCGTAAAGAAAGAGCAGCAGCAGAAAAACCAGCGCAACTGCAGCGGCGAATACCCGGATCAATCCCCTGAATGCGATCTGCTGCTGTTTGTACAATCCGCCCAGTTCGTAATAGACGCCCTGCGGCAGATGCTGCATCAATACCTGCTGCACATCATGTATCGCCGAACCCATGTCTCGCCCGCTGATCCGGGCAGTTACGGCCACCATGCGCTTCAGGTTGTCGCGGTCGATTTCGGGCTGGCCGCTCACCGTCACGATACTGGCCACCCGCCCGAGCGGGAACAGGTGCCCGTCGGGCGCGCGCAGCATCAATTTTTCCAGATCCGTTTCGGTTGCGCGCAGCTTCTGTGGAATCCACACCCTGACGCCTATCATTTTGACGCTGCCTTGCACCTGGGTCGTAACCGAACCTGTCAGATAATCGGAAAGCATTTTCGTCACGCTGTCCGGGGATACGCCTTCCAGAGCCGCCCTTGCGCGATCCACATGAATTTCCAGCGCATCCCCTGCCGGATTGATGCCGTTCTTCACGTCCACCACGCCGGGAATTTTGGCGATCAATCCGGCAGTTTTCAGCGCCAGGGTCTGCAGTTCGCTTTCGTCGTCCGCATAAATCTTGATTTCTATGGGCTGCGGGACTGCGGTCAAGTCTCCGATCATGTCTTCCATGAGCTGGGCAAGCTCGATATCGAGCCCCGGCACCCGAGTCTCTATCCTGTTTCTGATATCGTCCATCACCTCATCCACAGGTTTCCTGGGCAGGGGTTTGAGCCTGACGAAAATATCGCCCTGATTCGCTTCGGTTATCCCGCCACCCAATTGGGTGCCTGTACGCCTCGAATAGGTCTGCACGTTCGGATTCGACTTGATTATGGCTTCGACCTGACGCAGCAGGCGGTCTGTTTCGGTGAGCGAGGTCCCTGGCTGCGAGCGGTAATCGAGGGTGAACCCGCCCTCGTCCATGGCCGGCATGAAGCCCGATCCCACCTGATGATAGGCAATCCATCCTGCGGCAACCAGCGGGAGAATTCCGGCGAGAAGCAGGGCAGGACGGCGCAGCAGGGTCGCCAGCAGCGCGCCGTACTTCTCATGCACCCGGGTCGTCATCGAACCGCCCTCTTCCTGTTCCGCATCCCTGTCTTTGAGCAGATGATCCGCAAGGATGGGCACCGCAAGCCAGGTGATCAGAAAGGAAATCAGCAGACTGGAGGCCATGGTCAGTGAGAGCGCCTTGAAGAATGCGCCGGTCACGCCGGTCAGACCTGCAAGCGGAATGAAAATCACCAGGGTGGCCGCGGAAGAACCTGCAAGCGGACGGGTGAATTCGAGAGCGGAGGCCATCACCTGGCGTTTTCCAGGAGATGCGCGCAGCCGCCTTGCGATCTGTTCCAGCATCACGATGGCATCGTCTATGACGAGCCCGACGGCAGCGGCCATGCCGCCGAGCGTCATGATGTTGAAGCTCATCCCCAGGAAATGCAAAACCACGACGGTTGCCGCAAGGACTGCCGGCACCACGATCACGGCAATCAGGGTGATTTTGATATTGCGCAGAAAAACAAGGAGCACCAGCGCGGCGAGCCCAACCCCGATCAGAATCGCGTCGCGCACGCTGGCAGCGGATTCCACCACCAGCCGGCTCTGGTCGTACCATTTTGCAACTTTCACGCCCTTCGGCAGCGGATAGCCGTGCAGCTTCTCCTCGATGTCGTGAGCGATCCTGACGCTGTTGCCGCCAGGTTGCTGGTAAACATTGAACAGCACCGCATCGTGGCCGTCGGCATTGACGCGCATCCAGCGCGGCATGGTGCCCGTGCTGACCGTGGCAAGATCTTCCAGGCGCACCAATCCGTCGGTGCCGCTGCGCAATACGGTCTTGCGTATGTCTTCGAGTGTTTGCAGGCGGGTGTCGGATATCCCCAGATACAATTTGTAATGGTCTTCCATGCGCCCCACGGCGGTGACCACATTTGCCGCGCCCAATGCCTTTGCGACATCGCCGATGGTCATGCCGTAGGCATCCAGCCTCGCCGGATCCACGGTGACCCGGTATTCCTCGATGGCGCCGCCCACGGTCTGAATCCGCGCCACACCGTCGATGCCGGAGAGAAGCGGCCTCAGCTGGTATTGCGCGAGGTCGGTAAGGGCGGTCAGCGGAACCGTATCTGAAGTGAGGCTGTAGGCGATGATCGGAAATACCGTGGGATCCATGCGCCGCGTGAGCAGGGCAGTGCCCGCAGGCAAGCCGGGCAGAATTTGCGCGATGGCCGCGTTGACCTGCAGGGTGGCCATCGCCATATCGGTTCCCCAGCCGAAATTGACGGACAACTCGGCGGTGCCCCGGCTGGTCGTCGAACGTATGTCGCGCACCCCGGGCACCCGGCGCACCGCCTCCTCGACCGGCAGGGTGACCTGCAAAGCCATCTGCTCGGCAGGACGGTCGCCGGCATCCAGGGTCACCTCGACGCGGGGGAAATCCGCGTTGGGAAAAAGCGTCACGGGCAGCTTGAATGCGTCGAAGACGCCGACCAGCGCGAGCGTGAGCAGAAAGAACAGGATGGAGCGACGGTGCTGCTGCACCCATGCGGCAAACTTCATTGCTTTTGCTCGCGCAGCATCATGCCGTCATGCAGTTCGTAATTGCCCAGAACGACCACTGGCAGGTGCGCATCGAAGTCCCCCGTAATCCCTATCCATCCGCCATGTTCCAGTCCTGTCCGGACATTGACGCGCTTCGCCCTCCCCCTGTCGCTTTGAAAGATGTAGGCGCCGTGCCCGTCGCGCAGCACCGCCGATCTCGGCACTGCCCAGGTGTTTTCCGAATAGGTGCTGATTATGCCGCGTATTCTCATGCCTGGAATCAGCCGGGAAACATCATCGCGATCGATCCTGACCAATACGTCCACCAGTTGCGTTTGGGGATCGATCATGCCATGGACGGCTTCCACGACACCGCCCATTTTCTGCGATTCGTCGAACACCGAAACCAGCAAAACCTGCATGCCGGGTTTGACCCTGACGCTGTCTTCCGGCTCCACCCCCATCTGCACCCGCACGGCATCGCTCCGGATCAATTGCAATGCCGATGTGCCGGCGGCAATGCGCGCCCCCGGCGCGACGGAAACACGGGAGACGACGCCGTCAAAGGGCGCCCTGATCCGGATTTTGGCAGCGCCATTGCCGAGTTTCTGTTGCGCAGCGTAGGCGCTCTCGGCATCCTTCAACGTCCTGGCCGCAGCATCGTATTGCGAATTCGTGGCAAGCTGCTGTTTTCGTAGAATTTGCACGCGCGCGAGTTCATTTCTCGCAAGTTCCAGCGCCGATTTTGCCTGTTCGAAACCGAGAACACCGGCAGGATCGGTGGCAAGCGAGAGCAGGATCTGGCCTTTTCGCACCCTCTGCCCGGGTGCGGCATCCACATTCAGAACCCGTCCTGCATGCGCAAAATTGATATTCGATTCGCCACCCGCACCCGGCATCACCGAACCGTATCCGGCAACTTCGATGGCGAGGGGCTGTTTCCGGATCTGCTG
>JAJZRP010000044.1 GCA_021802655.1 Pseudomonadota bacterium
TCGTCGAAATGCCGCACAAGCACAAGCACCAGGGAAAGCTGTTCAACGTCAGGGTGGAAATCAAGGTGCCCGGAAGCGAGATCGTCGTCAACCGGGATCTGGCCGAGGATGTCTATGTCGCCCTGAGGGATGCATTCGACGCAGCAAAGCGCGGTCTCGAGGACTACGGCAGGAAGCAGAGGGGGGATGTCAAGTTTCACGAGCCGCTGTCGCTGGGGATCGTGGTCAGGCTTTTCGACGAGGGATACGGGTTCATCGAAACCGAAGAGGGCGATGAAGTCTATTTCCACCGCGAAAATGTCGCAAGCCCCGATTTCGAAAGCCTGGCCGCAGGCGACAAGGTGCAGTTCATCGTCGAGGCTGCGGGAGAAGGCATGCAGGCGAAGCGCGTGAGCAGGCGCTGAAGACTCAACCCTTGACGCAGATCTTCGGGGAGAGATGGGCGACGCGGCGGGCGAGATTGGCGCATTCGGTATCTTCGGCGACCCTGTCCACGTCCTTGTAGGCGCCCGGCGCTTCTTCGGCTGCACCACGCATCGATCGGGTCCTGATCAATATTCCTTGCCCGGCCAGCATGTTGATCAATTCTCGCCCGTTCCAGCGCTTCAATGCCTGGTTGCGGCTCATCGCCCGTCCCGCGCCGTGGCTCGCCGAGGCAAAGGCGGGGTTTCCGGCATTTCCGGCGAAGATGTAGGATCCCGTTCCCATGCTCCCGCCTATGATGACGGGCTGTCCGACCGCCCTGTACCTTTCCGGGAGGTCGGGATGATGCGGGGGGAATGCGCGCGTCGCTCCTTTCCTGTGGATGTGCAGGATTCTTTCCCGGCCTTCCACCCGGTGTTTTTCGATTTTGCAGGTATTGTGGCTGACATCGAAAAGCGTCTCCAGAACCGAACCCGGGAGTATCCTCGAGAAGGTTTGACGGGTCAGATGGGCGAGGATCTGACGATTGGCGAGTGCGACATTGATCGCGGCATGCATCGCCCCGAGGTATTGCTGTCCCTCGGGGGAATTGATCGGCGCGCAGGCGAGTTCCCTGTCGGGAAGGGTTATTCCGAGGCGCCTCGCTGCCTTTGCGAGAAAAACGAGGTAGTCGGTGCCGATCTGGTGTCCGAGTCCGCGCGAACCGCAATGGATGGAAACCAGCAGCTTCCCGATTTCCAGACCGTAGGCTTTTGCAGCTTCCGCATCAAAGATCCTGTCGACGACCTGGATTTCGAGGTAATGGTTGCCCGAGCCCAGCGTGCCCATTTCCCCGAGTTGACGGTGTTTTGCATGCATCGAAACGCTCTCCGGAACTGCGCCTGCGATCTTGCCGCGCTCTTCGACATACTCGAGATCCTGCGCAGTTCCGTAGCCCGATTCTACCGCCCATTTCGCCCCTCCCAGCATCACTTCATCGAGTTCAGAAACTGAAAGCCTGATGCTCCCTTCCTCTCCGACGCCGGCGGGAATATTGCGGTAGAGCGCATCTGCCAGATTCTTGGTCACGGGCTCGATGTCTTTCAGGTCAAGATTGGTCCTCATGCAGCGTATGCCGCAGGAAATGTCGAAACCGACCCCGCCTGCGGAAATTATCCCGCCTTCCCCGGCATCGAAAGCCGCGACCCCTCCTATCGGAAAGCCGTAGCCCCAGTGCGCATCCGGCATGGTCATCGCCTGCCCGACGAGACCGGGGAGACCGGCCACATTCGCGATCTGCTCCAGCACCTTTTCGTCCATTTCGGCGATCAAGGGGGCGCTGCCGAACAGCTTGGCGCCGCGGGCTTCCCAGGAACAGGGGGTGATCATTTTCAGTTTCTTGATATCCATGATCCTATACGTCCACGATACAGCGCGCCTCCCATTTCTCCCCGTCTTTTTTCACCGAGAGCCCGGTCAGGGTGGCGCCCTTGACTTCGACCCCTCTCGTCATGGCGTCATTCCAGGGTTCTCCTTCGGCCTCTCCCTCCCAGAGATTACCCTGTCTTTTCAGGCTGAATACGGAAAATGCGAGCTTTTCGCTTTGCGCTTCAAAGACGAGCCTGTTGAGCCAGGTAACGAGCGCATACTCGATGTCTTCTTCGGAGAAGGCGACAGAAACCTTCCTTGTCGGCCTGATTTCCGAGAGGTCGGACTGGATCGAAAAGAGCGCTTGTGCCGCGGACACGAAGGCTTCCTCTATCGTTTTGCCGAAGCCTGCTATGCCGATGTCGGCATCGTGTTCGAAATAACCGAATTCCCCCATTTCAGTCAGGCTCCCGCTCGCTTGAACAGCAGTGCGGTTTTTCGATCAGCACCTGCCCTGTCACCGGATTCGGCCTGAATGCGGTGCATCCTTTCAGACCCAGCTCGAAGGCGCGATCGTAGAGGGAAGCGAAGGAAGCGAAATCGAAGCATTCCGGAACGTTCACGGTTTTCGATATCGCATTGTCGACATGCTGCTGCAGGATTGCCTGCATGAGCAGTTGTTCTTCGGGAGAAACAGCGTCTGCGGTGACGAATGCCGAAGGAAGCGGTGCATTCTCGCCCATTTTCTCCCTGAAAAGCCTGAGCGCGTAATCCGAAACCCGGACGGCATCGAGCCTGCCGTCTGCCTGCCTGATGCTGCGCTCGTATTCCAGGGCGTAAATCGGCTCGAGTCCGCTCGATATGTTGTCCGCCAGCAGGCTGATGGTCCCTGTCGGCGCGATCGCGGTGAGGTGGCTGTTTCTGATGCCGTATTTGGCGATGTCTCGCCTGACTCCTTCGGGGAGCGATCCGACGAATTCGCTTTTCAGGTATTCCGGCTTGAAGAGCGGGAAGGGACCTTTTTCCCTGGCCAGCTCGATCGAGGCGAGATATGCGGCTTCCTTGATTGCCTGCATGATGCCTTGTGCGGTTTTTCTGGCTTCGAGGCTGCCGTAATGGATGCCCAGCATGACAAGCGCATCCGCGAGCCCGGTGATTCCCAGCCCCAGTCTCCTGGAAGATTTTGCGATCCTGCGCTGCTTCGGCAGGGGAAAGCGGGAAAGATCGTAGACGTTGTCCAGCATCCTCACTGCGATTCCCGCCGTTCGGGCGATGCCGGCGAAATCGATCGATGCTTTTTCGGTGAAGGGGGATTCGATGAAACGGGTCAGGTTGATCGATCCGAGGTCGCATGCACCGTAGGGGGGGAGCGGGATCTCGCCGCAGGGATTGGTCGCGCTGATGGTTTCGCAATAGGCGAGATTGTCCGCCCTTCTCACGCGGTCGATGAAAATGATGCCGGGTTCCGCAGAGTCGTAGGCGGCGCGCATGATGCGCTCCCACAGCGCGGTCGCCTTTACGCGCCTGACCGGTTTTCCGCCGAAGACGAGCGGCCATTCCCTGTCGGCTCTGACTGCCTGCACGAAGTCGTCGGTTGCGAGCACGGAGAGGTTGAAATGGCGCAGCGAACTGCCGTCCCGCTTGGCTTCGATGAAATCCAGGATATCGGGATGGTCGCAGCGCAATGTCGCCATCATCGCGCCGCGCCTCGCGCCGGTCGAGAGTATCGTGCCGCACATGCTGTCCCAGATTTTCATGAAGGAGACGGGACCCGATGCGATCATGCCCACGCTTTTTGCAGGCATTCCGCAAGGCCTCAGGGTGGAAAAATCGTATCCCACTCCGCCTCCCTGCTGCATCGTGATCGCCCCTTCCTTGAGCGAATCGAAAATGCCGGAAAGCGAGTCTTCGATGGTGCCCATCACGAAGCAGTTGAACAGCGTGACGCGGTGATGCGTGCCTGCGCCGGCCTGTATCCTTCCCCCGGGGAGAAAGGCGAAATTCTCCAGCACGGAATAAAATTCGGATTCCCGGTTGCCGTCCTTCTCACGGCCTGCCAGGGTACGGGCGATGCGCCTCCACGTGTCCTCGATGGAAAGGTCGCGGTTCACGCCTCCCTCGCGCCAGCGGTATTTGGCGTTCCAGATCCTCTCCGAGATGGTTCCGGTCATGGGTTTTGATGTGACATAATGAGTCATGGTTACCGTCACGTCCCCCGGCGAAAGCGCCGATTTTTCAAGCTGGATCGAGTCCCTTTCGCCGAGCTACACGCCGCAGGAAATCGAGTCCATTCGCCTGGCCCTGGAGCATGCCGCAAGGCGGAACATGCGCCTTCCAGGCGGGGAGTCCATGCTGGAGCATGTGATCCAGTCTGCTTCAATCCTAGCAGGGATGCATCTGGATTGCGAGGCGGTCGAGGCCTGCCTGTTGCTTTTCTGCAGCGAAATCGGGGAGGCTTTCGGGGAAGGGGTGGCAAGCCTGGTCGAAGGCGTGAAACGCTTTTCCTCGTTCGACCTCGACGAGACCGAAAAGGGGGAGCTCGAAGGCCTGCGCAAGATGCTGCTCGCGATTGTCCAGGACATCAGGGTGGTTCTGATCAAGCTTGCCGATCAGTTGCAGAGTCTGCGCCATCTCGCAGGAAGCGGCGACGAGGAAGCAAGGCTGAAGGCTGCAGTCAAAACGCGCGACATTTATGCGCCGCTCGCCAATCGGCTCGGCATCTGGCAGATCAAGTGGGAACTGGAGGATCTGTCGTTCCGCATTCTGGAGCCTGAAACCTACAAAAAGATAGCGGGGCTGCTCGACGAGAGGCGTGTCGACCGGGAAAGATTCATCGAGACAGCCATAGCCGAACTGAAAGGGGAACTGGAAGCGGCCGGAATCCGCGGGGAGATCTCCGGCCGCCCCAAGCACATCTACAGCATCTACAAGAAAATGCAGCGGAAGAACCTGGGGTTCGAGGGCATTTACGATGTCAGGGCGATCCGGGTGCTGGTGGATGACGTGAAGGACTGCTATGCCGTCCTCGGCATCGCTCATGACCTGTGGACCCCGATTCCCGGGGAATTCGACGACTACATCGCCAAACCCAAGGAGAACGGCTACAGTTCGCTGCATACCGGGGTGATCGGCCCTGAAGGCAAGGCGCTCGAAGTACAGATCAGGACGCGCGAGATGCATCATGCGTCCGAGATGGGGATCGCTGCCCACTGGCGCTACAAGGAAGGGGGGAGGCGGGATTTCCGCTTCGAGGAGAAACTCGTCTGGCTCAGGAAGCTCATGGGTTGGCGAGACGAATTGGGCGAATCGGCGAATCTCGCCAGGGAAATCAGGAAAGGGCTTTTCCAGGAGGCCGTCTACGTCATGACGCCGCAGGGAAAGGTTATCGACCTGCCCAGGGATGCGACGCCGCTGGATTTCGCCTACCATGTGCATACCGATCTCGGCCATCGCTGCCGCGGGGCGAAAGTGGACGGGGCGATCGTGCCGCTCAACACTCCCCTGAAGACGGGGCAGCGCGTCGAGATCATCGCGGCAAAGCAGGGTGGACCGAGCCTCGACTGGCTCAATCCCGAGCAGGGTTTCGCGAAAAGCTCGAGAGCCCGTGCCAAGATCAGGCAGTGGTTCAATAGTCGCAATTTCGAGGCGAGCGTGGCGCATGGGCGCCTGCAACTCGAAAGGGAACTGAAGCGCGCCGGAAGGAGCGGCCTTTCCCTGGAGAAGGTCGCAGATCATTTCAGCTTTGCGAAGCTGGACGATTTTCTGGTCGAGGTCGGCAGGGGAAACATCACGCGCCGCCAGATCCAGTCCTTTTTGCGGGAAGAAACTACCGAACCGCAGGCGCAGCCGGTGGCGAAGATCAGGCCGACCCAGCGCTCAGGCGAAGTGCTGATTGTCGGTGTGGACAAGCTCCTGACCCTGCTTGCAAAATGCTGCAAGCCGGTTCCTCCGGACGAGATAATCGGGTTTGTCACGAGAGGGCGCGGGGTCATGATACACAGGAAGAGTTGCACCAATGTCGCGCATCTCGATCCGGACAGGCTGCTGGAAGCCCAGTGGGGGCCGATGGGCGGGAAGTTTCCCGCTGACATCGTCATCGAGGCATCCGACAGGCAGGGACTGCTCCGGGACATATCCGACATCCTGGCCAGAGAAAGAATCAACGTTACTGCGACCAGGACGTTGAGCCGGGTGGACAGGGCGAGCATGCGTTTCACGATAGCGGTTTCCGACCTTGCCGAATTGCGCAAGGTACTGGGGATGATCAGGGAAGTGTCCGGGGTCGTGCAGGCATCGAGACGATAGGATAAGATTGGAGATGTCGCATCGAGGTGCATGATGGATCTGAATACCGTATATATCAGGACAGCGAAGGGCGAGGCCGAACTCGGGAACGAGCAGCTCTCCCTCGAATTGCACGACATACTTTCCCGTGTGGACGGCAAAACCGGTGTCAGGCAAATGATGCAGGACGCTGCTTTCTGGTCGGAACAGACTTTCGAGCTGGCCCTGAGCGAGCTTCTGGAAGGCGGATATGTTCAGAGGCTTTCCGGGACGGCCATCGAAGAGGAGAGGGCAGCGCCTCTTGATGCTGCCCCGAAGGAGCCGGAGCCTCCAGTCGAAGCGGCGCGCAGTGCCGGCAAGAGCAAATTCGCCGAATCGAAGCGAACCCTGATCGCCAGCGTGCTTTTCCTCGACATCGTCGAATACACGAAACATCCTGTTGCCGACCAGTTCAGGATGAAGGAGGATTTCAACCGGCTGGTCTACCAACTCGTCCAGAAAATCCCCGAGGACGATCGCATCATCATCGACACCGGCGACGGCGCAGCGCTGGGTTTCCTCGCCGACCCGGAGGAAGTGCTGTTCATCGCAATCCGGCTGCGCGACACCCTGGAAGCGAACGGCCATCGGGATTATCCCGATCTTTATGTAAGGATGGGGATCAATCTCGGTCCGATCAAGCTCGTTGCGGATATGAACGGCAGGGAAAACCTGATCGGGGATGGCGTCAACGATGCCAGCCGAATCATGGGGTTTGCAAAGGGCGACCAGATCCTGATTTCGCGCTCTTTTCACGACGTGGTGAGTCGCCTTTCGAGCGAGCATGCAGGCCTTTTCAAATACCAGGGCGTTCACAGGGACAAGCACAGGCGGGAGCACGAAATCTACGAGGTGGGAGGGGGAACCCGGGCGGACAGAGAAAAGGCGGCAGAAGAAAAAACGGAGGAAACCATCCGGGCCGAAAGGCTTGCGAAGATGAAGGCGAAGCTCGAAGCTGCAGCGAAAGCGGAAGCCGAGGCGAAAGCCGCCAGGGCTGCCAGGGAGGCGCTTGAGGCGGAAGCACGCAAGCAGGTACAGGCGAAGGCGGATAAACCGAGAAGCGCCCCCCGGAAAAAAGGCAGGGACATCGGCAGGCGCGTTGCGGTCGCGCTTGCCCTGATCATTGCTGCGACAGCAGGAATCCTGCCTTTCATCCCCCTGGAATTTCTCGCAAAGGATGCCGAAAGGACGATCGCAGACAAGACAGGGGAAACGGTGACGGTCGGATCCGCTTCCCTGGTGCTGCTTCCCACGCCGAGAACAGTGTTGAAGGCGGTCTCGATCGGACAGGATCTCAAGATTTCGAAGCTGACTGAAATTCTTTTCGGACCCAAACTTGTCCAGGTCGACGGCGCGACAATCGATCAGGATGCCATTTCGGGAATTTCAAACTGGAAGATGCCGGCGCAGAAAGTTGAACTGGAACAGGTGTCCCTGTCCCTGAACGGAAAGCTGCTTCCCGCCTTCGGCGGCGAAGTCGATTTTGCTGAAGACGGGGCATTCAGGCATGCCAGCATCAATAGCGAAGGCATGAAAGCCGAAATTGCGCCAGGGGAGTCCGGCGTCAATATCGAACTCGATGCAAAAGACTGGAAGCTGCCTTTGGGGCCCGAATGCCCATGGGCTGAAATCCACGCCAGGGGAATTGCGAGCGGGAATGAAGTGAGGATTGCTTCGATCGAAGCCAGCGGCTACGGCGGAGACTGGTCCGGGTCCGGCAAGATTTCCTGGGGTGACGGCTGGCGCGCGAGTGGCAGCCTCAAGGGGAAGCATTTCGACATCGAGCAGCTTTTACCCTATTTTTCCAAAGGCGCGAGGCTGAAGGGCACGCTCGAATTCGATGCCGCCGTGGCTTCAAGCGCGGCGAACTTCAACGGGCTCTTCGATTCCCCCGGGATCGAAGCCGCCTTCAGGCTCAGGAGTGGTGTGGTCGGCAATGTCGACATCGCCCAGGCGATACAAACGCCTTCTCCCGGCGGATCGAGTGGCGGGGAGACCAGATTCGATGCGCTTTCCGGAAGTCTTTCCGCAGCGGGCAGGGATTACCGCTACAGCGGGCTGAAAATGACATCCGGGATCATGAAGGTGTCCGGCGAATTCGTCCTGAGGGAAGGGAATCTCTCAGGCAACATGGCAGTGTTTCTCAACCAGATGCACTTACCTTTGCGGCTTGGCGGCAGTCTTGCTGAGCCCGTCCTTCGCTGACTTTTCGAGGAAGGCCGCTATTTCCTGGTGGATCGCGCGCTCTCCCGGATCGTACAGGAAGTTGTTCGGGTCGAATGCGCGCGCGAGCATGCCCAGCGCAATGAAATAGACGATGCCGATGGCGACCCCTGTCCAGTAGCCCAGGAACAGGTCGACGATTGCAGCAATCGTGCCGCAAAGGTGCAGGGCAGCGGCGGCGCGTCCGAAATCCCGGGCTGCGAGCGGCATGGAGTAGTAATGCCCGTACTTCTCGAGCATGGCGTTGGCCGCTTCCGAGAGCTTCTTCGAGCGCAAATCCTTCTTCTTCGCCTTGAGTCCGGAAAGCGGAATGAGCAGCAGCATAGCGCAAAGGATCAGGGTAGCCCAGCTCCAGGTTTTCGATATGAAGATTGCGCCGAGGGCGATCGAGCCGGCTAAAAGTGCGATGGCGAAAAACATTCGGGAACTATGCCAGAGGCTTAAAAAGACGTCAAATTCGATTGAATTATCCATGGGCTTCGGGTAATATGCCGGTCTTTAGGCGCGTAGCTCAGCTGGTTAGAGCACCACCTTGACATGGTGGGGGTCGTTGGTTCGAGTCCAATCGCGCCTACCAGAATTCCCGTGCGGCTCAATGCCGCACTTTTCTTTTGAGAAAGGCTTATGCCGGTCATTCGATTGCCAGACGGATCCGAGAGACAGTTCGACCGCCCCGTGACGGTGGGGGAGGTCGCGTCCAGCATCGGCCCCGGGCTTTTTCGCGCTGCGATTGCCGGCAAGGTGAACGGGGTCCTTGTGGATATCTCCCACAGGATGGATGCCGATGCCGATCTTGCCATTGTCACGGAAAAGGACCCCGAGGGACTGGAAGTCATTCGCCATTCCTCGGCGCATCTGCTCGCGCATGCCGTGAAGGAGCTTTTTCCGGAAGCGCAGGTGACGATAGGGCCGGTGATCGACAACGGCTTCTATTACGATTTTTCTTTCAAGCGCCCCTTCACGCCGGAGGATCTCGCTGCGATAGAAAAGCGCATGCTGGAGATATCGAAGCGCGATCTTCCCGTGTCCCGCAGCGTCAAGTCGAGGACCGATGCGATCGCTTATTTCAAGAGCATCGGCGAGCATTACAAGGCCGAGATCATCGAATCGATTCCGTCCGGCGAGGATCTCTCGCTCTATACGCAGGGCGAATTCACCGACCTTTGCCGCGGACCCCATGTGCCTTCCACGGGCAAGCTGAAAGTGTTCAAGCTGATGAAGGTGGCGGGCGCCTACTGGCGGGGCAATTCGAAAAACGAGATGCTGCAGCGCATTTACGGCACGGCCTGGACGAAAAAGGAAGACCAGGAAGCCTATTTGGCGCGCCTCGAGGAAGCGGAGAAACGGGACCACAGGCGTATAGGCAAACTGCTCGATCTTTTCCATACCCAGGAAGAAGCGCCGGGGATGGTGTTCTGGCATCCGAAGGGATGGGCGCTCTACCAGATCGTGGAGCAGTACATGCGCCGGGTTTTTGCGAACAACGGCTATCAGGAAATTCGCACGCCCCAGCTCGTCGACAGGAGCCTGTGGGAGCGCTCCGGGCATTGGGACAAGTTTCAGGAAATGATGTTCACCACCAGCTCGGAATCGCGCGATTATGCGGTGAAGCCGATGAGCTGCCCCTGCCATATCCAGGTATTCAATCAGGGACTGAAAAGCTACCGGGATCTGCCCTTCAGGCTCGCCGAATTCGGCTCCTGCCACAGGAACGAGCCTTCCGGTACGCTCTCCGGCATCATGAGGGTGAGGAATTTCACCCAGGACGACGCGCATATTTTCTGCACCGAAGACCAGATCCAGAGCGAAGTGTCGGATTTCATCGACCTGCTGCTGAAAGTTTATGCCGATTTCGGCTTCGACGATGTGCTGGTCAAACTTTCCACCCGCCCGCAAAACCGGGTCGGCTCGGACGAGGACTGGGACAAGGCCGAAGGCGCGCTCTCGTCCGCGCTCGATGCAAGAGGCATGGCCTGGGAATTGCAGCCGGGAGAAGGCGCCTTCTATGGCCCGAAGATCGAATTTTCCCTGCGCGACTGCCTTGAGCGGGTATGGCAGTGCGGTACCATACAGGTCGACTTTTCCATGCCGGGGCGCCTGGGTGCGACCTATGTCGCGGAAGACAATACCAGGCAGATTCCGGTGATGCTGCATCGGGCGATCCTGGGTTCCCTGGAGCGCTTCATCGGCATCCTGATCGAGCACCATGCCGGCGCCTTCCCGTTGTGGCTTGCCCCGCTCCAGGCGGTAGTGATGAACATATCGGATGCGCAGGCCGAATATGCCGAGAAAACAGCGCAAACCCTGTGCCAAAAAGGATACAGAGTTCAGACGGACTTGAGAAATGAGAAGATAACCTATAAAATTCGCGAGCATAGCTTGCAGAGGCTGCCCTACCAGATCATCGTCGGTGACAAGGAAGTCGCAGCCGGGAAGATCGCCGTGCGCACCCGCACAGGCGAGGACCTCGGGCGGATGTCGCTGGATGCCTTTGTCGACCGCCTTTCCGGGGAAATCGTGCAACCGGGTGGGGCGGCTTAATTTTTTAGAATTGGAGAGACACTATCGCTCAGGATAAAGAGCCGAGGATCAACGGCGAAATTACGGCGCCGCAAATCCGGCTGATTGGTGTGGATGGGGAACAGTTGGGCATCATGAGCCTTTCTTCGGCGAATGCGATGGCCGAGGAAGCCGAAATCGATCTGGTCGAGATTGCGCCGAATGCAGCACCGCCGGTATGCCGCCTGATGGATTACGGCAAATACAAGTATCAGGAGAGCAAGAAAAGGCACGAAGCCAAGCTGCACCAGAAGCAGATTCAGGTCAAGGAAGTGAAATTCAGGCCGAGCACGGACGAGGGAGATTACCAGATCAAGCTCAGGAACCTGATCCGCTTCCTCGAAGAAGGCGACAAGACCAAGATCACGCTCCGTTTCAGGGGGCGCGAGATGGCGCACCAGGAATTCGGGGTGAGGCTGTTGCAGAGGCTGCAGACCGACCTCGAGCCCTACGGCACCGTCGAGCAGTTTCCTAAAATGGAAGGCAGGCAGATGGTGATGGTGCTCTCGCCGAAGAAGAAGTAGCAGGGCCGCATCTTGCGGTAAAACAAGGCGTGCTCGGGTTATCAAGTATTCCGGGGCCGGAATCACCCGACGCGGTTTCAAAATAGAAAGGAAGTATCATGCCGAAAATGAAGACCAAAAGCGGCGCTGCAAAGCGCTTCAAAGCATTGGGAGGCGGCGGTTTCAAGCGTTCCCAGGCTTTTCTGCGTCATATCCTGACCAAGAAGACCACCAAGCGCAAGCGCCATCTGCGCGGCACCTCCACGGTGCATGCCGCCGACAGGCGCTCCATCCGCAGCATGCTGCCTTACGCTTAAGGGAGATATGACATGTCCAGAGTAAAACGTGGGGTAACGGCGCGCGCGCGCCACAAGAAGGTTCTGGCTCTCGCCAAGGGTTTCCGCGGCCGCCGCGGCAACGTATACCGCATCGCCAAGGAAGCGGTGATGAAGGCCGGGCAGTATGCCTATCGCGACCGCAGGCAGAGGAAGCGTCAGTTCCGCGCCCTTTGGATCGCCCGCATCAACGCTGCTGCTCGCGAGTGTGGTTTGACCTACAGCACGTTCATGCACGGCCTGAAGAAGGCCGAGATCGAAGTCGACCGCAAGGTTCTTGCCGACATCGCCGTATTCGACAAGGCTGCTTTCGCGAGCATTGTCGAGAAGGCCAAAGCCAGCCTCGCCTGATTTCCAGGGAACGAAAAAGGAGGCTTCGGCCTCCTTTTTTTACTATGCAAAATCTCGATACTCTCCTAGAACAAGCCCTGAGCGACCTGAGTCGGACAACCGACCCGGTCGAACTCGAACAGGCCAAGGCGCGCTATCTCGGCAAAGGCGGTGCCATCACCGAATTGCTCAAGGGGCTCGGCAAGCTCGATCCGGATGCAAGGAGAGAGGCAGGCGCTGCGATCAACAGGGCCAAGGACGCCGTGGAATCCAGGCTCGCCGAGCGTCGCGAGGCGATCCAGGCTGCGATTCTGGAGAGGCAGCTCGCAGAGGAAGCGCTCGACGTCACCCTTCCCGGAAGGGGGCAGGAAACCGGGGGAATCCATCCCGTGACGAGAACGCTGGAGCGGGTTCAGGCGATTTTTCATTCGATCGGTTTTTCATCCGTTTCAGGTCCGGAAATCGAGACGGATTTTTTCAACTTCACTGCGCTCAATATCCCGGAAGATCATCCTGCGCGTGCGATGCACGACACTTTCTACGTCGATGCGGAACATCTGCTGCGCACGCATACTTCCCCGATACAGATCCATTACATGATGGAAAACGCGCCGCCTGTGAAGATCATTGCCCCCGGGCGCGTGTACAGGGTCGACTCCGACGCGACGCATTCCCCCATGTTCCATCAGCTCGAGATCCTGTGGGTGGACGAGGAGGTCAATTTCACCCACCTCAAGGGGGTCGCGGCCGATTTCCTGCAGCGCTTTTTCGAGAAAGAGGATCTCAAGGTCCGTTTCCGCCCCTCCTTCTTCCCCTTCACCGAGCCTTCCGCGGAAATCGACATGGGCTGCGTTTTCTGCGACGGGGACGGATGCAGGGTTTGCAGCCATACCGGATGGCTGGAAGTCGGGGGCTGCGGCATGGTGCACCCCAACGTGTTCGCGCATGTCGGGTATGACGCCGAGAAATATCTCGGCTTCGCGTTCGGCATGGGTCTCGACAGGCTCGCCATGCTGAAGTACGGGGTCAACGACCTGCGCCTCTTCTTTTCGAACGACCTCAGGTTTCTGAACCAATTCAACTGACATGAAACTTTCCGAAAACTGGCTGCGCACGTTCGCCGACCCCGGCATTTCCAGGGATGAACTCGCCCGCCAGCTGACGATGTGCGGCATCGAAGTCGAGGCTATCGAGCCTGTCGCGCCATCTTTCGACAGGGTGGTGGTGGCGAAGGTGCTTTCCGTAACGAAGCATCCGGACGCGGACAGGCTCAATGTATGCAGGGTCGATGCCGGCCTTCCCGAGCCGCTTCAGATCGTGTGCGGAGCGCCCAACGTATTCGAGGGCGCAATCGTGCCCTGCGCCCTGGAAGGCGCGATGCTTCCCTCAGCCAATATCAGGGCCGCCAAGGTGAGGGGAGTCATGTCCTACGGCATGCTCTGCTCGGGCAAGGAGCTCGGCATCGAGTCCGAAATCGACGGCCTTCTGATTCTGCCGCAGGATGCGCCTGTAGGCGCAGATTTCAGGAAGTATTCGGATCTCGAAGACCATGTTTTCGACCTCAAACTGACTCCCAACCGGGCCGATTGCCTGAGCATCCTGGGCGTTGCGCGCGAAATTTCGGCCATGACCGGGACGCCCGTCGTTCGCCCGCAAATATCCCCTGTCGAAGCGGATTGCAGTGATACGCTCGAAATCGTGGTTGAATCGCCTGACTCCTGTCCGCTCTATCTGGGCAGGGTGGTGAAAGGTGTCGATCTTTCCATGCCGACTCCGCAATGGATGCAAAGGCGGCTGGTAAGATGCGGCATCAGGCCCCGGAACATCGTGGTCGATGTGACCAATTACGTGATGCTGGAGCTGGGCCAACCCATGCACGCCTACGATCTTGCGAAAATCGGCGGCAAGATTGTCGTCAGGTTCGCGAAAGAAGATGAAGGCATCCTTCTCCTGAACGGGGAAGAGATGGCGTTGTCCCGCAAGCAGCTTCTGATAGCCGACCAGAACGGGCCGGTCGCGCTTGCCGGAATCATGGGCGGGGAGGGGAGTTCGGTCACGGACGCCACCTGCGACATTTTCCTGGAAGCTGCGTTTTTCGACCCGGCAACCATGGCGAAAGCGCGGGTTCCGAATCTTTCGACGGATGCCTCCTACCGTTTCGAGCGGGGAGTGGATTTCGGCATGACAGGCAGCGCCATGGACTATGCAACCCGCCTGATCCTGTCGCTTTGCGGCGGATGCGCAGGCCCTGTTGGGGAGTTCAGGGCGGCGCTTCCTGCGAGAGATCCGATTGCCCTCAGGCTGGCGCGTGCGAAGCGCATTTTGGGAATCGATCTTTCGCCGGATACGGTGTCTTTCCTGCTGAAAAAGCTGGGATTCGAGTTTTCTTTCAAGGAAGATGTTTTCTCCGTCATTCCCCCATCCTGCCGCTTCGATCTCAAAATAGAGGAAGATCTCGTCGAGGAGATCGCCAGGATTTACGGCTACGACAATATGGCAGGCGTACGCCCGGCCTCCACCATGAGCATGCTTGCCGCAAGGGAGTCCTCGCGCGAGGTTGCCGAACTGAGGAAGCTGATGGTCGCAAGAGGTTATTTCGAGGCGATCAGCTATGCCTTCGTCGATGCCGCCTGGGAAGCGGATTTCTGCTCGAACCGGGATCCCATCCTGCTCAAGAATCCGATCGCCAGCCAGATGGGTGCGATGCGCAGCAGCCTGATCGGCGGCCTGGTGGGTGCGCTTGCTTTCAACCTGAACCGAAAACAGTCCAGGGTCAGGATGTTCGAGACGGGTACCTGTTTTTTCAGACGGGATGCCGCTTACGAACAAAGGGAAATGCTCGCCGGGCTCTGCTACGGTCCTGCCCTGCCCGAGCAGTGGGGCGAGGCTGCGCGCAATGTCGATTTTTTCGACGTCAAGTCGGATGTCGAAGCGCTGTTTTCGCCGTTTGCTCCTGCCTTCGAACCTTTTGTCCACCCTGCATTGCATCCCGGAAGATCAGCCGGCATTATTTTCGAAGGAAAAAGAGTCGGGGTGATCGGCGAGCTTCACCCCAAATGGGTGCAGAAATACGATTTGCCGAAAGCGCCGGTGCTCTTCGAGATCGAACTCGAAGCCTTGTTGAAGCGGGAAATCCCGGCTTTTTCCGAGATATCGAAATACCCGCCGGTGAAGCGCGACATCGCCATCGTGGTCGACGAGAAAATCAGCTCCCAATCCATACTGGAAGTCTGCCGCAGTATGCCGGCATTGGCGAAAGTGGAGCTGTTCGATCTGTATCGCGGGCAGGGGGTCGAAGCGGGCAAGAAAAGTCTTGCATTTAGCATTACGATACAAGATACTCAAAAAACGCTGCTGGATGCCGAAGTTGATGTTATGATATCGCAACTCATTGAGGCATTAGAAAAAAGGTTTGATTCCAAGTTACGCATTTAGGGAGGTCGCATGACATTGACCAAGGCAGAGTTGGCCGATCTATTGTTCGAGAAGGTCGGGCTCAACAAAAGGGAAGCGAAGGATCTGGTCGAATCCTTTTTCGAGGAAGTCAGGCTCGCGCTCGAGAACGGCGAGGAAGTGAAGCTTTCGGGTTTCGGCAACTTTCAGTTGCGCGACAAGCCGCAACGCCCAGGTCGGAACCCGAAAACCGGAGAGGAAATACCGATCACCGCACGTCGCGTCGTTACTTTCCATGCGAGCCAGAAACTGAAGGCGCTTGTGGACCAGAGCGACAATGGAAACGCAGGATAATTCTTCGCTTCCGCCGATTCCCGCGAAGCGCTATTTCACGATTGGTGAAGTCGGGGAGCTGTGCCGGGTCAAGCCGCATGTGCTGAGATACTGGGAGCAGGAATTTTCCCAGCTCAAACCCCTGAAGCGCCGCGGCAACAGGCGCTACTATCAGCATCACGAGGTGTTGCTCATCCGCCGCATCCGGGATCTTCTCTACGAACAGGGATTCACCATCAACGGCGCGAGGCAGCGCCTTGAAACCGAAGCCGTTGCACATCGGCAGCATGCCGATGCGGCAGGACCGGAAAGTATGGATGCCACGGACTTCAGGCGGGAAGTGAAAAAAATCCTCGAAATCCTGCAGCGCTGAGCGCCTTTCTTTGGTATAATTCTGCGTTTTCGGGGCGTAGCGCAGCCTGGTAGCGTACTTGCATGGGGTGCAAGTGGTCGGAGGTTCAAATCCTCTCGCCCCGACCAATAAATCAACGGCTTAAGAGCGATCTTAAGCCGTTTTCTTTTTTACTGTAGTCGATTTTGTCACCAAAGTGGAGCTATCCACATCCCTGCGCCAGCAGCCGAGTTCGGTGACGCCCTTCTCGAAGAGTGCCTTGTATCCGGCATAATCGTCCACCATCAGATGGCCCTTCCAGCCATGGAGGAAGGTTTCAGCATGACTGCTGCTTCTAGTCGAACACCACGATCGGTGGCCCCTCGTCATGATCATTGCTGCGGTACCCCCACAAATAGGCTTTCTTGGTCAGGCGGGATTCAGGCTCGTGGCGATGCTCGATGCGGGGAAGGCGATCCTGTAGCGGTTGGCGCCCGGCACGGGATCTCGGTTTGGGCTCCGATTTCTCGGAAGATGGCGGCAATTCCGCCTCGATGGTGGACAGGTCGCTCGCCCAACTCTCCTGGAACAGTTCCCGCTGCTCGGCGGATAGCGCTTCGCTCTTTACCCCAAAGCGAATCCGCTTGTGATGCGCCAATTCCAGCGTCACTGGATCTTGAGGGCATCCGCCGCCAGTCCACACCGGAGACCAGCCACTGCCATTGCGCAGCACTCAACCGTCACACCGAATCTTCCGCCTTCCTTTACCGCAGGAACAGGCAAGCTTGCGCCTTTTTTGACGGGAAAGTCGAGTTGGGTTCCTGGGTGCTCGCCCATCTTGATTGGGCGAAGGAAAATATAGATGAAATCCGCGCCTCGCAGATCAACGATGCACTGGATGCCTTGGATGCCGTGATGCGGGGCGAATCCGACCTTTCGTCCGCGTTTGCCGATTTGACCGGACGCGAGCCGCTGTTGCCTGATTTCTTGCGAGGAAAGCCATGACCGATACGCCCCATTTTCCCCAGATCGAACGTCTGATTCAGGTCTGCAATGCGGTTCGTGTCGGAATCGATGATTTTGAAAGTCTTGCACGAAGCAGCGGAAACAGC
>JAJZRP010000045.1 GCA_021802655.1 Pseudomonadota bacterium
GCGAGCTACAGTCCCCTCATTTTCCTGGTCGTGACGCTTTGCGCGACAGCTGCTGTTTTCCTTTCGGTCAGGCATTTCTATCACGGCAGGGTGAGGCGAACGATGCCCTGGAACTGCGGCTATCCCGTCTGGAATTCGCGCATGCAGGACACATCCGAAGGATTCGGGCAGCCGATCCGGCAGATATTCGATCCCTTCTTCAAAATGGAGCGGGAATTGCCTTCTCCGTTCGATGCCAAGCCGAAATACAGTGCCAAGACTGAAGACCGCATCTGGTATTCGCTCTACCTGCCTTTCGGCAAAATGATGGAATACTTCGCGAATCTTTTCGGCAAGATACAGCAGGGGAGGATACTGGTTTACCTGCTCTACAATTTCGTGACCCTGATCGCTTTGCTTCTTTTCATGCAATGAGCGCCTTCGGATTTTTCGCCCAGTTCCTGCAGCTCTTTCTGACAGTGCTGCTCGCCCCCTTGCTGCTCGGCTGGGTGAACCAGTGCAGGGCCTGGCTGCAGAACAGGCAGGGGCCGGGAATCGAGCAGCCCTACCGGAAGCTTCGCAAGCTTTTCCGGAAGGATGCGGTGATCGCGGAAAACGCATCCCCGCTCTTCAGGATTGTTCCCTACATCCTTTTCGGCGCCATGTGCCTTGCTGCTGCGATCGTGCCTTCGCTTGCGACCGATCTCGGTTTTTCGGAGGCGGCGGATGCGATCGCGCTGGTGGGGGTTTTCGCGCTCGCCAGGATATTCATATCGCTCGCAGCCATGGACATCGGCACCGCATTCGGCAGCATGGGTGCAAGGCGCGAAATGCTGGTCGGATTTCTGGCCGAGCCCGCGCTCCTCATGGTGCTGTTCACCGCCTCCCTGATCAGCCAGTCGACTTCCCTCACGGTGATTGTCGAAACTCTCGCCCATCGCCATTTCGGGATCTATCCCAGCATGGCCTTCACGGGAATCGCCTTCCTGATGGTGCTGCTCGCCGAGAATGCACGCATTCCCGTCGACAATCCTGCGAGCCATCTTGAGCTCACCATGATCCACGAGGCGATGACTCTCGAATATTCCGCGCGCCATCTCGCGCTGGTGGAATGGGCGAGCAGCATCAAGCTGTTCGCCTATGTCACGATGGGTATCGCGCTTTTCGCCCCCTGGGGAATCGCTCAGGCGGCAGACTGGCTCGGCATGGCTTTCGCGCTGCCGATTTTGATAGGCAAGCTGCTTGTCGCGGGGTGCGGACTTGCCGTGATCGAAACGGTGATGGCGAAGCAGCGCATTTTCAGGGCGCCGGAATTCATGGGAACGGCCTTTCTTTTCGGGGTGCTCGGCATGCTCGTCCACTTTCTTCTGGGGGCCTGAATGGCATTGTCCAGCCAATTCATCAACCTGCTGGCATCGATCCTGCTGCTGCTCGCATTCGCCATGCTTTCGCAGAGGCGCATCCGGTCCCTCATCAGGCTGTTCATGGTGCAGGGTATGACCCTCGCGGTGAGCACGGTCGTGATCGCTTCCACCACGAACCAGAGCCACCTCTATTACTCCGCTTTGCTGACCTTTTCGCTCAAGGTCGTGATCCTGCCGTGGATACTTTTTCGCATGATCAGGCAGCTCAATGTCGAGTGGGATGTGGAAACGCTGATCAACATTCCGTCCACCATGCTGGTCGGAATCGCCATCGTGATCGTCTCCTTCAATCTCGCCTTGCCCATTTCGCATCTCGCCGGAACCATCACGAGAAGCACCATCGGCATCGCGATGGCCTGCGTGCTGCTTTCCCTTTTGATGATGATCACGAGGAGCAAGGCCATATCCCAGGTGATCGGCTTTCTCTCCATGGAAAACGGGCTGTTCTTCGCTGCGACCAGCACGACCTATGGCATGCCGATGGTGGTGGAGCTCGGGGTCGCGCTCGACGTCCTGGTGGGAGTGTTGATCCTGGGCGTGTTTTTCTTCCAGATCAGGGAAAAATTCGAAAGCCTGGATCTCAAGCATCTGGAGAAGGCGGAAGAGGAATGATGGAAATACTGGCAGTTCTGGGTTTGCCGCTCGCAGGCGGCGCGCTTCTCGCGCTCTGGGGGCACGAAAAATGGGCGCCCGAACTCAATTCCATGGCGAGCTTCTGCACCTTCATCGCCTCCATCCTGCTGGCATGGAAAGTTCTCGTCTCGGGCTCCATGGTCGTCCTGAACGAGCAGTTCTTCATCGATTCCTTCAACGTGTTCCTGGTGGTGCTGACCGCCTTCGTCGCCTTTACCACGACGCTGTTCTCCAGACCTTACATGAGGAACGAAGCGGTATTGAGTTCCCTTTCGAATTACCAGCTCCGCCTCTATCACAGCATGTACCAGATTTTCTGCTTCACCATGCTGCTCGCGCTCACCACCAACAATCTCGGCATACTGTGGGTTGCGATGGAAGGGGCGACCCTGGCCACGGTCCTTCTGGTGAGCCTTTACAGGACGCGCGAGAGCCTGGAAGCCGCATGGAAGTATTTCATCTTGTGCGGGGTCGGCATCGCCCAGGCGCTTTTCGGCACGATCCTGATCTATTTCGCCTCCGAAAAAGTGCTGGGCGCGGGAGGAACGGCGCTGCTCTGGACGCATCTCGACGCTGCCAAAGGGTCTCTGGAACCCACCGTCCTTTCCATTGCCTTCGTATTCCTCATCGTCGGGTACGGCACCAAAGTGGGGCTCGTCCCCCTGCACAGCTGGCTTCCGGATGCCCATGCCGAAGGCCCGACCCCGGTTTCCGCGGTGCTCTCCGGGCTTCTCCTGAATGTGGCGCTGTATGCCGTGGTGCGCTGCAAGATCCTCGTCGAAGGGGCGCTGCACAACCGCTTCGCGGACGATCTCATGATCGGCTTCGGGCTGCTCACGGTGCTGACCGCAGCTTTCCTGCTGTGGCGGCAGAAGGACATCAAGCGCCTTTTCGGCTATTCCTCGATCGAGCACATGGGACTCATGACCTTCGCATTCGGCATAGGCGCGAATTTCGCCGGCCTGCTGCACATGACCGTCCATTCCCTCACCAAGTCGGCGATCTTCTTTTCCGTTGGGCATGCCGTGCAGCGCTCCGGAACGCAGACGATGGAGGCCATCAGGGGATTGATCAAATTTCCCGCAATCGGCTGGGGGCTGATGCTCGGTGCGCTCGCGATCCTCGGGATGCCGCCTTTCGGGGTTTTTACCAGCGAATTCCTGATTCTGACCCATGCGATGCAGAGCCATCCCTGGTCGACCCCGGTGCTCCTGATCGCGCTCGGCGTCGCTTTCGCTTCGATATTCGGCAAGGTCCAGTCCATGGTGTGGGGGGAGCCCGCAGGAAAAGAGCTTCTCCATGCGCAGGCATCCTTGCCCATACTGCTGCACCTTGCCATGGTGCTGCTTCTCGGACTCTATATTCCGCCTTACCTTGCCAGGTGGTACAGTGAAGCGGCGAGGCTGATAGGATGAACAGCATGAATTTCGAGGGCATGGTCAAAATGGCATGCGCTGCCCCGATATGGACCGTGGAAGCGGAAGGGGAATCCTGGAGAAAAATGGCGAAAGCCTGTGCGGATCAGGGGGGAAGGCTGGTCTCGATCTGGGGAAGCGAAGCGGCAGAAGGTTTTGTGGTTTTCGCAGCCTGCGTTTTTTCGGAAGGGATGCTGATATCGAGGTGCAGTGCAGTGGACGGAAAATTCGCAAGTCTCGCCGACATTTTTCCCTGCGCTGCAAGGATGCAGCGCGCGGTTCACGACATGCTGGGTGCAAGGTGCGAGGGAGAAGACGAAAGGCCCTGGCTTTCCCACGGAATCTGGCCGCCTTTTCCGTTGCGGAAGAGTTACGATCCAGAGCTTGATTTTGCGCCTGCCGGGGGAAATTATCCTTTCGTTGCCGTCGAAGGGGAGGGCGTGCACGAAATCGCAGTAGGCCCGGTCCATGCAGGGATCATAGAGCCGGGCCACTTCCGCTTCCAGGTGGTGGGGGAAAAGGTGCTGAGGCTGGAAGAGCGCCTGGGCTACAAGCACAAGGGGGTGGAGAAGGCTTTGGAGGGCTTGATGCAGAACGAGGGGGCGGAGCTTGCAGCGAGGATAAGCGGGGACAGCACGGTCGCCTATTCCTGGGCTTATGCCATGGCGCTTGAAGCCCTCTGCGGGGTAACGGTTTCGACGAGGGCGGGTTTCTTGCGCGGGATTTTTCTCGAGAGGGAGCGCATCGTCAACCATCTCGCTGACCTCGGCGCGCTCGGCAACGATGCGGGATTTTCCTTCGGCCTCGCGCAGTTTTCCGCCATCCGCGAGGACATGCTGCGTATCAGCAAAGAACATTTCGGCCATCGCCTGCTGATGGATATCGTCGTCCCCGGAGGAGTATCGAAAGACATCGATGTGAAAGCCAGGGAGGCGATCCTCGCCGAGTGTGCTTCAGTCAGGGAAAAGGTGCTGATTCTCAGGGAAATCTATGCCGATCATACCGGCCTTCAGGACAGGTTTCTCGCGACCGGAAAAGTGGAATCCGGGCTTGCCGCGAAGCTCGGGCTCACCGGACTTGCCGGCAGGGCGAGCAGGAATGCATGTGACCTCAGGGAGGATCACCCCCATGCCCCTTACGACAAGCTCGACGTCTCCATGGCGACCCATCACGGGGGGGATGTCGCGGCAAGGGTTTCGGTCAGGTTCGACGAGATTCTCGAATCCCTGAGGCTGGTCCGTGCGATGCTGGAAATGATGCCGGAAGGGGAGATTGCAAGGGAAATTCCGGGATGCTCCGGATTCGGGGCGGGCTGGGTAGAAGGATTCAGGGGAGAAGTGCTGCTGACCCTCGAAGTCGAAAAAGGCGTCATCAGGCGCGCCCATGCCCACGATCCTTCCTGGCAGAACTGGCCGGCGCTGGAATTCGCCGTGATCGGGAACATCGTTGCTGACTTTCCCCTGATCAACAAGTCCTTCAACCTGAGCTACAGCGGGCACGATCTATGACAAGGCTCCTGCAAAACCGCGCCCTGGCTCTGGGAACAGGGTTTTTCCTTCTCGCTCTGGTCGGTGTCGTCGATTACATGGTGGGCCGGGAAATCACCTTTTCCCTGTTCTATCTTGCTCCCATCGCCCTCGTGACCTGGGTTTCCGGAAGGCATGTCGGCATGCTGGTTTCGCTGGTCGCGGCAGGCCTCTGGGTGTTTGTCGATTCGAGCGACGGTCCTTATTCCAGGGCTTACGTTCCCTATCTGAATTTTGCCATCAGGGTGAGCGTTTTCGCGATCGTGGTGAGGCTTCTGGATGCCCTCAAGGGAGAGATAGAAAAGGAAAAGGAGTTGGCGAGAATCGACTACCTGACCGGAGCTGCAAGCCCGCGCGCCTATTACGAATTGCTGGAAATGGAGATCGCGAGGACCAGAAGGTACAAGCATCCTTTTACCATCGCCTATATCGATCTCGACAATTTCAAGGAGATCAACGACAGATTCGGGCATGCAGCCGGAGACGACACCTTGCGCAGCGTGGTTGCTTCCCTGAAGGAAGGGATGCGCGAAACGGACATCGTCGCGAGGCTGGGCGGGGACGAATTCGCCCTGCTTCTGCCGGAAATGGAAGGGGACGAGGCGAAGCTGGTGTTTCCCAAGCTGCGGGAAGGGCTTTTGCAGGAGATGGAAAGGCATCGCTGGCCGGTCACGTTTTCGATAGGCGTGCTGGTTTGCGAAGGCGCTGTTTTCGATGCGAAGCACCTGGTCGGCATGGCGGACGATCTGATGTATTCGATCAAGAAGAGCGGCAAGAATGCGATCGGTTATTCGGTGCTCAAGGGGGAGTGAATGTACCGGATTCTCAGGGAAATACTCAAGAACGGCCTCAAGACCGAAAGGGAGCCCTCCCCGGATGCCTCGCTCAGGGTGTCGCCCGCGAAGCAGAGCGGGGAAGTTCTAGCCACGCTGGGCAATGCGCTCGCCATCCGCCATGTCGATGCCGGTTCCTGCAACGGCTGCGAGCTCGAAATCCATGCGCTCAACAATCCCTGTTACAGGCTGGAAGGACTCGGGATGGGCTTCGTGGCAAGCCCCCGGCATGCCGACATGCTTCTCGTGACAGGCCCCGTATCCAAACATATGGAAGAGGCATTGCAGCGCACCTATGATGCAATGCCCGAACCCCGGCTGGTCGTGGCCATAGGCGATTGCGGCAAAAACGGCGGCGTGTTCTGCCGCAGGAAAAACTATGCCTGCAAGGGAGGTGTCTCGAGCGTGATCCCGGTCGATGTGGAAGTTCCAGGCTGCCCGCCGGAGCCGGCTGCGATACTTCAGGGGATTCTGTCAGCCTTCAGGACTTGAGCAGATTTTCCATGTCCTGCGCCATGGCTTCGGGTTTTTCCCCGTACTGCATGTAGGTGCGCAGCTTGCCCCGGGGGTCGAATACGAAGCAGCCCGCCGTATGGTCCATCGCATAATTCTTCATGTCGTCCTCGATCTGGACTTTCTGGTAGAAGACATGGAATTCGTCTGCTGCCTTTTTCGTTTCCATGGCATTGCCGTAAAGGCCGAGAAAAGTCGGGTCGAACGAGGGAACGAACTCTTTCAGAATCTTCGGAGTATCCCTTTCCGGGTCCACCGTGACGAAGAGCACCTGGACTTTTTCTGCGTCCTTCCCCATTTTCTTCATGGCCGTGGCAAGATCGGAGAGCGTGGTGGGGCAGACGTCGGGGCAATGAGTATAGCCGAAAAAAAGCACCACGACTTTTCCCCTGAAATCAGAAAGCTGCCTCGCGCGGCCGTCGAAATCGGTGAGATGGAAATCCCTGCCGTAATCGACGCCGGAAAGATCCCTGGGTGGGGTAGCGTAGGAATCCTGTTTTTTCCCGCCGCACCCTGAGAGGATCGCGAGCAGGATCATGAAGAAAGCCAGTTTGCGCATTGCCATGGAGCCTCGAAGCCAAAACCCGATTCTAGCCCCGATTTCCGGAGCGGGAAAGCTTGCCCCTGTCGGTAAACCGGCAATTATGCAATAATTCGCACTATGAAAGCGCGAAATCTTTACGACAAATTATGGGACAGCCATGTCGTCCGGGAGGAGAAGGACGGCACGGCCCTGCTTTACATCGACAGGCATCTCGTGCACGAGGTGACGAGCCCGCAGGCCTTCGAAGGGCTGCGCCTTGCCGGCAGAAAACCGTGGAGGACCGGGTCCGTTCTTGCGGTCGCCGATCACAACGTGCCGACCACGGGACGCGAAGGCGGCATCAGGGATGCCGTGTCCCGTCTTCAGGTCGAAACGCTGGATTCGAACTGCGCGGATTACGGCATCCTCGAATTCAGGATGAATGACTTGCGCCAGGGCATCGTGCATGTCGTGGGGCCGGAGCAGGGGGCGACTCTTCCCGGCATGACGGTGGTTTGCGGCGATTCGCATACCAGCACGCACGGCGCCTTCGCTGCGCTCGCGTTCGGGATAGGCACTTCCGAAGTCGAGCATGTGCTCGCCACCCAGTGCCTTTTGGGCAAGAAATCGAAATCCATGCGCATCGCGGTCGAAGGAAAACTCGGCAGGGATGTGACCGCGAAGGACATCGCGCTTTATATCATCGGCAAAATCGGCACGGCGGGCGGCACCGGGCACGCCATCGAGTTTTCCGGAAGCGCGGTCAGCGCGCTCAGCATGGAAGGGCGAATGACGCTGTGCAACATGGCCATCGAGGCGGGCGCGAGGGCGGGCATGGTCGCAGTCGACGAAAAAACCATCGAGTATTTCAGGGGAAGGCCTTTTTCGCCGAAGGGCGAGCTTTGGGAAGCCGCCTGCAATTACTGGAGAACCCTGAAGAGCGACGAGGGCGCGCATTTCGATGCGACGGTCACGATCGACGCGGCAGAGATCAGGCCACAAGTGACCTGGGGAACCTCTCCAGAGATGGTGGTTGCGATCGACGGCGCGGTTCCGGATCCGAAGAATTTTTCCGACCCGGTCAAGCGCCAGGGAATGGAGCGGGCGCTTGCCTACATGGGGCTTTCCCCCAATCAGAAGATCGAGGAAATCGCCGTGGACAAGATTTTCATCGGCTCCTGCACCAATTCCAGGATAGAGGATCTGAGGGCTGCTGCGAACGTGGTGAAAGGGCGGCATGTCGCGAAAAACATCAAGCTCGCCATGGTCGTTCCGGGCTCCGGACTCGTCAAGAGCCAGGCCGAGAAAGAAGGGCTGGACAGGGTTTTCCTGGAAGCGGGATTCGAGTGGCGCGAGCCGGGCTGCTCCATGTGCCTTGCCATGAACGACGACAGGCTCTCCCCGGGAGAGCGCTGTGCTTCCACTTCCAACAGGAATTTCGAGGGAAGGCAGGGGCAGGGGGGGCGGACCCATCTCGTGAGCCCGGAACTCGCAGCCGCTGCGGCGATCGCAGGACACTTCGTCGACCCCGGGAGGCTGTCATGAAGCCATTCGGATATCTCGACGGCCTCGTGGCGCCATTGGATCGGCCCAATGTCGATACCGATGCGATCATCCCGAAGCAGTTTCTGAAGTCGATAAGGCGCAGCGGCTTCGGGCCGAACCTGTTCGACGAATGGCGCTATCTGGATCACGGCGAACCCGGGATGGACAACAGCAAGCGCCAGTTGAACCCCGATTTCGTGCTGAATTTCCCGCGCTACCGCGGCGCGCAGATCCTGCTCGCCAGGGAGAATTTCGGTTGCGGCTCCTCCCGCGAGCACGCGCCCTGGGCGCTCGAAGATTACGGATTCAGGGCGATCATCGCGCCGTCTTTCGCCGACATCTTTTACAACAACTGCTTCAAGAACGGACTGCTTCCCATTGTGCTCGACGCGAAGATTGTCGACAGGCTTTTCTTGGAAACCTCCGGGAAGGACGGCTACAGGCTTGCCATAGACCTCGAAAAGCAGGTCGTTGTGACGCCTTCGGGGGAAGCGATCGGGTTCGAAGTGGATGCTTTCAGGAAGCACTGCCTGATCGAGGGACTGGACGACATCGGCCTGACGCTGGTCCATGGGGACGAGATCAGGGCATTCGAAGACAGGCACAGAGGGGCGCAGCCCTGGCTTTTTATCGGGAATGAGAAATGAAAATCGCAGTATTGCCGGGAGACGGCATAGGGCCTGAGATCGTTGCTCAGGCTGTCAAGGTTCTGGAGATCCTTGCCAAAGACGGCCTGAAAATCGAGCTCGAATACGGGGATATAGGCGGAGCGGGTTACGATTCGGCGGGAGACCCCTATCCGGCGGCAACTTCGAAGCTCGCTATAGAGGCCGATGCCGTGCTGCTGGGCGCAGTCGGCGGATACCGCTACGACAGCCTGCCAAGGCCCATGAGGCCGGAGCAGGGACTTTTGAGAATCAGGAAGGAACTCGGCCTTTTCGCGAATCTGCGCCCCGCTGTGCTCTATCCCGAGCTGGCGAGCGCATCCTCCCTGAAGCCCGAAGTGGTTGCCGGCCTCGACATCATGATCCTGAGGGAGCTCACCGGGGACATCTATTTCGGTCAGCCCAGAGGCTTGAGGCGGACTCATGACGGCGAGCGCGAAGGTTTCGACACCATGCTCTACAGCGAATCGGAAATCGCCAGGATAGCCCATGTCGGCTTCAGGACGGCCATGAAGCGCGAGAAGCGGCTCTGCTCCGTCGACAAGGCGAACGTGCTGGAAACCAGCGTGCTCTGGCGCGAAGTGGTCATGGAAATCGCGAAAAATTATCCGGAAGTCGAGCTTTCCCACATGTATGTCGACAATGCCGCCATGCAGCTTGTCAGGAACCCCAGGCAGTTCGACGTGATCCTGACCGGAAACATGTTCGGGGACATTCTTTCGGACGAGGCTTCCATGCTGACAGGCTCGATAGGCATGCTTCCTTCCGCTTCCCTGGATGCGCATGGCAAGGGGCTGTACGAGCCGATTCACGGTTCGGCCCCGGATATCGCGGGGCAGAACATTGCCAATCCGCTTGCGACCATTCTTTCGGTTGCAATGATGATGCGCCATACCTTCGACAACGAGGCTGCCGCCGGAAGGATAGAAAATGCAGTCAAGAATACGCTTGCCGAAGGCTTGCGCACTTCCGATATTTATCAGGAAGGAATGCGCAAGGTCGGGACGCGGGAGATGGGCGATGCCGTTGCCGCAAGACTTTGATTTAGAGGATTACTGTAGATGAACAAGAAATACGATGTGGCCGTTCTGGGCGCAACAGGCGCAGTCGGCGAGACCATGCTTTCCATCCTGGAAGAGCGCAAATTCCCGGTAGGGGAAATCTATCCGCTCGCATCCTCCCGTTCCGCGGGAAGCAAGGTGCGCTTCAATGGGCGCGATGTGACGGTGCTCGATGTCGCAGATTTCGATTTCTCGAAGGCGAAAATCGGCCTTTTTTCCGCCGGCGGCAGCGTTTCCGCAGAATATGCCCCCAGGGCTGCGGCCGCGGGCTGCGTCGTGATCGACAATACCGCCCATTTTCGCTACGAGGACGACATTCCGCTGGTCGTTCCAGAAGTCAACCCGCATGCCATAAGCCAGTATAAAAATCGCGGCATCATTGCCAATCCCAACTGCTCGACGATACAAATGCTGGTCGCGCTGAAGCCGATCCATGATGCCGTCGGGATAGAGCGGATCAATGTCGCGACCTATCAGGCCGTATCCGGAACGGGCAAGGAAGCGATAGAAGAGCTCGCCAATCAGACCACGGCGCTTTTCAGCCAGAAGGATGTCGTCTGCGAGGTTTATCCCAAGCGCATCGCCTTCAACGTGCTTCCCCATATCGATGTTTTCCTCGATAACGGCTACACCAAGGAGGAAATGAAGATGGTCTGGGAAACCCGCAAGATCATGGAAGACGATTCGATCAGGGTGAACCCCACCGCGGTCAGGGTTCCGGTATTCTACGGCCATTCGGAAGCGGTTCATATCGAGACGAGGAAGAAGATCAGCGCCAGTGAAGCGACGGAGTTGTTGAAAAAGTCTCCCGGAATAGTCGTCATGGATGAACGCAAGCCTGGCGGCTATCCGACCCCGGCAATCGATGCGGCAGGACGTGACCCCGTTTTCGTGGGAAGGATACGCGAGGATGTTTCCCATCCGATGGGACTCGATCTGTGGGTCGTCAGCGACAATGTCAGGAAAGGCGCTGCACTCAACAGCGTGCAGATTGCGGAGATTCTGATTGAAAAATATCTTGATTAAGAGATAATAAGGTGCCATTTCAGGCCGAATATCCATATTCCAGGCGAAGGCCACGTTCATGATAAGACCGATGCTTAAAGTCGTGCTGCTTGCCCTCTTGCTGCCCTGCTTTTCCATGGCGGCCGGACTTGGCGAACTGAAAGTCATTTCCGCATTGGGTCAACCCCTCAGGGCGGAAATCGATCTGGTTTCGATGAAGGCAGGGGAACTGGAATCCCTGGAAGCGCACATTGCGACCCCCGATGCATTCAGGCAGGCAGGTATTGAATACAATCCGCTGCTTGCGGAAATCAAGCTCAGCATCGCAACCCGCCCGGACGGCAATCACTATATCAAGCTGTCTTCTTCCGGAATCGTGAACGATCCCTTTCTGGATGTATTGATCGATCTTTCTTCGTCTTCCGGACAGATCGAGCGCGAATACACTTTGCTGTTCGATCCGGCGGAGTCCGCCAAGGCCCCTGCAGTATCGCCGCCTGTCGCCCTTCCGGAGCGCCAGATGGAGCGGCCCAGGGTTTTGGAGAAGCAGCCGGAACAGGCCGGGGCGGCGGCTCCTGCAGCACCTCCCGGAAAATACGGGCCCGTGAAGAAAGGGGATACGCTGAGCGGGATTGCCATGGCGACCAAGCCGGCAGGCGTCACGCTCGAGCAGATGCTCGTCGCCCTGTATCGGGCCAACAGCGATGCATTTGCCGGGAAGAACATGAACCGGCTCGATGCAGGCACGATTCTCCGCATTCCGGGGAGTGAGGAAATCGCTGCAATAGGAAAAAACGATGCGGAGAAAGTCGTGCAGATCCAGGCTGTCGACTGGAACGCCTATCGCCAGAAGCTGGCATCCTCCGTCACCGAACGCGGAGAAGGACTGAAGCGCAGCGTTTCAGGGAAGATCACTGCGGCAGTCGAGAGTAAACCGCTCGCCCCGCAAGCCCAGGAGGTGCTGAAATTGTCGAAGGGCGACGCGTCTTCCCCGGCTGCCTCTGAGGAAGCCAAGGCGGCGCAGGTCAAGGCCCTGAACGATGCGAGCGAGCGCATCCTGATGCTCGAAAAGAACATCCGGGAAATGAAGAAATTGCTCGACTTGAAGAACAAGGCCCTCGCCGGGGCGAGTGCCCCGCTTGCAGTTGCCAAACCCGCGGCAGAAACTTCCTTCATCGACGACATCATGGCAAATCCGGTGCTGCTCGGCGCCGCAGGCGGGGTGGTGCTGGGCATTGCAGGCTTGGGAATGCTGGTCTCGCGCAGGCGGAAGAAGAGCCTCGAACAGGCCATGCCTGGGTTTTCCGGGCATGAGGAGATATATGCGGAATCCCAGCCAGAGAAGCCGGCAGCGAAAGCTGAGCAAGCTCAGCCCGAAATCGTCATGGAAGCCGATCCTCTCGAAGAAGCGCAACTCTATATTTCCTACCGCCGCTACGATCAGGCGGAGGAGATTCTGAAAGGAGCATTGCAGACCAATCCGGGAAATTTCGACGCTCTTCTGCTTCTCATGAAAGTGCATGCTGCAAGCGGCGAGAAGGACAAGCTTGAAGTTGCGGCGCGCAAGCTGCAGGCAGCCGAACCCTCCCATGAAATCTGGGAAAGGGCGATGGAAGTCGGCGTTGTGGCAGATCCGGAAAATCCGCTTTACGGCGGAGCGGTAAAGGCACATGAAGCAGAACCTGCTGCGATTGGTCCGGTCGAGCCTGAAAGCCTGGATTTCGATCTGGGCATGGAAGAAGCGCCTGAGGTCGGAGAGTCGCCGAAGGAAGAAGCATCGGTCGATTTCGATCTTTCTTCCATGACAGAGAAAGCTCCTGCCGAAGCCGCCGAAGAAACGCCTGTTAAAGCCGCTGAAACGGAAGCGTCGCCTGAGCTCAAGGATGAGGGAATGGTCGACTTCGACCTTTCTTCCATGCTGGAGGAAGCTCCTGCCGAGGCTGTCGAAGAAACGCCTGTTGGAGCCGCTGAAATGGAAGCGTCGCCTGAGCTCAAGGATGAGGGAATGGCCGACTTCGATCTTTCTTCCATGCTGGAAGCGCCTGCCGAGGCTGTCGAAGAAACGCCTGTTGGAGCCGTTGAAACGGAAGGGGCACCTGAGCTCAAGGAAGAGGGAATGGTCGACTTCGATCTTTCGTCCATGCTGGAAGCGCCTGCCGAAGCCGCCGAAGAAACGCCTGTTGCAGCCGTTGAAACGGAAGGGTCACCTGAGCTCAAGGAAGAAGGTATGGTCGACTTCGATCTTTCTTCCATGCTGGAGGAGTCGTCAGCCGAAGCGGTTGAAGCAGCGGCAAATGAAGCTGCGGTGCCGGAAATTCCGGAGGAAGCGGCAGCGCTTTCCGGCGCTCCGTTCGATCTTTCCGAGATTCCCTCCCTTGTGGAAGCCGGGAGCAAGCCAAAACGATCGGAAATGCCTTTGCCGGATGTCGACCTTCATTTGGGGGAAGAGCCCGCGGAGGTTGCCGCTCCCAAGGATCAGAACTGGTATGAAGTCGCCACCAAGCTCGATCTTGCCAAGGTCTACCAGGAAATGGGCGACCAGGAAGGGGCGCGCGAAATTCTTGAAGAAGTGATGAACGAAGGCGACTCGGATCAGAAGGCCATGGCGAAGGCCATGCTCGACAGCCTTTCGAAACCTTGAAGGCATGCTCGATTTCTTTGCACTGCACCCTGCGACCAGGATCCTGCTCTGGATTTCGCTTGCCGCATATGCCTTTGTCTCCGGGCCGCGTCCGCTCGCGGTTCTGAGCCTTGTTCTGGCGGTTCTGCTGCTCCTTCAGGGCAACAACCTGTTTTTCAGGCTATTGCGCAGGATACGCTGGATACTGCTGTCGCTTATGGTGATTTATGCTTTTGAGACGCCCGGCGAATACTTTTTTCCGGGAATGGGCGGGCCGACTTTCGAAGGGCTTGCCTCCGGGGGAATCCAGGCCTGGCGCATCGTCCTCACGATTGCCCTTCTGGCATTTCTGCAGAGATCGACCTCCAGGGAAGAAATGCTGAGCGGCATCTATACGCTGCTGCTGCCCTTGAGTCGCTGGGTCGATGTCGAGCGCATCGCGGTGAGGCTGCTGCTCACCCTGCATTATGCTGAAGAGAAGGGAAAGGGTGGCTGGAGGGAGCGGATTCTCGATGCTTTTCGGGACGCCGAGTATCCGCTGGTCAGCCTGAAACTCCCCTTTTACCATTTCAGGATGCGCGACGGGGCGGCTTTCCTTGCGCTCGCGGCCGTATTGGTGCTGTGAGAATCGCGATTGGAATCGAATACGACGGGAGCGGGTTCCACGGCTGGCAGAGCCAGCCTTTCGGCTGTACGCTCCAGGATGCGGTCGAGGCCGCGGTTTCAGGCATAGCCGGGAAAAAGACCGCGGTTTCGGCTGCTGGAAGAACCGACAAGGGCGTGCATGCCCTGGCGCAGGTGGCGCACTTCGATACCGATGCAAAAAGGCCGCTCCAGGCCTGGGTGCGCGGCGTCAACAGCCTTCTGCCGGAAGGCATTGCCGTGACCTGGGCGAGATCCGTCGAAGAAGAATTTCATGCGAGGCATTGCGCCCTTTACCGCAGATACCGCTACCTTTTGCTCAATCACCCCGTTCGCCCGGGCCTTTCCAGCGGCAAGGTCGGCTGGTGCCACCAGAGTCTCGATCTCGAAAATATGCAGGAAGGGGCTGACTATCTGCTCGGCGAACACGATTTCAGCGCATTCCGCGCTGCGGAATGCCAGGCGAATTCGCCCATTCGGGAGCTTCGCGAAATCCGTATCGAAAGGCATGGTCGGCTTTTCGTTTTCGATATCAGCGCCAATGCCTTTTTGCACCACATGGTGAGAAACATCGTGGGAAGCCTGGTTTTCGTCGGCATGGGCAAATTCGGCCCGGGATGGATGGGCGAGTTGCTCGCTTCCCGCAACAGGATCCTTGCCGCTCCGACGTTTTCGCCTTGCGGCCTTTACCTTGCCGAAGTGGGCTACGATCCGAAATGGGGATTGCCCGAACCTGCCGATTTCGGCATTCAAAATTTTGTGGGGAGATCATGAAGCCGGTCAAGATATGCGGAATCACCCGCGTCCAGGATGCGCTGGCGGCAGCCCATGCCGGCGTACATGCAATCGGACTTGTTTTCTACGAGAAAAGCCCGCGCCATGTCGACTTGACGCGGGCGATCGAGATCGCGCAGGCGCTTCCGCCCTTTATCAGCGCGGTAGGCCTTTTCGTGAATCCCGAGCGAGGCGAGGTCGAGAAAGTGCTTTCGGCTGTCCATCTCGACCTGCTCCAGTTCCATGGCGACGAGCTTGAACCGTTTTGCAGCAGCTTTTCCGTGCCCTATATCAAGGCGGCGAGAGTCAAACCCGGTCTCGATTTGGTACAATACGCAGCCTGCTACCCTTCCGCCAGGGGAATTTTACTGGATGCCTTTGTGGAAGGCTCACGCGGCGGAACCGGACAGGTGTTCGACTGGGATCTGATTCCGGACAATCTGCCTTTGCCGCTGATCCTGTCTGGAGGGCTCGATTCCGGCAATGTGGCGGATGCGATCATGCGGGTCGATCCTTGGGCGGTGGATGTGAGCAGCGGGGTGGAATCTTCCAAAGGGATCAAGGATGCGGCCAGGATTGCTGCTTTCATGCAAGGAGTGAAAAAAGCTGATGTATGATTTTCCGGACAGCCGCGGCCATTTCGGCCCGTACGGCGGCATCTTTGTCGGCGAGACATTGATGGAAGCCATCGAGGAATTGCGCGCGGTTTACGAGCGCTACAGGAACGACCCCGATTTCATGGCGGAATTCGAACATGAGCTTAAGCATTACGTCGGCCGCCCGAGTCCGATCTATCATGCCAGGCGCTGGTCGGAACATCTGGGGGGGGCGCAGATCCTCCTGAAAAGGGAGGATCTCAACCATACCGGCGCGCACAAGGTCAACAACACCATAGGCCAGGCGATGCTCGCCCGGCGCATGGGCAAGAAGCGCGTCATCGCGGAAACCGGTGCAGGCCAGCATGGCGTGGCGACGGCGACGGTGGCGGCGCGCTATGGCATGGAATGCGTGGTTTACATGGGTGCGGAGGACGTCAGGCGCCAGGCGCCGAACGTTTTCAGGATGAAGCTCCTGGGCGCCACCGTCGTTCCGGTCGAAAGCGGTTCGAAAACGCTGAAGGACGCGATGAACGAGGCGATGCGCGATTGGGTGACCAACGTCGAGAGCACCTTCTACATCATCGGCACGGTTGCAGGCCCCCATCCCTATCCCATGATGGTCAGGGATTTCCAGTCTGTGATCGGAAGGGAAGCCAAAACCCAGATGATGGAAGCCTTCGGCAGGCAGCCGGACAGGCTGATTGCCTGCGTGGGAGGCGGTTCGAATGCGATCGGCCTGTTTTATCCCTATATCGGGGACGAGTCTGTGCGCATGACGGGAGTCGAGGCGGCAGGGGACGGTATCGAAACCGGCAGGCACGCCGCGCCGCTTTGTGCCGGAAAGCCCGGCGTGCTCCACGGCAACAGGACCTATCTGATGCAGGACGAGAACGGGCAGATCTCCGACACGCATTCCATTTCCGCCGGACTCGACTATCCCGGGGTGGGGCCGGAGCACGCCTGGCTCAAGGACACGGGACGCGCCGATTATGCTTCGGTCACGGACAGCGAGGCGCTGGAGGCGTTTCATGCGCTTTGCCGGTACGAAGGGATCATCCCGGCCCTGGAATCGAGTCATGCGCTTGCCCATGCGGCGAAGATCGCCCCGCTCATGAAGAAGGAAGAGCTGCTTCTCGTCAATCTCTCGGGGCGAGGCGACAAGGACATCAACACTGTCGCAGAACGTTCAGGGATCCAGTTATGAATCGCATCCAGACTGTTTTCGGGAAATTGCAGGAAAAGGGCAGGAAGGCCCTGATTCCCTTCATCACTGCGGGCGACCCGCATCCTTCCATGACGGTCCCCCTGATGCATGCGCTGGTGGATGCGGGGGCGGACATCATCGAACTCGGCGTTCCTTTTTCGGACCCCATGTCGGACGGTCCGGTGAT
>JAJZRP010000046.1 GCA_021802655.1 Pseudomonadota bacterium
GGCAAAATCTGCGCGATCTCCCTCAGGTCCATGCTGAATCCCGTCGCAGGGCGCGCCCTGCCGAAGGCGCGGCCGACTTCGTCATAGCGCCCGCCGAGCGCCACTGCATTGGGACAGTTTTCCGCATAGACCGCGAAAACCATGCCGCTGTGGTAATGATAGCCGCGCAATTCGGCAAGATCGAAGGAGAGGTCGGAAATGCTCTTGGCAAGCTCGCCGGCGACGGCTTCCAGCTCGGCGAGCGCTTCAAGCACGCCGGGAAATCCGGCAAGGGTTTCTCTCGCCCGCTGCAATACTTCCATTCCGCCGTAGAGTTCGGGCAAAAGGCAGAGCGCTTTCCCGACCTTCGCGTCCAGATGCGAGGAAAGCTGCGCGATTCCCGACAGATCCTTCGCCTGAAGCACCTGGAAAAGTTCGGATTCGAGATCCGCATCCATCCCGGAAACCCGGGCGATGCTCCTGAAAACGCCGACATGCCCGAGGTCGAAATGGAGCTTCCCCACCCCGAGCAGGGAAAGGGCGTCGAGCATCAGCTTCTGGATTTCGATGTCGCTCTCGATGCCAGGATGGCCGTAAATGTCCGCGCCGATCTGCAGCGGCTCGCGGGTCCGGGTGAGGCCGAGGGGAAGGGTGTGCAGCACACTCCCCGCATAGCAGAGCCTCGCCACGCCCTGACGGTTCAGAAGCTGCGCATCGATTCTGGCGACCTGGGGGGTGATGTCGGCCCTCAAGCCGAGCAGCCTTCCGCTCATCTGGTCGACCAGCTTGAAAGTCCTGAGGTCCATGTCGCTTCCGGTGCCGCTTCTCAGCGATTCGATGTATTCGATGAGAGGGGGTATCACGAGGTCGTAGCCGTGGCCTCTGAAAAGGTCGAGCACCTGCCTGCGCATCGACTCGATGCGGTGCGCATCCGGCGGCAAGATGTCCTCGATATGTTCGGGAAGTATCCAGTTCTGCATCGTGTTCTTCTTGGATTGTGTCGGGCCGGAAAAAACTGCCGCAGCCGTCAAGACCGGAGCCTGCAGCGTGATGCAGGCCCTACCCTGAAATTCTTATTTCCCCTTGCCCCCGCCGTTCCTGAAATACTTGAAGAATTCGGAATCGGGATCGATGACCAGGGTGCTGTTCTTCCCGTCGAAGCTCTTGCGGTAGGCTTCCAGGCTCCTGTAGAAGGCATAGAATTCCGGGTTCTTGGAGAAGGCTTTGGCATAGATCGCGGTCGCAGCCGCATCCCCCTCGCCCTTGACCTTCTGCGCATCCCTGTAGGCGTTCGCGATGATGACTTCGCGCTGCCTGTCCGCATCCGCCCTGATCTGCTCCGATTCCGCAGCACCGGTGGAGCGCAGTTCGTTGGCGACCCGCTTCCTTTCCGCTTCCATCCGCCTGTAGACGGATTCGCTCACCTGCTGCGGCAGATCGACCCGCTTGAGGCGCACGTCGACCACCTGGACGCCGATCTTGCGCGCATCCAGATCGCTCTTTTCGCGCATCAAGTCCATGATCATGTCGCGCTGCCCGGAAATGACGTCGTGCACAGTCCTGTTGCCGAATTCGTCGCGCAAACTGGAATTGATCGTCTGCGAAAGGCGCAATTGCGCCCTCGCCTCGTCTCCGCCGGTGCTGATGTAATACTGCCTCGGGTCGACGATGCGCCACTTGACGAAGGAGTCGACGAGCACGTTCTTCTTCTCGGAAGTGATGTAGCGCTCGGGCTCGGGAGATTCGAAAGTCAGTATCCTGTTGTCGAAATAGCGCACGTTCTGGATGAGCGGCACCTTCCAGTAGAGTCCGGGGGCAGTCTTGACCGAGACGATCTCGCCGAGCTGGAGCACCAGAGCGCTTTGCCTCTGGTCCACGGTATACAGGCTGGAGCTCAGCAGCACCAGAGCTGCGACAATGGAGACGATGTATTTCATGGCCTGTCCTCCCTGTCGCGGTTGCGGAAGACATCCCTGGACCGGGTATCCTGGGTGACCGGCGCTTTCGCCGCAGCCGCATCATCCGGTTGGGGCGCGGGTACGGCAGCCGTCGACTGCATCAGCTTGTCGAGCGGCAGATAAAGCAGGTTCCCGCCCTTCTTCTGGTCGACCAGAACCTTGTTGGTATTGCTCAGCACTTCCTGCATCATTTCGAGATACATCCTCTCCCGCGTGACGCCGGGGGCCTTGTCGTATTCGGTCAGAATCTGCTGGAAGCGGCTCGCATCCCCTTCGGCATTGGCGATCACGCGCTGCTTGTAGCCCAGAGCTTCCTGGGAAAGTCTCGCCGCGGCACCGGCTGCGCGGGGCACCACATCGTTGGCATAGGCCTGCCCCTCGTTCTTCAGGCGCTCCCTGTCCTGATTCGCCTTGACCGCATCGTCGAATGCGGCCTGGACCTGCTCGGGAGGCTGCGCATTCTGCATCGTGACCTTGCTGATGGCGATCCCCGCCTTGTAGCGGTCGAGTATTTTCTGCATCAGGACCGAGGCCTGGTCGGCGACCTGCTCGCGTCCTTCGTAGAGAACGAAATTCATCTTGCTCTTGCCCACCACCTCGCGAATGGCCGTTTCCGCGACCTGCTTCACCGCATCTTCGGGCGCACGGTTGTTGAAGAGATAGGCCTCCGGATTCTTGATGATGTACTGGACGGCGAACTGTATGTCGACGATATTCTCATCGTCGGTCAGCATGAGGGATTCCTGCGGGATCTTGCTCTTGACGTTGTTCCTGTAGCCGATCTCGACTGTCCTGACCGTCGATACGTCGACGATCTCGGCGCTCTCTATCGGATAGGGCAGATGCCAGCGCGGCCCGGGCATGGTCGTCTCGATGTATTTGCCGAAGCGCAGCACGACGCCGCGCTGGCTCGCATCGACGATGTAGAAGCCGCTCGCCAGCCAGATCAGGAAGGCGATTGCGATAAAAATCCAGAGCCCTCCGCCCAGGCTGAAGCCGATTTTCGGTCCAGAAGGGGTACCGCCCCCCTTCCTTCCGGAAAAAAGCGACTCAAGCTTCTGGTTGAAATTGCGCCAAAGCTCATCGAGATCGGGAGGGCCCGACTTGCCGCCCCCCCATTGTGGATCGTTTAATCCCATTTTTCAAAAACCCGTCAAATAGATGCCGCAGCAAGCCGCTCCGCCTCGAAGTCATGGCGCGCGCCAAGGAATTCCCCGAGGCACTGCCTGACCAGATCCAGCCCCTCTCCGGTTCTGGCGCTCAGGCGAACTTTTTCGATTTTACCATATTCGTCCCGATCCGACCCCGCAGACTGGCCATTAATGTCGATCTTGTTATAAACCAGAATCTGGGGAACGCTGTCGGCCCCGATTTCAGCGAGAACATGGTTGACTTCCCTGATCTGCTCGTCCCTTGCCGGATTGCTCGAATCCACCACATGCAGGAGCAGATCGGCATGGATGGTCTCTTCCAGCGTGGCACAGAAGGATGCGACGAGCGTGTGGGGAAGCTGCCTGATGAAGCCGACCGTATCGGAAAGCACGATCTGGCCGCAGTTCGGCACGAACATGCGTCGCGAGGTGGTGTCCAGGGTGGCGAAAAGCTGGTCTGCCGCGTAGGCGTCCGACCGGGTCAGCGCATTGAACAGGGTGGATTTCCCGGCATTGGTATAGCCGACTATGGATACCGAGGTGACATGGCCGCGGGCCCTCGATCGCCTCTGCACTTCGCGCTGCTGCCTGAGTTTTTTCAGCCGCTCCTTGAGCAGCTTGACCCTTTTTCCGATCAGCCTGCGGTCGGTTTCGAGCTGTGTTTCGCCGGGCCCCCTCAGCCCTATCCCGCCCTTCTGTCGCTCCAGGTGGGTCCATCCGCGTATCAGCCTGGTGGAAAGATGCTCGAGCTGGGCGAGTTCGACCTGAAGCTTGCCTTCGAAGCTCTTCGCCCTCTGGGAAAAAATGTCGAGGATCAGGCTGGTGCGGTCGATCACGCGGCATTTCAGCCTGTTTTCGAGATTGCGCTGCTGCGCCGCGGAAAGCTCGTGATTGAACACGACGAGGCTCGCGCCGGTTTCGGCAAGCGCTGCAGCCACTTCCTCGACTTTCCCGCTGCCTGCAAAGGTGGCGGAATCCGGGAATGCGCGCTTTCCAGTCACCGTGGCAAGCACTTTCGCCTTCGCGCTGGAAGCGAGTTCCCTCAGTTCTTCCAGGCTCTCAAGAAAGCCGGGCTCGCCGAAATCCAGGGCGACGAGCACGGCTTCGTTGCCGGTTTTTTCACTCATCCAGCCGCTGGGGGTTCGAACGGAATGGTAACCGGACGGGAGGGAACGACCGTCGATATCGCATGCTTGTAGACCATTTGCGTGACCGTGTTCTTCAGGAGAATCACGTACTGATCGAAAGACTCGATCAGCCCCTGAAGCTTGATGCCGTTCACAAGATAAATCGAAACCGACACATGCTCCTTACGCAGTGTGTTCAGGAACGGGTCTTGTAACATTTGCCCTTTTGCACTCATAAACTTCTCCGATGTTATTGTTAACCTTTCCACATTTTAGACTAGTGTACGGGTTTATGTTGAAAAACCTTGGAAACACCTTCAAGGGATTGGACAGGGGAACCCTGGATAGGTTCATCAGCCGTACCTTTTTCTGCCGAGAATCCGCTTGCGGTGGGCGGCCCGCTTTTCGCTTTCGGTAAGGGGGGCAGGCTTCTTTCCCGAAAACGGATTCTTTCCCTTCTTGAATTCCACCTTGAGCGGCGCGCCCTTCAGTTCGAAGGCATCCCTGAAGGTTTTTTCCAGATAGCGCCGGTAGCTCTCCGGAATATGATCCAGGGAAGTGCCGTGGATGATGATGAGGGGAGGATTCATCCCGCCCTGATGCGCATAGCGCAGCTTCGGCCTGAATGTTCCGGTGCGCGGCGGAGCCTGCTTCTCGACTGCCGCGATCAGGAGCCGGGTGAGCTTTGGTGTGGAAAGCTTCGCCATGGCTGCGGCATGGGCTTCGTCCACCGACTTCATGAAAGCGTCCAGCCCCGTCTTGTACAGCGCGGAAATGTAATGGACGGCGGCGAAGCCGGTGAAATTGAGCTTTCTGGCGATATCCCTTTTCACGGTTTCTCGGGCGAATTGATCGAGGCCGTCCCACTTGTTGACCGCGATCACCAGCGAGCGCCCCGCCTCGAGAATGAAGCCGGCGATATGCGCATCCTGATCGGAAATTTCAGCCCTGGCATCGAGCACCAGCACGACCACATTGGCGTCTTCCACGGCCTGCAATGTCTTGACCACGGAAAACTTCTCCACCGCCTCGAAAACCTTGCCGCGCCGCCTGATTCCGGCCGTATCGATCAGGGTATAGTGCCTGCCGCCCCGCTCGAACTCGACATGGATGCTGTCTCTCGTAGTGCCGGGCTGATCGAAGGCGATGACGCGCTCCTCGCCGAGCAGGGCATTGACCAGGGTCGATTTGCCCGCATTGGGTCTGCCCACGATGGCGATCCTCGGTCCTTCGACCAGGGAGTGATCGGATTCCTCCTGGGGAAAGGGGGCAAGGGCGATTTCGACGAGATCGCGCACGTTGTCTCCGTGCGCCGAAGATATGGGCAAAGGCTCTCCCAGTCCCAGTTCGTGGAACTCGGCCGAGACCACATGGCGCATCATGCCTTCTGTCTTGTTCACCACCAGGAAAACCGGGCGTCCGGTTTTGCGCAGCTGCTCGCCGATGATCCTGTCCTGGGAAGTCAATCCGTCCCTGCCGTCGACCATGAACAGGATCACGTCGGCTTCGTCTATCGCCTGCAGGGTCTGCCGCGCCATCTCGTGCAAAATGCCGTCTTTCGCGACAGGCTCGAACCCTCCCGTATCGACCACGAGGAAGGGCTTCTCGCCTATCCTGCCGTGGCCGTAATGCCTGTCGCGCGTGAGCCCGGGAAAGTCGGCGACGATCGCGTCACGGCTCCTGGTGAGCCTGTTGAAGAGGGTCGATTTGCCGACATTGGGTCTGCCGACGATGACCAGGGTAGGTTTCATCGATCAGGGCACCGCCATCGCGTACAGATGCCCTTTTTTGGTCTGCACCAGGAACATGTCGCTGTTCAGGCGGACCGGCTGGAAACGGATGGGGCTGCCGTCGGTATCGGTCCTGGCGACAAGATCGCCGTCGCTGCGCCTCATGAAATGGACATACCCCTGGATATCCCCGACGACCACGTAGCTGTCCTGGACGTAGGGCGCCGTGATCTCCCTGCCTTCCAGTTCAGACTGCTTCCAGGCCGACGCACCGGAAGTGCTATCGAGGCTGAGCACGTCCCCCTGGTCGCTGCTCACGAAGAAATTGCGCTTGTCGACGATCATTCCGGCATAGCTGGAAACATCGCTCGACCAGATCAGATCTCCCTTGGCGATATCGAAGCAGGCCAGCCTTCCCTGATAGGCAATCGCACAAACCTGGAGTTCGTCTACAATCGGCAGACTGGTGACGTCGGCTATCCTTTCGAGTTCCGTGGTGCCGTGGGCACGGGCCACCGCGCTCTCCCAGTTGACGGCGCCGGTCTTGAGGTCGACCGAGACCAGCTTGCCGCCTGCGAATCCGGCATAAACCACGCCCTGCGAAATCACGACTCCGGCATAGCTGCGGATCGCAAGCGCCGGATTGGCATGCTGGTAGACCCAAAGCTGCTTGCCGGTCTTTTCGTCCAGCCCGAAGATCCTGCCGTCCCCTGCGCGAACGACCACGATCCCGTCCTCTATCTCGGGCACGCTCAAAAGCTCGCCGAGCACATGGAAATTCCACATTGCCTTGCCGGATTCATCGAAAGCCAGCACCTCGCCGTCCTCGCTGCACACGACGATCAGTCCGTCCCCGACCCCGACGCCTGCCGAAAGCTTGTGAGCAGTATCGATCTTCCATATCCTTCTGCCCTTGAGGCTTTCGAACCTGTACAGCTTGCCGCTGCGGGATGCGGCGAAAACGGCGCCTCCGTCGACTGCTGGAACGAAGACAGCGTCGTCAGCGGCACCGACATCGTCACTCCAGAGAATCAGCGGCTTGAACGCCTGATGGATCTGCGGCAGTTTGGGTATCGTGGACTTGGTGCCGAAAAGATTGTGAATCGAAGCGCATCCCGAGACCGATACGAGAAGAAGGATGTAAATCAGTTTTTTCATTTTTCGCCCCCCGTCGAATCGAGCTTGATACTCACGATATTGCGATAGGGGCTGGCCTTGTCGATCTTGTTGAGGGCAAGCAGATAGGCGCTTCTCGCCTGATCTTTGTTGCCCTGTGCGGTATAGATGTCGCCCTTGAGGTCGGAATACAGCCCGTCGAAAGCTTCCCCATGCTGTCCGTCGAGCATGGCTATTGCATCCGGGTATTTCTTCTCGTCGAAAAGGACTCCGGCAAGCCTCAGCCGCGCAACATCCCTGAGCTCGGGTTCCTTGCTGTGGTCCAGAACCCACTGCAGCTGCAGCTTGGCGTCGTTCGCCTCCCCTGCCTCGAAATCGCGTCCTGCGATGATCATGGCCGCCCTTGCAGCATAGGGTGTATCGGGAAAGGATTCCACGATGTTCGAAGCGGCGAGCCTGACTTTCTTGAGATCGGTGTCATTGCCCATTTTCGCGAGCGTATCGTACAAGGCGGACGCCTTTTCAGCCTGACCGTGCTGGTAGTGGCGATACCCCATGAAAGATGCCGCAGCGATCGAAGCGACCACGATACCTATCGTCAGCTTCTTCCCGTGGCGCGCCAACCAGGCCTTGATGATTTCCAACTGCTGCTGTTCGTCCAGTTCGTACATAGTTTCCCTCAAATTGATTGTGAGCGCAGCCAGGCCACGGCTTCCCCGAGGCCCATCCTGAACTGCCCCGCCTCTTCGCGCAAAGGCTTCAGCGTGATCTCGCCAGCAATCGCCTCGTCGTCTCCGACGATCGCGGCAAAGCGCGACCCGCTGGCATCTGCCTTTTTCATTTGCGACTTGAAACTTCCCCCGCCGCAGTGGAGGAGGACCGAAAAATCGTTGTCGCGCAAAAATTCCGCAGCAGTCACTGCGAATTTCGCGGCTGCCTCCCCCTGATGCACGAGATAGATATCCTGGATTTTCGGAAAAACGCCGGCATTTTCTTCCTGTATCAGCGCCAGGATACGCTCGATTCCGATCGCAAAGCCGCATGCCGGCGTCGGCTTGCCGCCGATCTGCGAAACCAGCCCGTCGTATCTGCCGCCAGCGCAGACCGTTCCCTGCGCCCCGAGACGGTCGGTGACCCACTCGAAAACCGTGCGGTTGTAGTAGTCGAGCCCCCTGACCAGCCTGGCATTGATCTCGTAGCGGATACCGAGCCCGCCCAGGATCGACTGCAGGTTTTCGAAATGCGCACGGGATTCCCCGTCCAGTTCGTCGAGCAGCTTCGGCGCGTTCTCCAGCATCTCGCGCATGGCCGGATTCTTGCTGTCCAGTATCCTCAGGGGATTGCTGTGCAGCCGCCTCTTGGCATCCTCGTCGAGGATGTCCTGATGCTGCTCGAAATGCCTGATCAGCTTGCCCCTGTGCCTTGCCCTGGAAACCGAGTCCCCGAGCGAATTGATCTCCAGCCTCACTCCGGAGATCCCCAGCTTGCGCCAGAGCCTCGCCGCCATGGCGATCTGTTCCGCATCGATATCCGGCCCTTCGAACCCAAGCGCTTCCACCCCGACCTGATGGAACTGGCGGTAGCGACCCTTTTGCGGGCGTTCGTGGCGGAACATCGGCCCGCTATAGGCGAGGCGCAGCGGGCCCGGATAGAGCAGGTTGTGCTGCAATACCGCGCGCACGCAGGAGGCGGTTCCTTCCGGTCTCAGGGTGAGCTGTTCGCCGTTCAGGTGATCTTCGAAAGTATACATTTCCTTCTCGACGATGTCGGTCACTTCCCCTATCGAACGCCTGAAAAGGGCGGTCTGCTCCACGATGGGGAGGCGAATGGTGCGGTAACCGTAAGCTGCCAGCCAACCCTGAACCGTTTCCTCGAAGAAATCCCACCAGTGCGCATGCTCGGGCAGGATATCGTTCATCCCCCTGATTGCCTGAATTTTTTCGCTCATTTCGCCCCGTACCGCGTACTGACATAATTGTCTACGATGGCCTGGAATTCCCGTGCGATATGCTCGCCCTTCAGCGTCACCGTCTTGACGCCGTCGACGTAGACCGGTGCAACCGGATTCTCGCCCGAACCCGGCAGACTGATCCCTATGTTGGCGAGCTTGCTTTCCCCGGGGCCGTTGACCACGCAGCCCATCACGGCCACATTCATGTCCTCCACCCCCCTGTAGCGCTCCCGCCAGGCGGGCATCTGGTTCCTGAGGTAGGACTGGATATCGCGCGCGAGTTCCTGGAAAAAGGTGCTGGTGGTTCGCCCGCAGCCGGGGCAGGCGGTCACCATCGGGGAGAAGGAACGGAATCCCATGGTCTGGAGAATCTCCTGGGCGACCACGACTTCGCGCGTGCGTTCCCCTCCGGGCTCGGGGGTGAGCGAAACGCGTATCGTGTCGCCTATGCCGGCCTGCAGCAGCACGGCAAGCGCGGCAGTGGATGCCACGATGCCCTTCGAACCCATTCCCGCCTCGGTGAGGCCGAGATGCAGGGGATAGTCGCAGCGGGCGGCAAGATCGGTATAAACGGTGATCAGATCCTGCACGCCGCTGACCTTGCAGGAAAGAATGATCTTGTCCGGGGAAAGCCCCAGTTCAACGGCGCGCCGTGCGCTCGACAGGGCGGAAACGATGAGCGCTTCGCGCTGCACGACATCGGCAGCCAGGGGCTTGGGCAACCTCGCATTGTCATCCATCATCCTGGCGAGCAGATCCGGATCCAGGCTGCCCCAGTTGACGCCGATCCTGACCGGTTTGTCGAAGCGGCAAGCGGTTTCGATCATGGCCGCGAACTGCTCGTCCCTTTTTTTTCCTGTCCCGACATTGCCGGGATTGATGCGGTATTTGCCGAGCGCCCGGGCGCAATCCGGGTATTGCGCGAGCAGCTTGTGGCCGTTGAAATGGAAATCCCCGACGAGCGGCACAAAGCAATCCATCCCGTCGAGCTGTTCCCTGATTCGGGCAACCTGGCTCGCAGCTTCCGCAGTATTGACGGTAATCCTGACAAGTTCGGAACCTGCTGCCGCGAGTTCGGCGATCTGCCTTACCGTGGCTGGCGCATCCGCAGTGTCGGTGTTCGTCATCGACTGGACGGCGATCGGCGCCCCCCCCCCGACGGCGACATTGCCGACCCGAACCTTCCTGGATTTTCTTCTGGACAATCGCATGATCTATTTGAGCGTCAGGCGCGCCACTTCGACCTTGATGTAGGGAGCAAGATCGACAGGCTTGCCCTGATAGAAAAGCCTGACGCCATGCGCATTGCCGATGACAAGGGAAAACGGCGCAATGCCCGAAACGAACTGCTCCGAACCTGCAGGATTCAGCTTCGAGAAAATTATCTTGCCGCTCGCATCCCTGACCTCGACCCAGGAAGCAACGCCGAAAACCAGGTGGATGGGACCGGATGCAGCCGGGACTGCAGCAGCAGGCTGCGATGCCGCAGCGGGCAAAGGCTCCTGCGCCTCGACAGGCGCTGCGGGCTGCGGCACCTCTGCCGGGGCTTCCGGAGCAATTGGCCCGGCCAACGGCTGAAGCGCTTCGGCAGGCGCCGCAGGGACATCGGGTTTCGTTTTGAGCTGCCGAACAGGCGGTTTTGGAACATGATTTTCCCGGGTTATCTCGAATACCAGGAGCAGGAACGCCAGCACGACGAATCCTATTGCATAATGCGCCCAGCTTCTCTTCTGCCCCGAAGGAAAAGGGATGCCCTCGACCTTGGGCGGCATGATCGATTCCTGGGGTCGGGCCATGGTTCCGAGCAGGGATTCGGGGTCGATTTGCAGCAGCTTCGCATAATTCCTGATGAAGCCCCGCACGAAGATAGTGCCGGGAAGCGCATCGTAATCGCCCCTCTCCAGCGCTTCGACCTGGTGGCGCGACAACCTCATCTGGCTTGCGACATCTTCCACCTTCATCCCGCGTTTTTCACGCTCGGCACGCAGGACAGGGCCGGGGCTCATTTCGTCGCTCGTCATTTGAATTTCCCGTCCATGAGATCCTGCGCCTCCCTGGAATCGGGGAAGCGATTTTTCAGTTGCGCTGCATAATCCGCTTCCGCATCCGACCCGCCCGCCGCACGTTCTATCCTGATGCCCAGCCAAAGGCTTTCTGCAGTGGGCTCGCCCATTCGCATGTAATTCGAGAGAAAGCGCCTTGCGAGGCCGTAGTTCCCGGCTTGAAAATAAATCCCGGCGAGGCCGAGGTTCGCCTGGGGCAGCCCGGGACGAATCTGCAGCGCCTCACGATAGTATTTTTCCGCTCCCTTGATGTCGTTCATGCGCTGGGAGCAAATTCCCGCATTGAGATAGGCTTTTTCAGGGGTCGCATAAAGCGGGTTCGAAAATGCGGCGCTGAAATGCTTGATGGACTCGGCCTCCCGCTTCGTCTGGCACAGGAACCAGCCGTAGTTGTTGTTGATATCAGAATCCTGAGGACTCAGGCTCAAGGCACGCTCGAAATTCTCCTCCGCCTTGTCGTTTTCGCGCAGGGTCATGTAAACGAGTCCGCGCACATTGTAGGCCGGCGCATAGGAAGAGTCGGATTTGATGGCTTCCTTGAGTTCCTGCAGGGCGACAGCATATTGCCCGCGACTGAAATACCCCGCCCCGAGTTCGGTATGCACGGTGGCGCTGTCCCTTTTCTTCTGGGTGACATCGACATGCGTCGGCTGGGGCGAACATCCCGCCAGGACAAGAACCACAAGCAATAGCCTTTTCATGCGGCAACTCCGCTGCGCCTTGTCCTGTCCATCACTTTTCCGGCAAGCTGACCGCAGGCCGCATCGATGTCGTCTCCGCGCGTCCTTCTCGTCGTGACGACAAGTCCGGAATCCATCAGAACCGCCTTGAAAGCCTCGATGGCGGCATCTTTCGAACGTTCATATCCCGAATGGGGAAAGGGATTGAATGGAATGAGATTGAATTTCGAAGGCACATCCTTCACCAGTTTCACCAACTCCCTGGCATGGGAAACCGTGTCGTTCACCCCGTCCAGCATCACGTATTCGAACGTGACGAAATCCCGGGGAGCATGTTCGATATAGCGGCGGCATGCCGCCATCAATTCCTTCAACCGGTATTTCTTGTTGATCGGCACCAGAACGTCGCGCAATGCGTCATTGGGCGCATGCAGGGAAACCGCGAGCGCGACGGGGCAGCGCTCTCCCAGCCTGTCCATCGCAGGAATCACTCCGGAGGTGCTGACCGTCACGCGGCGGCGCGACAGGCCGTAAGCCGAATCGTCGAGCATCAGATTGAGGGAAGTCACCACGTTCTCGAAATTGAGCAGCGGCTCGCCCATCCCCATCATCACGACATTGCTGATGATGCGCTCGCCTCCCGGCTCGCGCCCCAGGGCACGATTTGCCCACCAGAGCTGCCCGATGATTTCGGCAACGGAAAGATTCCTGTTGAACCCCTGCCTGCCCGTGGAACAGAAGCTGCATTCCAGCGCGCATCCCACCTGGCTCGAGATGCAAAGCGTTCCCCGGTTCGCTTCCGGAATGAACACGGTCTCGACGGCGTTGCCTTCGTCGACGGCGAGCAGCCATTTGCGCGTTCCGTCGGAGGCATCGAGTTCCCGTATCAGGCCGGGGGAGCGTATCTCCGCCTTGTCCCTGAGCTTTTCCCTGAGACTTTTCGCAAGATCGCTCATGTTGGAAAAGTTGTCTTCTCCGAAGCGATGCATCCATTTCATCACCTGCCCGGCACGAAAAGGTTTCTCCCCGATTTCAGAAAAAAAACCGGCGAGCTTTTCAGCGTCGAAATCGAGCAGGTTTACCGTCATCAGCGGGAATATACGGCAAGCGCGGGGAAGAAGTAGGCGATTTCATGAGACGCCGTCTCGGGCGCATCCGATCCGTGCACCGCATTGGCATCGATGCTGTCGGCAAAGTCCGCGCGTATCGTCCCCTTTTCCGCCTTCTTCGGATCGGTCGCCCCCATCAGGTTGCGGTTCGCCATGATCGCATTCTCGCCTTCGAGCACCATGATCATCACCGGACCAGAAATCATGAATTTGACCAGATCGTTGAAGAAAGGGCGCTCGCGATGCACGGCATAAAAGCCCTCCGCTTCGCGCTGGGAAAGCAATTGCATGCGCGCAGCGACGATTTTGAGACCGTTGTCCTCGAAACGGGAAATGATTTTTCCGATGACATTCTTGGCCACGGCATCGGGCTTGATGATGGAAAGGGTACGTTCGACAGCCATGCAATTCTCCAAAAGCATTGAAATAGTCCGATATTTTATCAGGCTTTGCACGCCATGTCGCAGTTTTAGGACGAAATCGGCTCCCAGCGGGGAATCCATCCCTTTTGCGCCCGATATTGGGGATCGAACCCCATTCCCGGCACCCAGACGAGACGCTCGCCGCAATACAGCAGGGGAAGCCGGCTCCTTTGCCATGGCGGAATGCCGTATTCCTGGAAAAGATTCTTGAGGCTTTTTTCAGGCCGGTTTTGCGCAGGACGAAAACGCTCCCCGCCTTCCCTCACCCTGACCGTCACGGGCTCAATGAGTCTGGACGGATCGAGCCCGTCGCCCCCTTCCTCGAATATGAGTTCCCCTCCGAGTTCCGGAACAGGCATCCGGGATTCCCCATGCCAAACCCTGCACAACCCCGAACAGGGCGGCAAGGGTTCGACGATGCAAATCAGCCCCCTGTAGCATTTGATCTCGAAACCGTCATGGGCTATGGACATGGCGGCATCCTGCCTTGTTACGGAAAGCTGTTTCAGCATCTCGTCAAGGCGCCGGCCGGAAGGCATCCTGATATCGTTTTCGGCAAGATAATGACGCAGCAGATTTTTCGCCCGCTCTTTGGAAAGCTCCCGCAACCTCGAGGCTTTCAGCGTTTTCCCGATTATCGCTCCCATCGCATCGATTGCTGCGAGTTCGTCGAGCAGCAGGGCCGCTTCCGAAAAATGATGGCTCGATCTGGCGAGCGTCTCCCTGAACGCTGGAAAGCGCTCCCCGATCAGGGGGAAGAGGCTGTGGCGCACGAAATTCCTGTCGAAACGCTGATCAAGATTGCTCTCATCAGAAATCCATTCGAGCCGGTTTTGCTGCGCGTAGGCTTCAAGCGCCTGGCGCGAAATACCGAGCAGCGGCCTCAAAACAGTCCTGCCCTTGAGCCGGGTCGCCTCCCCCATGGCGGAGGCACCCTTCAGACCCGCCCCTCTGAAAAGCTGCAGCAGCAGGGTTTCGGCCTGGTCGTCCTGATGCTGGGCGAGCACGATATGCTCCGCCGCGACTTTTTCGAATGCAGCATAGCGCGCGATGCGTGCGGCAGCTTCGGTCCCGGATGAAAGATGCGGCGATATGTCGATTTCCACAACTTTCAGGGGAATATGCCATCTTTCGCAAAGATCTGAACAGAATTTCGCCCAGACGGAGGCATTCGGGCTGATTTTGTGATTGACATGCAGGCAGGAGAGGCTGGAGCCCACGGCAGGCGAGATTCTCTTCAGGACATGCAGCAGGACGACCGAATCGAGCCCGCCGCTCAAGCCCAGAACGAGCCGCTCTCCGGAAGAAACCGCCCTCCTCAGGATCGATTCGACGACCGGAACGGGATCAGGGGACAGCGACTTCCTTGAATTTACCATAATTCATCAGCCGCTCGTAGCGGGACTTGAGCATGGCATCGAGAGATTTCGACTGGATCTGGCTCAGGGACTCCTGCAGGGCGGACTTGAGGGAGCGCATCATCGCATGGTAATCGCGATGCGCGCCGCCCAGAGGCTCTGGAATTACCCTGTCGACGAGCCCCAGCGTTTTCAGGCGGGTCGCGGTGATGCCCAGGGTTTCGGCAGCTTCGGGGGCCTTGTCCGCGCTTTTCCAGAGGATGGATGCACAACCTTCGGGAGAAATCACGGAATAGGTCGAATACTGCAGCATCAACAGCATGTCTCCCACGGCGATGGCGAGCGCCCCGCCCGAGCCGCCTTCCCCGATCACCGTGCAAATCACGGGCACTTTCAATTCCGCCATCACATAGAGATTGCGGCCTATCGCCTCGGACTGACCACGCTCCTCCGCGCCGATGCCGGGATAAGCGCCGGGTGTGTCGATGAAAGTGAAAATCGGCAGACCGAATTTCTCGGCAAGACGCATCAGCCTCAGGGCCTTCCTGTAACCCTCCGGGCGAGGCATGCCGAAATTGCGAAAAATCTTTTCCTTGGTGTCCCTGCCCTTCTGATGGCCGATAATCATGACGGGCTGGCCGTTGAACCTGGCCAGCCCACCCACGATCGCATGGTCGTCCGCAAAAGCGCGGTCGCCGTGGAGTTCCTCGAAATCGGTGAAGAGGTGCTGGATGTAGTCCAGCGCATAGGGGCGCTGGGGATGCCTTGCAACCTGGGAAATCTGCCATGCATTGAGCTTGGAATAGATCTCCTTGGTCAGCCCCAGATTCTTTTTCTGCAGGCGATCGATTTCTTCGGAAATATCGACAGCCGAATCATCCTGTACAAAACGCAGCTCCTCGATCTTGGTCTCAAGTTCTGCGATGGGCTGCTCGAAGTCAAGGAAGGTAATCTTCATATACGGGGTTGGAATGAAATGGCGTAATCATACCCGATTTTCATGCCGATTGGTTCCATAAGCAGGCACCTTGGCTGGCCTTGTCGATCTGTTCGAGCTGCTCGGCATGCGCGGCAAGTTCATCCGGGGCCGCGCGCTGCACCACCAGGCGGCGCTCGAACGACCCGATCTCGCCGAAGGAATCCGCACCATCGAGTTCGATGACCAGGCTCTCCTGGCCGCGCGTCATGGCGAGATAAACTTCCGCCAGCAATTCGGCGTCCAGCAGCGCGCCGTGCAGGATGCGCCTGGAATTGTTGATCGCATAGCGTTCGCAAAGCGCGTCGAGATTGTTCCGCTTGCCGGGGTGAAGCTCTTTGGCCATCACCAGGGTATCGATCACGGACAAATCGAGCGGCGGAAAATCGAGCAGCCCGAGCTCCATATTGAGAAAGGAAAGGTCGAAAGGGGCATTGTGGATGATGAGTTCCGCACCACTCACGAAATCCAGGAATTCGGGGGCGACATCCCTGAACTTCGGCTTGTCCTCCAGGAATTCCAGGCTCAAGCCGTGGATTTCCTGCGCCTTGGCATCGATCTCGCGCTCCGGATTCAGGTAGCGGTGAAAGCGGCCGCCTGTCAATCTGCGGTTCCTCATTTCCACTGCGGCGAGCTCGACCAGCCTGTGCCCGAATTTCGGATCGAGTCCGGTCGTTTCGGTATCGAGCACGATCTGCCTCATATCATTTTCCCTCCGAGCACACTCTGAACTCCCCTGTTCGCCAGCTTGTCGGCCATTTCGTTGCCGTCATGTCCGCTGTGCCCCTTCACCCAATGCCATTCGATCTCGTGCCTTGCAGCAAGATCGTCGAGTTCACGCCACAGATCCTCGTTCTTGACCGGCTGCCTGCTGGAAGTTTTCCAGCCGCGGCGCTTCCAGTCGTGGATCCAGGTGCTGATCCCCTGCTGCACATATTTGGAGTCGGTATAGATTTTGACCCTGACATGGCGCTTCAAAGCTTCCAGCGCCCGGATCACCGCCAA
>JAJZRP010000084.1 GCA_021802655.1 Pseudomonadota bacterium
CCTAGGGCCCGTCGCCTTCAGAGAGCTTGAAGTCCCTGTCTGCGGGCTTTGCGGCCTTGTCGGTAAGCTTTCCCATCGATACCCCAAAGATTCGCGATTGAATGATTGGACGCCCCTAGGAATTGGTCGGAACCCGTCGGAAAACAAAAAACCGGAAACCAGCTCAAGCGCTTGTTTCCGGTTTGTTTTTCCTGTTGATCCGCAAGGGATCGTCTAGGGCAAATGGTGGTGATAGGTGGACTTGAACCACCGACCCCAGCGTTATGAGTGCTGTGCTCTAACCAACTGAGCTATATCACCGATGCTGAAACAAAAAAGCTGCGATACCGGGCAGCTTTTCTGTAAATTCGTCAAGTGTGGTATGTTAACGATTTTCTCCGATTCTTTCAAGATCACATGGATTTCGATGTCGTCATCGTGGGCGGCGGCCTCGTCGGAGCGAGCCTCGCGCTTTCGCTGAAAGAGAGCGGCCTGAGACTCGCGCTCGTCGAAGCGAAGCCCCATCTGTTCGATGCCGAAGGCTGGGACAGCCGGATCTACGCGATCAGCCCGGGTTCTGCCGCCTTCCTCGCGCGCGGATGGGAAAGGGCGGACGGCTCCAGAATCAACCCGGTGCGGGAAATGCGCATCTTCGGGGACGACGCTTCCTCGGAGCTCAGATTCAGCGCCGAGGAGGCGGGGCTTTCCGAGCTCGCCCACATCGTCGAGAGCGGGAATCTGCTTCAGGGCCTGACGCAGGAAATCGGAACTCCTGAAAACCTCAGGGTATATTGTCCCGCATCCTGCAAGGGCATCCTCTGGACGGATGCCGGGGTCGAACTCGATCTCGGGGAAGAAAAGCTGCATTCGAAGCTGATCGTGGGCGCGGACGGGGCGAAGTCCTGGCTGCGCTCCCACGCGGGATTCGAGATCAACCCCAGACCCTACAACCAGAGCGCGATCGTGGCCAATTTCGAATGCGAAAAGCCGCACCGGGACACCGCATGGCAATGGTTCAGGAAGGACGGCATTCTCGCCCTGCTCCCCATGCCGGGAAACCGGGTATCCCTGGTGTGGTCGGTATGGTCGATCGAGGCCGAAAGGCTGCTCGCGGAGCCGAACTTATCCGGGCTCGTCGCCGAAGCGTCATTTCACAGGCTCGGGGAACTCAAAATGATCACCGCCCCCGCCGCATTCCCGTTGCGCCTGATGCGGGTGGATTCCCTGGTGAAGCCCAGGATCGCACTGATCGGGGATGCCGCCCACAACACCCATCCCCTCGCGGGACAGGGGGTCAATCTGGGATTCAGGGATGCGCGCGAATTGTCCAGGGTATTGCTCGAACGCGGGCCGCAGAAGGACTGCGGCGATTACCCCCTGCTGCGCCGCTTCGACAGGGCAAGGCGCGAGGACATCCTTTCCATGCAGACCACCACCGACTTGCTGCAGAAGCTTTTCAACAACGAAATTCCCGGCCTGTCCCTCATCAGGAATGCCGGGCTCAGAATGGTCGAAGGGCAGACCTGGATCAAGAACGCACTGATCCAGCATGCCCTCGCCTGATTTTAACCTAGGAAAACCGATGAAAAAACTGTTTGCATGCCTTACCCTGACCGCCCTTCTCGCCTCGAACCTCGCGCATGCCGACGTGGCCGGCGTGAAGGCTGCGATGCAGAAGAAATTCCCCAGGGAAAAGATCATCGAAGTCGTCAGGACGCCCTATTCGGGATTGTACGAAGTCGCCTTCGGGGACAGCATTGTCTATACCGACGAGAACCTGAGTTTCCTCTTCTCCGGCAGCATCTACGACATGAAGACCATGCAGAACGTGACGGAAGCCAGGGCGAAGAAGCTCTACGCGGTCAAGTTCGACTCCCTCCCCTTCCAGTACGCCCTCAAGGAAGTGAAGGGCAACGGCAAGCGCAGGATCGCGATCTTCACCGACCCCAACTGCCCTTTCTGCAAGCGCCTGGAAAAGGAAATGCAGCATGTCGACAATGTCACAGTGTACAGCTTCATCCTGGCGATACTGCCGGGCTCGCCCGAGAAGGCGAAGAACATCTGGTGTTCTCCCGACCAGGGCAAGGCCCTGCGCGACGCGCTCCTCGACGGCGTGACGCCTCCGAAGGCCAAACCCTGCGACACCAGGGCCCTCGCCGAAGTATCGAGGCTCGCCGAAAAGCTCAGGATCAACGGCACCCCCGCCATCATTTTCGAGGACGGCACCATGAACCCCGGCCTCATGCCCGCGGACGAGATCGACAAGCAGCTGACCGAGTCGGCGAAGAAGTAGGAGTCAGATCGGATCGAGGGGGCTTCTGACGCCGCGTCCCCCGCGGTTCAGCACATGCGTGTAGATCATGGTGGTGGAAACGTCCTTGTGGCCGAGCAGTTCCTGGACCGTGCGGATGTCGTAACCCGATTGCAGCAGATGCGTTGCGAAGGAGTGCCGCAATGTGTGCGGCGTGGCGGGCTTGACGATATGGGTGGCGCGCAATGCCTGCCTGAACGCCCGTTGCAAGCCTTTCGGATCGACGTGATGCCGCCTCATGCTGCCGGTTTCAGGGTCGGCTGAAAGATTTTTCGAAGGAAAAACATACTGCCAGCCCCAGTCCTTTGCCGCACTCGGATATTTCCTCGCCAGCGCCTGCGGCAACCAAGCTTCGCCATATCCGTTTTGCAGATCATGGCGATGCAGCTCTTCGACCCCGGCCAAATGATTTTTCAGTTGATCCGCGACACTGTCCGGAAGCATCGTGATCCTGTCCTTGAATCCCTTGCCGTCGCGCACGACGATCTGCTTCATCTCGAAATCGATGTCCTTGACCCGCAACCTGACGCA
>JAJZRP010000005.1 GCA_021802655.1 Pseudomonadota bacterium
AGGGCACTTCTGCTGCGCCTGCCGTTTTTTCGACGAACGCGAGGCAGTTCCTGGCATAGTTCTCGGCGCTTTTTTCGAACTGTTCCACCGTCAGGGGATCGATGTATCCCATGCCTTCCGTGGCGAGGACCGGAGAATATTCCTGACGCACATACAATCCGGACACCTGAGCGCCGACCGATTTCGCGAATTCGATGGCTTTCTTTACTGCATTTTCGGACAACTCGGAGCCGTCTGTGGGCAACAGGATATGTTTGAACATGATTTTGCCTTTCCGTTAGATCGAGTAAAGCAGAGAAGCCGGTTCATGTAAAGCTAGGCCCCTGGAAGCTGCTCCCGTTTCAGGAGGAAGACATGGCCCGATCCGCCTTGCGTGTCCAGCCAGGTGAATTCGATATCCGGAAAGGCTGCTTCGAGCGCTTCGCGGTTATGCCCGATTTCGACCACGAGAAGCCCGTTTCGATCGAGGTGGGGGGCGCTCCCCAAAATGATTCTTCTCGCAGCATCCAGACCGTCATCGCCTGAAGCGAGCGCGATGTCCGGCTCGTGCAGATATTCGGGGGGCAATGCAGACATCGAGGCTGCATTGACATAAGGGGGATTGCTGATAATGAGATCGAAGGATTTTCCGGAAAGGGAATCGAACAGGTCGGATCGGACAAGATTGATTCTGTCTTCCAGCCGGTAGCTGGCGACATTGCACTCTGCAACTGCGAGCGCATCCCCGGAGATGTCTGCGGCATCGATGATCGCTTCAGGAAAGGCATGTGCCATCAGGATTGCGAGGCATCCCGAGCCAGTGCACAGGTCGAGCGCTCTTGCGACCTCTTCAGGCGCATCGACCCAGGGATAAAGCTGCTCCAGAACGAGTTCGGCGATGAAGGAGCGCGGGATGATCACGCGCTCGTCGACATAGAAGCTGAAATCGCCGAGCCAGGCTTCATGGGTAAGATAGGCGACCGGGATTTTCTCGCTGACGCGCCGTTCGATCAGGCTCAGGATCATCTCTCGCTCCTGCGGAAGGAGTTTCGCATCCAGAAAGGGATCGAGCTTGTCGTGCGGCAGATGGAGCGCCGAAAGAAGGAGATAGGCCGCTTCATCGAAGGCATTCGTGCAGCCATGTCCATAGGTGAGTTCGGCACGGTTGAAGCGGCTGACCGCATAGCGCAGGAAATCCCTGAGGGTGAGGAGGCAGGTTTTTACTTCTTCGTACATGTCATTGGCCGGTCAGCAGGTTTTTCAGGGTTTTTTCGTAAATGGCGCGCAACGGTTCGATGTCTTCGATTGCAACGCATTCGTCGATCTTGTGTATGGTTGCATTCAACGGACCGAACTCGACGACCTGCGGGCAGATATCGGCGATGAAGCGGCCGTCGGAGGTTCCTCCGGAGGTGGAGAGCTCGGGTTCGATACCCTGTACCGATTTGATCGCATCGGAAATGGCCTCGACCAGCGAACCCTTGGGGGTGAGATAGGGCTTGCCCGAGAAGGACCATTCCAGATCGTAGTCGAGTCCGTGCGCATCGAGCACTGCGTGAACCCTGGATTTCAGGAATTCCATGCTGCTTGCCGTGGAGAACCTGAAGTTGAACTGGATTTCCATCGTGCCGGGAATGACGTTCGTCGCGCCCGTTCCGCCATGGATGTTGGAGATTTGCCAGGTGGTGGGCGGGAAATATTCGTTGCCTTTGTCCCATTCAATCCCGGCAAGCTCGGCGATTGCAGGCGATGCGAGATGGATGGGGTTTTTCGCCAGATGCGGATAGGCGATATGGCCCTGTATTCCCTTGACGGTCAATGTCCCGGAAAGGGATCCTCGCCTGCCGTTTTTGAGTGTGTCCCCGAATTTCAATGCGCAGGTGGGTTCGCCGACGATGCAATAATCCAGCAATTCGTTGCGCGCCTTGAGCGCATCGACGACCCTGACCGTGCCGTCCACGGCGATGCCTTCCTCGTCGGAAGTGACGAGCAGGGCGATCGAGCCGTCGTGATCGGGGTGGTGTTCGAGAAAGGATTCGATTGCAGTGACAAAGGCTGCGAGGGATGTTTTCATGTCCGCTGCGCCTCGCCCGTACAGCATGCCGTCGCGGATTTCCGGAACGAAGGGGTCGCTCTTCCAGCTTGCGACGGGGCCGCTCGGCACCACATCGGTATGGCCGGCAAAGCAGATCACGGGGGAAGTTTCCCCTTTTCTTGCCCAGAAATTGTCGACATTGCCGAAACGCATGCGCTCCACACGGAAGCCGAGTTTTTCCAGGCGATCGATCAGGATTTCCTGGCATCCGGCGTCGTCCGGCGTCATGGAGCGGCGTGCGATGAGGGCTTTTGCAAGTTCCAGTGTATTCATTTTCTGAAAGTTTCCGAATAGGTTTGTTCGTCGAAGCCGACAAGGAGGCGGTGCTCCGCTTCGAGGATGGGGCGCTTGATCACGCTGGGTTTTTCCAGCATCAGGTCGATGGCGGAAGCATCGCTGGCAATTGAGGCCTGCTCAATATCGCTCAGCCTGCGCCATGTCGTTCCGCGTCGATTGATGAGGTCCTGCCAGTCGACCTGCTTGAGCCAGCGTGCAATCAATGCCCTGTCTATGCCTTCCTTTTTGAAGTCGTGAAAGGGAATATCCTGACCGTGTTCCGCAAGCCATTTCCTGGCTTTTTTGACAGTGTCGCAATTGCTGATGCCGTACAGCTTCACGATTTGCTTTCCGAGTTGTCGATTTTGAAATTCCTGAACGAACCCGTCCTGATCGCCTCGGGGGTTTCGCTGCCTTCTGCATGTTCGGCATATTCGATGAGCGAAGAGAGATTGCTGGGGGAATCCGAGTGAACCATGGCTTCTTCATAGCTGATCTGGCCGGATTTGTAGAGTTTGTAGAGCGACTGCTCGAAAGTCTGGCAGCCCGAAGCGAGGCTGTGGTCCATCGCCTCCTTGATCTGGTCGAGTTCGCCGTGCCTGATGAGCTCGGCGATATGCTTGGTATTGGGCAGGATTTCGACTGCGGGCACGAGCTTTCCACTGGTTCCGGGAACGAGCCTCTGGGAGATGATGCACTTCAGGCTGGAGGAGAGATCGGAAAGCAGGCTCGCTCTCGCTTCGTAAGGAAAGAAGGTGACGATCCGGTTTAGCGCATGATAGCTGTTGTTGGCATGCAAGGTGGAAAGACACAAGTGGCCAGCCTGGGAGAAAAGCAGCATGTGCCTGAGCGATTCCTGATCGACGATTTCGCCCAGCATCACGACATCCGGCGCTTCGCGCATCGCATTGACGAGGGCAGCAGAATAGGATCGGGTGTCGGTACCGATTTCGCGCTGATTGATGATGGATTTTTTGTGGGTGAAGCGGTATTCGATCGGATCCTCGATCGTCAGGACATGCCCCGTCGCGATCTGGTTACGGTAATCGATCATCGATGCGAGCGTCGTCGATTTGCCCTGTCCTGCCGCACCCACCACCAGAACCAGGCCGCGTTTGGCCATGATCAACTCCTTGAGGACGGGAGGGAGCATGAGCGAATCGAGGTCCTGAATATGTTCCCTGATATAGCGGATCACCATGGCCGGACTGCCCTGCTGGAAGAACACATTGACCCTGTAGGTTCCGATTTCCGGCTGGTTGAAGGCGAAACTGATTTCCCACTCCGATTCGAAATCGCGAATCTGCTGTTCGCTCATCAGGCCATAGGCGAGTTCCCTGATTTTGGCCGAATCCAGCACCTGATTGTTGACGGGGCGAGTGATTCCATTGATTTTGATGTGGATCGGCGCCCCCGGCGAAAAATACAGATCGGATGCCTGTTTTTCCGCCATCAATTTGAAAAGGGGGGGCAATGCCATGATGTTTTCCTCTGGATGGATCAGATGCCCCTCAGAAGCTCGTTGATGCTCGTCTTGGCGCGCGTCTTCGCATCGACCTGCTTGACGATCACCGCGCAGTAGAGGCTGTATTTGCCGTCCTTAGAGGGAAGGCTTCCCGATACCACCACGGCGCCTGCCGGGATGCGCCCATAGCTGACTTCCCCGGTTTCCCTGTTGTAGATTTTGGTGCTTTGTCCGATGTAGACGCCCATCGAGATGACTGCGCCTTCGCCCACGATCACGCCTTCCACGATCTCGGATCTGGCACCGATGAAGCAGTTGTCCTCGATGATGGTCGGGTTGGCCTGGACGGGTTCCAGCACTCCGCCTATGCCCACGCCGCCCGAAAGATGCACATTCTTTCCGATCTGCGCGCAGGAGCCTACGGTCGCCCAGGTGTCGACCATGGTGCCTTCGTCGACATAGGCGCCGATGTTCACATAGGAAGGCATCAGCACCGCGTTTTTCGCGATGTGGGAACCCTTGCGTACGGCTGCCGGCGGAACCACGCGGAAACCGCCGTCGCGGAAATCCCTGGAATTATAATCGGCGAATTTGGAAGGAACCTTGTCGTAGTAATTGGTATAGCCGCCCTTGATGAAGCTGTTGTCCTCGATCCGGAAAGAAAGCAGCACTGCCTTCTTGAGCCATTGATGGGTCACCCAGTCGCCTCCGATCTTTTCGGCCACCCTGAGCTTGCCCGTGTCGAGCAGATGCAGGGTTTCCTGGATCGCCTCTTTCAGCTTGGGGTCGACATTGCGCGGGGTAATGTCGGCGCGGATTTCGAAAGCTTCGTCAATGAGGGGCTGAAGTTCATGCATTGTTGTTGATCCTTAAGGTTGGTCGCCCAATGTGGCGCACAGTTTTCTGATTCGATCTGCCGCCGCCACGCACTCTGCAAGCGGCGCGACCAGGGCGATGCGAACGAACCCGCCGCCCGGATTGAGTCCACCGGATTCCCTGGCGAGGTAGCTTCCTGGCAGAACCAGAACATTATAATCCCGATAGAGCAGACGTGCGAATTCGGTGTCGTCGATCGGGGTTCTTGCCCAGAGATAGAAGCCTGCATCCGGCATTTCGGTCTGCAGGGCGTTTTTCAGCAGGGGAACGACGGCTGCGAATTTCTCCCGGTATAAAATCCGGTTCTGCAGCACATGCGCCTCGTCCTGCCATGCGGCCATGCTTGCCGACTGCACGGCAGGGTTCATGGCGCAGCCGTGATAGGTGCGATAGAGCAGGAATTTTTGCAAGATGGCAGCGTCTCCTGCAACGAACCCGGAGCGCATTCCGGGAACGTTGGAGCGCTTGGAAAGGCTGCTGAAGACGACGAGATTCCTGAAGTCGCTTCTTCCCAGTTTTCTTGCTGCTTCCAGGGCACCAAGCGGGGGGTGCGCTTCATCGAAGTAGATTTCGGAATAGCATTCGTCGGATGCGATGATGAAGCCGTATCGGTCCGAGAGCGCGAAAACCGCTTCCCATTCAGCGATGCTCATGACGCGGCCGGTTGGATTGCCGGGCGAGCAAAGATAAAGCAACTGGGTATTGCCCCAGGTTGATTCGGAAAGCTGCGAAAAATCCGGTGCGAAGCCGTTTTCGGGCAGGGTGTTGAGAAAATGCGGCGTTGCGCCCGCCAGCAGGGCTGCGCCTTCGTAAATCTGGTAGAAGGGGTTCGGGCAGACCACCGCTGCGGGCTTGTGCGGGTCGACGACGGCCTGGGCAAATGCGAACAGGGCTTCCCGGCTGCCGTTGACAGGCAGAACCTGGGTTTTTGCATCCAGCGTCGCATGGTAGCGTCGGTGCAGCCATTTTGCGATACATTCCCTCAGCGCATCGCCGCCCTGGGTTGTGGGATAATGGGAAAGGCCGCCGAGATTCCGTGCGAGGGCATGGCAGATGAAGGGGGGCGTTTCATGTTTCGGTTCACCGATGGAGAGCTTGATCGGGGAATAATCCGGATTGGGTTCGGCCCCCTGGCAAAGCGAAGCCAGGCGCTGAAAGGGATAGGGTTGCAATCGCTCTAGGTCGGGATTCATGCAGGCCTGTACTCGAAATTCTTGATTATAATGTTTCAGGGCATGTTATCCAAACAAATTCCTGCAATTTCCCTGCTCGCGGGGGCCACGGTATGGGGCCTTTTCTGGTATCCCTACCGCGTTCTCGCATTGTTCGGGATGTCCGGCTGGATTTCGCTCACCCTGAGCTATGGCGCGGCGCTCTTTTTCGGGTTGATCTTTTTCCGAAACGGCATCCTGTCGTCCGGATTTTCCTGGATGCTGGTGTGGATAGGCCTGTCTGCCGGGCTGTGCAATATCGGCTATGTGCTGGCGATGCTCGATGGCGAGGTGATGCGGGTTCTGCTCCTGTTTTATCTCGCCCCGTTCTGGACCGTCCTGCTTGCCAGGCTTCTTCTCGGGGAGCGCCTCACCGCAAGAGGATACCTCGTGATTTTCTGTTCCGTGGCCGGCGCCGTGGTAATGCTCTGGAGCCCCGGGCGCGGCAGCATTTTCCCGAAAAACGATGCCGAATGGCTGGGACTCGGCTCAGGATTCCTGTTCGCCCTGTCCAACGTCCTGGCAAAGCTCGGCCGGGGCTGCAGCATCGAGGCGAGATCGGCCAGCGTATCGGCGGGCGTGGTGGTTGCGGGATTGGTATTCGAATTGTTCCAGCCGTCCGGCTGGTCGGGATTTTCCCTCGATGCGCTGATGCTCCTTGCGATCATGGGCATGGTCATCCTTGCCGTCAACATGGTGATGCAATACGGCCTGACCCATACTCCAGCGAACCGCGCCATCGTCATCCTGCTTTTCGAACTGGTCGTCGCAGCGATTTCTTCCTATTTCCTGGCGGGGGAGGCAATGCGCTCCCAGGAATGGATAGGGGGCGGAATGATCGTTGCGGCCAGCCTGCTTTCGGGAAAAATGGAAGAGGATTAGCGTGTATTCGATTGTGCTTCGAACTGGCTGAGCGCGATCAGGGGTCTGGGTTGCCAGCCCTGCTTGCTGTGTTCTGCCACGACGTTTGTGAAAATGCCGCCGCGGACGTAGAATTTCGCAGTCAGGCGCATGAACCTTGGGCGGGTTGCCGCAAGCAGGTCGTTCAGGATCTGGTTGGTGACCGCTTCATGGAAAGCGCCCTTGTTGCGGTATGAGACGACATACAATTTGAGACTTTTGAGTTCGACACAGAGTTCGTCGGGGATATAATCCAGATGGAGTGTCGCGAAATCGGGTTGCGAGGTTTTCGGACAGAGGCAGGTAAACTCGGGAATCTCCATGTGGATGTGGTAATCGCGCTCCGGATTCGGATTGGGGAAAGTTTCGAGAATCATGCTGACGCCTTTCGATAAGCTGAATAACCGCATTATAACGTTTTACCTTACGGATTAAATTGCGACTTTCTCAGATCAAGCTGGCAGGCTTCAAGTCCTTCGCCGATCCGACCCATATCCATGCGCCCGGGCAGATCGTCGGCATCGTCGGCCCCAACGGTTGCGGCAAGTCCAACATCATCGATGCACTGCGCTGGGTTCTGGGCGAATCCAGGGCTTCCGCGCTGCGCGGAAAATCCATGCAGGACGTGATTTTCAACGGCTCCGGGAACAGGAAGCCGGTTGCGCGCGCAAGCGTGGAACTGGTTTTCGACAACAGCCAGGGCAGGGTTGCCGGGCAATGGTCGAACTATGCGGAAATTGCCGTGAAGCGCGTCCTGCAGCGCGATGCGGAATCGAGCTATTTCATCAACAATCTCCGCGTCAGGCGCAAGGACGTCTCGGATATTTTCCTGGGAACTGGGGTGGGGGGGCACGCCTATGCCATCATCGAACAGGGCATGATTTCCAGAATCATCGAAGCCGATCCGGCAGACTTGAAGGTTTTTCTCGAAGAAGCGGCGGGAATTTCCAAATACCGGGAAAGAAGGCGCGAAACCGAGCTTCGCCTCTCCGCAACCCGGGGGAACCTGCAGCGAGTCGAGGATATTACCAGGGAACTGCGCGAGCGCATCGAACACCTGGAAGATCAGGCGCGCGTTGCAAAAATTTACCATGAATTGCAGGCATCCCTGAAAACGGCCCAGAACCTGCTGTGGCTGAGGCGGAAAACCAAAGCACGGGAGCTTCGCCGAAAGCTCGTCGAGGAAGCATCCAGGCTGGAGACTGCCATGGAAGCTGAAACTGCGAATCTCAGGCATCTCGAAAACCGGTTGGTCCTGGCTCGCGAGGAGCATGACTCGACGGCGCAGAGGCTTCAGGATGCGCAGGGCGCAATGTATCAGGCCAATGCCGAAGTTTCCAGGCTGCAGCAGCAGATCGACCATCTCAAGAGCAATCGCTTGAGGGCTGAAGCGCGTATCGAGTCGGGAAGAAAGGAACTCGATGCGCTCGAGTTGCAACATGCCGAAGCTCTGGATAACAGGCGGCAATGGCAGCAGGATGCCGCCGAGGCAAGGCGGCAAAGCGAGGCCTGTCTGCTGGAAGTGGAAAAGCTGAAGACGGCGTGCTCGGATGCCGACGAGCGGGTGAAGGAGGCGGAAAGGCTTTTCGAGGAAGCGCGACTTGCGCTCTCGGCAGGCGAGCATCAGGAGAAAATCGAGCAGGCGCATTGGGGGCATTGTGAAAACACCCTGAATCAGCTTGCCAAAAAGCGCGAAAAGCTCGCTGAAGCGAAGCGTTTTCTTCCCGTGGCTGAGGAGGAAAGGCTTGCCATGCTCGAAGGAGATCTGGCAGCCATGGAAGCCGGAATGGCGCTTGAAGCGGGCGCATCCAGCGAACTCGCGCAGCGCCTCGAGACCGCTCGGGCTGCGAGGCAGGATGCTTTTCTGCACTTGCAGGAAAACGAAAGCAATATCGCCGAAATCCGTGCCCGCCTTGCTGCACTTCGCGAAATCCAGGAGGGACTTGAAAAACGGTCCGATCTGGGCGCATGGCTTGCCGAAAACGGGCTCGATCGTCTGCCCCGTCTCTGGTCGAAGGTCGGAATTTCGGCGGGATGGGAAAACGCGCTGGAATCCGTGCTGCGCGAACGCGTCAATGCCATCCTGGCAGAGCCTTGTCAGGGTGAAAATCCACCGGGAGAAGTGGTGTTCGTCCAAAGCGGATCGTTTTCTCCCAGGTCTTCCGGAAACCCATCGCTTGTTCCCCTGCTGGGCTTGATTACCCTGAGCGAAGAGGAAGTCGGCGGCGCCCTTTGCGAGTGGCTTTCCTCCGCCTACATCGCGCAGGATCTGGAACAGGCAATGACATTGCGTCCGATGCTGGGGGCTTCCGAATTGCTGGTGACCCCGGAAGGGCATATCGTCACAAGACACAGCGTTCACTATTATGGCGCCGATTCCAGGGTTCACGGGGTGCTGATTCGGCAGCAGGAAATCGAACGCCTGCTTGCGGCGGAAAACGATGCGGCTTTACTACTCGAAGCATCGAGGAAGCTTCATCAGGCTCGCGAGGAGGAAGCGGCCGGGCTGGAGTCGGCTTTAAAGGAGAAGTCGGTTTTGCTCTACCGGATGGAGAAGGAGAGGCATGAGTTGCAACTGCAGCGCGTCAGGGTCTCTGAGTCGAACGGGCGGATTCGTGAACAGTCGGCGCGCATCATTGCGGAAATGGACGAAATCGAGGGTCAGTTCAGATCGGAATCGGAGAAAAAGCTCGAGCTCGGCAAAAGAATCGAGGCGCTGCGAGAAGAAATCATCCTATTTCGCGAGCGTCTGAGCAAAGCCAGGCATGAACTGGATCAAATGAAAAGCCTGTTCGATGAAAAAAACAGGCTGATGCAGCAGGCAGTCGGAAAAAACCGTGAAGCGGAATTCCATGAAAAATCCTGCACCATGAAACTCGATGAGTTGGAGCGCAGGATTGAATTGTTGTCGCGGAACATGGCGCAGGGAAGAGCATCACTGGATGCGCTTGGAGAGGAAATTTCGGCTCATGACCCGGCTTCTCTCGATCTTCATCTGCAGCAGGCACTCGTCACTCGGCAGGAGAAGGAAGAGGCGCTCCTTGCCGTGCGCAAGGCGAGCGAGGAATTATCTTCCTGGCTAAAAGAGCTTGACGGGCTGCGACAGGGGTCTGAACTGAAATTGGGCCCGTTGAGGGAGAAGATCGGCGATATCCGCCTCAGGGAACAGGAAGCCAGAATCAGCGAAGAGCAGTTTGATGCGTCCTTGAAAGCTGCCGGGGCGATGGAAGAAGAACTTGTCGGTATGCTCGAAAAGGCGCCCGATAGCGAACAGCTTCAGGCCGAAATTTCGAAATTGAACGGAAGAATCGAAAGCCTTGGGGCGGTCAATCTGGCTGCTTTCGAGGAGTTGCAGACTGCGCAGGAAAGAAAGGGTTATATAGATTCTCAGGTATTGGACTTGAGCGAAGCGGTCGAGACGCTGGAAAACGCCATCCGCAGGATAGATCGCGAAACCAGGGAGCGCCTGATGGCGACTTTCGATGAGGTCAACAGAAATTTCAGCGAGCTTTTTCACCAGTTGTTCGGGGGAGGACAGGCAAGGCTGGTTTTGACCGGGGATCAGATCATCGACAGCGGGATGGAGATCGTGGCGCAGCCTCCTGGCAAGAAAAATGCTTCGATACGCCTTCTCTCGGGAGGGGAAAAGGCGCTGACTGCGATTTCTCTGGTATTCTCCCTGTTCAAACTGAATCCTGCGCCCTTCTGCCTGCTGGATGAAGTGGATGCGCCCCTGGACGACAGCAATACCGGGCGATTTTGTGATATGGTCAGGAAAATGGCCGAACACACCCAGTTTTTGTTCATCAGCCACAACAAAATCACCATGGAAATGGCGCATCAGCTCATCGGCGTGACGATGCAGGAGCAGGGCGTTTCACGCATCGTGGCAGTGGATGTCGAGGCTGCTTCGAGAAAGGCGGCGGTATAATGGCAGAAAAATTGCTGGCAGGGCCGGCGTTCATGAGGTGGATATGAACAACTTGCAAATCGCTTTGATCCTGATCGGCGCGCTGTTCGTGGTCGGGATGGTTCTGTTCAACTGGTGGCAGCAGAGAAGTCATCGGCGGAGAACCGAGTCCCTGTTTGAATCCAAACATGACGACGTGCTGCTGGACGATTTCAAGCCCGTTTCCATTTACGACGGACGGGTCGAGCACAAGCTTGTCGATATCGGCGATGAAGTCCCTTTGGACGAGTCCGTCCTGAGCGATGGCATCGCTGAAGAGGTCGAATTTGAACCGGCCATATCTCCGGTGCATTTCGCCGATGCGGAAATCGACTATATCGCAGAAATTCAGGCAAACAACCCAATCGGTGCCGAAGAAATGGCCGAGGTGTTCCGCAGGAAATTCGACTTCGGGAAACGCGTAGGCGTTTACGGCCTGAATATCGACAGCGGATGCTGGGAGGAACCCCATGCCAGACCGAAATACAGGAATTTCAAGATCAGCCTGCAGCTGGTGGATCGCTCGGGTGTGATCAGTCTGGCGAAGCTGTCCGAATTTCGGGACATGATCGTCGGCCTCGCGGCGCATCTCGGCGCATCGGAGCATTGCCCTGAAATCAACGAAGCCCATTCCAGGGCGACCCTGCTCGACAAATTCTGCGCCGAGGTCGACATGCTGATCGGCATCAACGTGATGAGCCGGGGGGAGGAGACTTTCGCGGGGACGAAAATCCGCGGGCTTGCGGAAGCTGCCGGTTTCAGGCTCGAGTCGGATGGCACGTTCAAATATTTCGACGAGCATGGCGTCCATCTTTTTTCACTTTGCAATCATGAGCCTGCGGTGTTTCTTCCGGACGGAATCAGACATCTCAGCACGCATGGCATCACGTTCCTGCTGGATGTGCCTCGCGTAGCTCAGGGCAGGCAGGCTTTCGACCAGATGATCACGCTTGCCAAAAACTTTTCCGCCACGTTGGGCGGAGTGCTGGTGGACGACAAGCGGCTGATGTTGAACGATACGGGATTCGACAAGATCAGAAGGCTGCTCCAGGAAATCAAACTGAAGCTGGAAAGCAGACAGATCGCTCCGGGTGGCGAACGCGCACTGAGACTCTTTTCCTGATGGTGCAGGACAAGGCGATCCGCGACAGGCTGAGCTCCCTTCGCGATGAAATCGATTTGCACAATTATCGCTATTATGTGCTCGATGCGCCGAGCATTCCGGATGCGGAATACGACCGCCTATTCCGTGAACTCCAGCAACTCGAAGCGGAATATCCCGAATACGTCACCCCCGATTCTCCCACGCAGCGCGTCGGTGGCAGGGTGCTCGATGCTTTCGATCCGGTGCGCCATGCCGTGCCCATGCTTTCCATTCGCACCGAGACCGATATCGGCGATTCCGGCGCGATCGCTTTCGATGCACGGATACGGCGCGAACTGGGCCAGCCCGATGCTTTGATCGAGTATGCCTGCGAACTGAAATTCGACGGTCTGGCGATTAATCTTCGCTACGAGCGCGGCGTGCTGGTGCAGGCTGCTACCCGAGGTGACGGCGAGACCGGAGAGGATGTGACTCAGAACGTGCGTACCATCCATGCCATTCCGCTGCATCTCAAAGACTGTTTTGCCGAAGTGCTGGAGGTGCGCGGAGAGGTGTACATGGCGCGCAGGGACTTCGAGCGCTACAACGAAAAGCAGCGCGCGCAGGGTTTGCCCACCCTGGTGAATCCGCGCAACGGTGCGGCGGGCAGCATCCGCCAGTTGGATCCCGGGGTTGCCGCACAACGCCCGCTTTCTTTTTTTGCCTATGGTTTGGGCGAGGTGAGGGGGTGGGAATTGCCCGCGACGCACAGCGCGGTACTGGATGCGCTGGAAAACCTGGGGTTGCCGGTAAATGAAGAGCGCGCGGTGGTGCAGGGCGCTCAGGGACTGGTGGGGTTTTATCGCCGTATCGCGGCAAAGCGCGACAGCCTGCCTTTCGATATCGACGGCGTGGTGTACAAGGTCAACAGCCTCCCCCTGCAGGCGAAATTGGGCTTCGTGACGCGCGAACCGCGCTGGGCAGTGGCGCATAAATACCCGGCGGAAGAGCAGATGACAAGGCTCAACGGCATAGAAGTGCAGGTTGGGCGCACCGGCAAGCTTACCCCGGTGGCGAAACTCGATCCGGTATTCGTCGGTGGCACCACAGTCAGCAATGCCACGCTGCACAACCTGTTCGAATTGCGCCGCAAGAAGGTACGCATCGGCGATAGGGTCATCGTGCGCCGTGCTGGCGACGTGATTCCCGAGGTGGTGGGGCGAGTGCCTGATACTTCTGTGGGTTACAGACATAACTTCCTCATGCCCAAGCAATGCCCCGTCTGCGGCAGCAAAGTGGTAAGAGAGAAGGGCAGCATCGAACACCGCTGCACCGGCGGACTGTTTTGCGCGGCACAACGCAAGCAGGCCTTGCTGCATTTTGCCGGACGCCGCGCCATGGACATAGACGGGCTTGGAGACAAGCTGGTCGAACAGTTGGTAGAAAAGGGGATGGTGCATACGGCTGCGGATCTTTATCATTTGGATATGGCTGAGTTGGCGGGGCTGGATCGAATGGGCGCGAAGTCGGCCCGGAACCTGCTCGATGCGATAGAAGCGAGCAAAAAAACGACGCTGTCCAGGTTCATCTATGCGCTCGGCATTCGCCATGTGGGAGAAAGCACTGCGAACGAACTGGCGCACCATTTCGGATCCATGGAGAATCTGAAATCGGCCGGTTTCGATGACCTGACCGGGGTGCAGGATATCGGTCCAGTGGTTGCGCAGAGTATAATCGACTTTTTGGGCGAGCCTCACAATGATCAGGTGATCGATGCCTTGCTCGAAAGCGGCATCAGGCCGGAAGCACGGGAAGCCATCAAGGATTTCAGAAACAACATCTCCGGCAAAACTTTCGTTCTGACCGGGACGCTGCTTGCATACACTCGGGACGAGGCCAAGGGAAAGATAGAATCTTTGGGTGGGAAAGTGACCGGCAGCGTATCTGCAAAAACGGATTATGTCGTGGCAGGGGAAGATCCTGGCAGCAAATACGAGAAGGCATTGGCATTGGGAATCAAAATACTGGGCGAGACCGATTTTGTCGAACTCATTTCGCAAAGCAACTTGGAGTCAAAATGAGAAAAATCACCAAGGCGGTTTTTCCGGTGGCCGGGATGGGGACCCGGTTTCTGCCGGCGACGAAGGCGAGCCCCAAGGAAATGCTGCCGATCGTGGACAAGCCGCTCATTCAGTATGCGGTGGAAGAAGCCATCGCAGCCGGGATCACGGACATGGTTTTCATCACGGGGCGCAACAAGCGTGCGATCGAGGATCATTTCGACAAGAATTACGAACTGGAAGCCGTCCTCGAAGAAAAAGGCAAATACCAGCTTCTGGAAGAAGTCAGGAATTTGATCCCGGCAAACGTCCACTGCATTTTCGTCAGACAGCCCGACGCGCTGGGTCTCGGGCATGCGGTGTTGTGCGCATTGCCGGTGATCGGGAACGAGCCCTTTGCCGTGCTGCTTGCGGACGATCTGATCGATTCGGAAAAGCCCACCATTTTGCAGATGCTGGAAGTGTACGAGAAAAATCACTGCTCGGTACTGGGGGTGCAGGATATTCCGCGCGAAGATACCGGGCATTACGGCGTGGTGAAGGCGAATTCGGAGGCAGTGGACAGATGCCAGCCGATCACGGGGATCGTCGAAAAGCCGAAGCCTGCCGATGCGCCGTCCACGCTGGCCGTGGTGGGACGCTACATTCTGACGCCGAGAATTTTCCATCACCTGAAGCGTGTTCAGTCCGGTTCAGGCGGGGAAATTCAATTGACGGACGGAATCGCAGCGCTGCTGGCAGAGGAGAAGATACTTGCCTATCAATTTCACGGCACGCGGTACGATTGCGGCAGCAAGCTGGGATACCTTCAGGCAACCCTGGCTTATGCGCTCAGGCACCCGCAGGTGGGAGACGAATATGCGGATCTCCTCCATTCCAGAATTGGTTCCGAAAGGAAAGAATGAAATGTTGAGCGCGAGGGAAGCTCGGGATATTTATGTTCATGCGGAACAACTCTATTCTGCGGAGGAGGTGACTGCTGCCGTGAAGCGGCTTGCAGATGAAATCACCGATGCCCTCTCGGAAATGCACCCCCTCGTGCTGAGCGTGATGGGGGGCGCCGTCGTGTTCACGGGCCAGCTGTTGCCCATGCTGAATTTTCCGCTGGATTTCGATTACATCCATGTCAGCCGCTACGGGAACAAAACAAGAGGAGGCGATCTGGACTGGCGGGTGGCGCCTCGCGAAAATGCGCGTGGCAGGGTCGTGCTGGTCCTCGACGACATTCTTGACGAAGGCGAAACCATGTTGGGAGTGAAGGAGAGAGTCATGACTGAAGGGGCGGCAGGTTTTTACAGCGCAGTGTTTTGCGACAAGCAAATTAAAAAGGCAAAGCCGATCAGGGCTGATTTCGTGGGACTGTCACTGCCCGACAGATATGTCTTCGGGTTCGGCATGGACGTACACGGCGCATGGCGGAACCTGCCGGCGATTTATGCCATGAGGGAAGGATAAACATGCTGGCGATAATCGGAGGCTCGGGCCTGACAGGAATCGGGAATATGGAGGTGACCAGGCGCCTCGTCATGCGCACGCCTTACGGAGAACCCTCGGGCGCGCTGACATTCGGGAAAATCAGAGGGCATGAAGTCATTTTCCTGGCGCGCCATGGCTATGCGCATACGATACCGCCGCATGATGTGAATTATCGCGCCAACATCTGGGCGCTCAGTTCCCAGAATGCAAGCCATGTGGTTTCGATTGCATCCGTGGGAGGCATCCGCAGCGATCTCGCTCCCGGTTCACTGGTCATTCCCGATCAGATCATCGATTATACGCATGGACGCCAATCGACTTTTTTCGATACGCGCGAAAAGCCGGTTACCCATACCGATTTCACGGAACCCTATTGCGAGGAATTGAGACAGAAATGCATCAGGGCAGCTGCGCTTTGCGGCAAAGAAGTGCTCAATGGCGGGATTTACGCGGCGACGCAGGGACCGAGGCTGGAATCCGCTGCGGAAATCAACAGGCTGGAGCGCGACGGTGCGGATATGGTCGGCATGACAGGCATGCCCGAGGCGATTCTCGCAAAGGAGGCAGGCCTGTGCTATGCGGCGATAGCCGTGGTTGCCAATTATGCGGCAGGCAGGGGGAGTAGCCTGCATGCGGTGAAGCTCGAAGACGTCAATGCCGTGCTGAAGGTGTCCATGGAGCGGGTACGGGATATACTGGAAAACCTGGCGGAAATTCATGGCGATTGACGTGCTGAAAATGGGGGATGCTCGCCTCTTGAATCAGGCGGATCCCGTGACCGAGTTCGATACTCCGGAACTGCACGAGCTCGTATCCGGCATGATCGATACCATGCGCACCTTGAATGGGGCGGGACTCGCTGCACCCCAGATCGGGGTGGGATTGCAGATCGTTCTATTCGAGGTTGTCGAGAATCCGCGCTACCCGGATGTGGAAGGCATCCCGCTCACCGTATTGATCAACCCCGTCCTTGAGCCGATAGGGGATGAAATGAAAGAGGGCTGGGAGGGGTGTTTGAGCATCCCGGGAATGCGGGGGCTTGTACCAAGATTCACGAAGCTCAGGTACAGCGGATTCGATGCTCATGGCAAGACGATCGACAGGGAGGTCGGCGGATTTCATGCAAGAGTGGTGCAGCACGAGTGCGACCATCTTCAGGGGATCCTCTATCCGATGAGAATCCGGGATTTGCGTAATTTCGGATTCAGCAGCGTACTGTTTCCCGGGAAGCCCTGCCCGGAAGAGTAGTTATTTCTTTGCGGATGGCGTTTCTGCGGCATTTCTGGTCAGCGTATCAGTAGTGACCTTGGTATGGCTGTCCACGTTGTTCACGCTTTCGTTGGAAGTGATGGCATCTTCGGTTTTCTTGTTCATGACGATGATGCTGATGCGACGGTTGATGGGATTGTAGGGGTTGTCCTTGTCGATCGGCACTGCGGACGCGAGGCCGACAACGCGCAACATCTTGCTTCCGTCCATTCCTCCCTTGATCAATTCCCTGCGCGAAGCATTCGCCCTGTCCGCAGAGAGTTCCCAGTTGCTGTAACTTTTGTCGCCGCCGCTGTAGGGCGTTGCGTCGGTATGGCCGGACAGGCTGATCCTGTTCGGTACGCCATTCAGGGTCTTGCCGATTTCGTCCAGGATGGCTTTCGTATAGGGCTGAAGTACCGTGCTGCCGAGGTCGAACATGGGCCTGTTCTTGGCATCGACAATCTGGATTCTGAGCCCTTCGCTGGTTATGTCGATGAGGAGCTGGTCCTTGAATTTCTTCAGTTCGGGGTTGGAGTCGATCGCCTTCTCCAGGGTGCTCTTGAGGGCTTTCAGCTTCTCCTCTTCCTGCTGTTCAAGCGCCGCCTTGGCATCTTTCAGATTGATTTTTTTCTGCTTGACCTCGATGTCCCCATACTTGACCTGTCCGGAGGCTCGCGTCAGATCCTGCCCTCCACCCTTGATGATGCTGGAGCTGTCGCCGGTACCCTGGCCGCCCATAAGCGCAATTTTGAGCGGCGTCTGGAAGTATTCTGCTATCCCTTTCAGGTTACCCGCCGTGGTCGAGCCCAGCAGCCACATCAGCAGAAAGAATGCCATCATTGCCGTGACGAAGTCGGCATAGGCGATTTTCCAGGCGCCGCCGTGATGACCCCCGCCGCCCTTCTTGATGCGCTTGATGATAATCGGGCGCTGGGAATCGTCGCTCATTCACTATGCCTTGGAAGGGACTTTATTTCGATTTGCTTTTCTTGACATGCTCTTCAAGTTCGCTGAAGGTCGGGCGTTCGGTCGAGTTGAGCACTTTTCTGCCGAATTCGACGGCCAGTGCCGGCGCATAGCCGTTCAGGCTGGCAAGCAGCGTGACGCGCATGCATTGCAGCAGCTTGCTCGATTCGTTCACTTTTTGCTCAAGCAGGCCGGAAAGCGGGCTAACGAACCCGTAAGAGAGCAGAATGCCAAGGAAAGTGCCGACCAGCGCATGGGCGATCAGGAGACCGAGTTCCCTCGGAGGAATGCCGACGGATTCCATGGTGTGAACCACCCCCATGACAGCGGCGACGATACCGAAAGCGGGCAAGCCTTCGCCGATTTTCCCCAGGATGTGGGCCGGCGCAAGTTCCTCATGGTGGTGCGTTTCGATTTCAACATCCATCAGGTTCTCGATTTCGAACGAGTTCAGATTTCCGCCGACCATGATGCGCAGATAGTCGGTCAGGAACTCGATGGCATGGTGGTCGCTGAGAATCCTGGGATATTTGGAAAAAAGGGGGCTGCTCTTCGGATTGTCGACATCCCCTTCAATCGACATCAATCCTTCCTTCCTGATTTTGGAAAGGATCTCGTACAGGAGCGCCATCAGCTCCATGTACAATGCCTTGTTGTATTTTGAGCCCTTGAAAACGGCAGGGAGCGCTTTCAAGGTGGCTTTGATGGCTTTCCCCGAGTTGCCTACCACGAAGGCGCCGCCGGCGGCTCCGGCGATCATGAGCAGTTCGATTGGCTGGAGCAGTGCCCCAAGATGCCCGCCAGCAATCGCAAATCCCCCGAAAACGCTTGCCAGGATGATGACATAACCGACTATGACCAGCATTGCTCAATCTCTCCTGAAGGCTTGATAAAGGGGGGGGTTCTTCAAGTTAGTACAATAGTCATCGCAATATACTGCGAGTTATGATAACCAAAACTTGCTGCTTGCGCCATCCTTTGAGCTATATTCAAAGTTTGAGTTTTTCGGTCAGGTAAGGTGAAATCGTTTGCAGAAGCTGTCCGAAAATTTTCGGCGAGCCCGCCACGATATGTCCATTTTTCAAATAATTGGCTTCTCCATGCAGGTCACCGACGAGTCCGCCGGCTTCCGTTATCAGGAGGGTGCCCGCTGCAATATCCCAGGGGCTCAGACTGAATTCCCAAAAACCGTCGAACCTTCCGGCCGCGACCGAGGCGAGATCGAGCGCGGCAGAACCCGGACGGCGGATACCGGAAGTCTTTTGCACCAGTTCGCGGAATATGGCGAGATAGGCGTCCAGATGGTCGAAATTCCTGAAGGGAAATCCTGTGCCGATCAGGGCGTCTTCCAGGCGGGTTCTTTTGGATACCCTGATCCTTCTGTCGTTGAGGAACGCTCCTCCCCCCCTGGTTGCCGTGAAAAGATCGTTGTGCACGGGATCGAATACCACGGCTTGCGTGATCAGCCCCTTGTGAGACAGTGCAATGGAAACGGAATATTGCGGAAATCCATGAAGGAAGTTGGTCGTGCCGTCTAGCGGATCGATGATCCACTGGAATTCCGAATCGCCTTGAGTGCCGCTTTCTTCTGCTAGAATGGCGTGGTTCGGATAGGAATCCGTGATGATTTCCAGAATGGCTGCTTCGGCGGCTTTGTCCACTTCGCTCACGAAGTCGTTGTAGGACTTGTGCTCGACTTTGAGCAGATCAAGATTCTGGGATGCGCGGTTGATGATCGATCCGGCACGACGTGCAGCCTTGACTGCGGTGTTGAGCATGGGGTGCATGGTGCGTGTCTCTAAGGGTTCTGTAAACTGCGACATTCTATCAGGTTACGCATTAAAATTTGCTTTCAAGTTGTAGGGAAGATGGGGACTGTGGGCCACAGATTTGAAAATATACGCATCGTGCTGTGCAGGCCGACGCACCCAGGGAATATAGGGGCGTCGGCCCGCGCCATGAAGACGATGGGGCTTTCACGCCTCTATCTGGTTTCACCGAAACATTTCCCCCATCCTGAAGCCACCGCACGCGCTTCCGGTGCCGAGGATGTTCTGGAAAAAAGCGTGGTTTGCGAAACGCTCGACGATGCGCTCATCGGTGCTCAACTGATGGTTGCGGTGACGGCAAGGCCGCGAGACCTTTCTCACGAAGTGCATGACCCGCGCGGCGCTGCACGCATCCTTCTCGATGAGGCTGTCCGGAGCGAAGTCGCGCTGGTTTTCGGAACGGAAATGTCAGGCCTCACGACCGAAGAAATCGGAAAATGCCAGGTCATTTCGACCATTCCTGCGAACCCGGCCTATTCTTCGCTGAATCTGGCTTCTGCCGTTCAGGTCATGGCCTACGAGTTGAAAATGACCCTTCCAGAGGAAATGAATCCGTCCGGAAAAGCGCTCGACCTCGCAACTTTCGAAGAAATCGAACATTTTTATCAGCATTTGGAAAAGACTTTGGTTAAGATTGGATTTCTCGATCCCGAAGAGCCGAAAAGATTGATGCAAAGAATGCGCAGGCTGTTTGCAAGGAGCCGCCTTGAAAAGACGGAAGTGAACATCCTCAGGGGAATTTTGCGAGATTTGTCGAAGTATTCGCCAGATACAGGTAATGAAATTGTTTGAGTCCATGAAGGAAGACATCCGGGTCGTATTCGAACGCGACCCTGCGGCACGCACCCGATGGGAGGTGATCACCTGCTATCCGGGTTTTCATGCCATTCTGATTCACAGGTTGTCCCGTCGTCTGTGGCATGCCGGGCTGAAATGGCTGGCGAGGTTCGCTGCGCATCTTGGACGCTGGCTTACCGGAATCGAAATCCATCCCGGCGCAAAAATTGGCAGGCGGGTATTCATCGATCACGGCATGGGGGTTGTGATCGGCGAAACAGCTGAAATCGGAGACGATTCCACTCTTTACCATGGCGTCACCCTGGGAGGAACATCCTGGAATGAAGGCAAACGCCATCCGACTTTGGGCAGGGGAGTCATTGTCGGGGCAGGCGCCAAGATACTCGGCCCGATCCGAATCGGTGACGGAGCCAAGATCGGATCCAATGCCGTTGTTGTCAAGGATGTTCCGGATGGTGCGACTGCCGTGGGTATTCCGGCAAGAATCCTTGATGAATCCAAGCAGCAGGTGCGGGAGAAGAAGGCTGAGAAAATGGGTTTTAGCGCCTATGCCATCGGGGACGACATGAACGATCCGATTGCCAAGGCTATACATGGCTTGATCGACCACAGCGTCGCCAGCGACCACAAGATCGAGCTGATACTCCAGTATCTCGAAAAAATGGGCATCCATACCGAAGAAGCCAAGGCCACAGCCGACAGTTTCGATCCGAAATACCTCAACAAAATAGTTGACTGATTTTTTAAACTTGCTATATAGTTGACCAAAGACATCGGGTATGATCCGGTCGTCAACCATACGGAGCAAACATGAGATTAACCACGAAAGGCCGCTTTGCCGTGACGGCCATGGTCGATTTGGCCATCCATTCCGACGGTGCGCCGGTAACATTGGCCGGAGTAAGCGAACGTCAACTGATCTCCCTGTCCTACCTCGAGCAGTTGTTCGGCAGGCTGAGGCGTCATGGTCTTGTCGAGAGCGTGAGAGGCCCCGGCGGGGGATATTGCATTGCCAAGCCGCTGGACCAAATTTCGGTTGCGAAAATCATTTTGGCTGTCGATGAACCGCTCGATGCGACCAAGTGCGGCGGGAAAGCAAACTGCAAGGCCAACGGACCCTGCCTCACCCATAATCTCTGGACCGACCTGACCGACCAGATCTACAGCTACCTCGAGTCGATTACGCTGGATCAGTTGATTTACGGCGGGGATGCGCCGGTACGGGATGAAATGCGGGTGATGCTCGCGCCTGCCTGATGCCGGTTTATCTGGATTACAATGCCACGACGCCGGTGGGGGAGGAAGTTCTGGATGCGATGCTCCCCCATCTCCGAACAGGTTTTGGAAATCCTTCGAGCAGTCACACCTTCGGCAGGGCCGCGAAAGAAGCTGTCCACAATGCCAGAAGCCAGGTTGCAGAGGCTGTCGGCTGCCAAAGTTCCCAAGTTGTTTTCACGAGCGGCGGGAGCGAGGCCAACAACCTGTTCGTCAAGGGTGCGGCAGGATACCTGAAGCCTGCCACGATTGCGATCAGTTCGATAGAACATCCCAGCATCATGAAGCCCGCCGCCTCATTGACCCGATCCGGCTGGCTGTTGCGCAAAATCTCGGTTGATGCTGATGGCTTGCTCGACATGGGGGATGCCGAAAGTGCGCTTTCGAGCCCATCCAGCATGGTTTCGGTGATATTGGCCAACAATGAGACGGGCATCATCCAGGATGTGGCGAAAGTGGCTGAAATGGCCCGCTCCAGCGGGGCATGGATGCATACCGATGCGGTTCAGGCTTTCGGCAAGATTCCTCTGGATTTCTCTTCCCTTGGCGTGCATGCCATGACGATTTCGGCTCACAAGATTTACGGCCCGAAAGGCGTGGGGGCCTTGATCGTGGACAAACGCCTTGCCCTGATGCCCCTTGTCGAAGGGGGGGGGCAGGAATCGGGCTTGCGTTCTGGAACCGAGAATGTTGCTGCCATCGTCGGTTTCGGCGTTGCCGCCATGCTTGCCAAAACCCGTATCCTGGACTACGCGCGACATGTCGAATACCTGAAGAAAAAACTTGAAAGCGCACTGCTGGACATGGGAGCGGTTCTTTTTTCCAGAGGCGTGCCATGCCTGCCAAACACGGCCTACTTCTCCTTTGCCGGTATCGATGGCGGCACCCTTGTCCTTGAGATGGATCGCGCGGGCTTTGCCATCGCAAGCGGTTCGGCCTGTTCCAGCGGTGCGACGGAGCCGAGCGAGACGCTTCTCGCCATGGGGGTGTCGCCCGATCTGGCGCGAGGGGCGGTGAGGGTGAGCCTGGGGGCAGGGAGCCATGATTCCCATGTGGCTGATTTTGTCGCTGCACTGAAAGCTGCGCTCCGGCGTCTTTCCGGTATGGCTGCCATATAGCTTTCAGGCCTGCAATTCTTCCAGAAGCGCAGTTTCGATGCGGATCAATGTCCTAGGGTTTTCCAGCAGAGAACCCGAAACCAGAAAAGTGTCTTCGGCGCGCTCGCCGAGCGTGCTGATTCTTGCGCTATGGACACTGATATGGTTGTCCTTCAGCGTTCTTGCAATCCTGGACAGCAACCCGGGACGATCGCCGGCGATGATCGAAAGCACGCGATAAATGCCTTTTTCGTCGGGGACGATGTTGACCTGCGGCGGTATCGGGAAATGCTTCAGGTGTCGGCTCAGGCGGCTTTGAATCGGTGCTTCCAGGGGTTTTTTTTGAACCAGCCTCTGCTCCAGTTCGAATTCAATGAAGCTGATCAGGTCGCGGTATTGTTCGACTTTCCGCTCGGGGTCGAGCACCAGAAAACTGTTCAAACAATAGCCGTGTCGGGTCGTGTGTATTCTGGCTTCGGCGATGTTGTAGCCGATGCGCTCGAAAAAACCGCTGATCTGCGCAAAGAGATCGGGCTGGTTCTCCGCATAGATCATGACTTGCAGGCCTTCTCCTACAGGGCTCAATCTTGCCCTGACGACGGGTGTGCCCGTGTCGACCCGGTTGTAGAGAATGCGCGCATGCCAAGCGATTTCGTTGGCGTCGTGCTGCAAAAAATAGCTCATTTCGAGCTTCGACCAGAGATTCTGCTGACTGTCCCTGGGCATGGCATATAGTTGTAACAGCCTGACGGCCTCGATCTGGCGTTTCTGGAAGTTGCCGATCGAGGAGGGTTTGTCCCCTCTCAGGCAGCGCTGCGCCGCTCTGAAGAGATCTTCCAGCAGTTTTTCCTTCCAGGCATTCCACACCTTCGGGCTGGTCCCCCTGATGTCCGCCACCGTAAGCAGATAGAGCGCCGAAAGCTGTCTTTCCGTACTCACTCTGGCAGCGAAATTTGCAATGACGTCCGGATCGGATAAATCCATTTTCTGGGCAGTGGATGACATGATCAGATGCTTTTCGACAAGATCTCCCACCAATGCCGCATCGGCCTCGCTCAAGCCATGCTGCCTGCAAAAGATCAGGGCGTCGCGTTTTCCGAGCTTCGAATGGTCTCCACCGCGGCCTTTTGCGATGTCATGGAAGAGTCCGGCGAGATAAAGCACTTCGGGATGTTCGAACTCGTTGATCAGTCTGCTGCAAAGGGGATATTCGTGGGCATATTCCGTCATTTTGAAGCGCCTCAGGTTGCGCACCACCTTGAGGATGTGCTCGTCCACCGTGTAGACGTGGAAGAGATCGTGCTGCATGCGTCCCACGATGCGGCCGAAAGCCGGGATGTATTTTCCCAGCACGCCGTACTGATTCATGCGCTGCAGGGCATGCGAGACTCCTCTGGGTTCGCGCAGGATCTGCATGAAAAATTCACGGTTCTTTTCATCCCTGCGGAATTTGGCGTCGATTTTCGAGGTGGCTCTCCAAAGAGCGCGCAATGTCTCTGAACTGATGCCCTTGAGTTCGGGGTGACGCTCGATCAGCAGAAAGCATTCGAGAATGGCACTGGGTTGGTCCGTGAAAAGCGATTCGCTGCGCGCTGCGAGCAAATCGCCTCTGGCCTCGAAGCGCTCATTGATGACAGCCCGCGCAACCGGCGAAGAAGTGAATATGCTGGTGCGCATGTTTTGCAGCAAAATGGTGTTGAGCTGGGAAACCGATTTGGCTATACGGTAATAATTTTGCATCAACTGCTCGCTTGCGCGGCGAGAGCGTTTTTCCTCGTATCCGAGTTCGGTTGCGAGCACCGTCTGGTAATCGAACAGGAGTCTGTCCTCCCTGCGTGCGGCAAGGTAATGCAGACGGATGCGCAGATTCTCAAGAAAAGCCTGATGACGCGCTATACGCCTGGCTTCATTCTTCGTGATGATGCCGTTTCTTGCCAGATCGTTCCACGAGGAGCCCAGGTTGCAGGCCTTGCCAATCCAGATCAGGGTCTGGAGATCCCTGAGCCCGCCGGGACTTTCCTTCAGATTGGGTTCCAGGTTGTGCGAGGTGTCGTGGAGGCGCATGTGGCGCTGCTGCTGCTCGAGTTCTTTCGCGTTGAAAAATGCCTTGCAATCGATCGATGCGCGCAATCCCACGGTAAAGGACTGGTACAGTTTCCGGCTGCCTGCAAGGAGCCTTGCTTCGAGCATGTTGGTTTGCACCGTGACATCCTTCGCAGCTTCGATCGCGCACTCTTCCAAAGTGCGCACGCTGTGCCCGACGTCGAGGCCGGAATCCCACAGGAGGCCCACGAGGTGCTCCAGTTTTGCGGCTGTATCCGGATCTGCCTGTTTTTCGAGCAGGATCAAAAGATCGATATCGGAATGAGGGAAGAGGACTTTGCGCCCGTATCCGCCGACTGCCAGCAGGGCGGCATCAGCCGGAAGGGAAATGCCATTCCAGGCGGCTTTCAGGATGCGGTCGACAAGATGGCTGAGGTTTCCAGGGAGAGTTGAAGAACGTTCGTCCTGCCGGAATTTTTCCTGAAGGGATTTTTTTCCTTCGGCCAGCTCCAGCTTGATTTCATTCGATGCCAGGTTCAAGGCTATATTCCAGGAGGGGAGCCAGACGACAAGGTCAATACTTCATGTGCGGTTTCGGTAACCAGTATGGTGTGTTCCCATTGAGCGGAAAGGCTGTGATCCTTCGTGACCACTGTCCAGCCGTCGCCCAGATGCCGAATGGCAGCTTTTCCCGCATTGATCATGGGTTCAATGGTGAAAATCATTCCGGGGAGCAATGTCAGTCCGGTTCCCGCGTTGCCATAGTGCAGGACCTGGGGCTCCTCGTGGAATTTGACGCCTATGCCATGGCCGCAGTATTCCCTTACGACGCTATATCCGTTCTTCTCGGCATGTTTCTGAATGGCAGAACCGATATCCCCGAGCCTGTTTCCCGGTTTAACCTGATGGATGCCGTGCCACATGCATTCATGACTGATTTCGCATAAACGCCTGGCATGAGGCGCCACTTCCCCGACGCAGAACATGCGGCTGGTATCCCCGTGGTAGCCATCCTTGATGACGGTGATGTCAATGTTCAGGATATCGCCATTTTTGAGAACCTTATCCCCGGGAACGCCGTGGCAAATCTGATGATTGATGGATGTGCAGATCGATTTCGGGTAGGGTCTGTGCCCGGGCGGTGCGTAATTGAGCGGCGCGGGAATCGTTTTCTGGACGTTCACCATGTAATCGTGACAGAGCCGATCCAGCTCTCCAGTGGTGATCCCGGCTTTCACAAAAGGTTCGATATAATCCAGGACTTCGGCAGCAAGCCGCCCCGAGATGCGCATTTTTTCGATTTCCTGCTGGCTTTTAATGCTTACTGTCATGTGTGTTTTCCTGCCGGACGAGATTCGGCAGTGGAGCCTTTAAATTTTCGAGCATATCGAATAGTTGTCTTCAAGGCAATCCGCCAGCGCATGGTTTTTGTTGAGAAATCAGCATGCGGGATGTTACAATTGCGAAATCAGTTCGGAGGGGGATTCCCAACGTCTGAAATTCGCACACTCGTCCTGCAGGGTGCCCGATATCGGGTCGTTGGACGGGTGGAAGTCATAACCCTAATGGAGAATTCAATGTCGGTTACAATGCGTCAAATGCTGGAGGCGGGTGTCCATTTCGGGCATCAAACCCGTTACTGGAATCCGAAAATGGCTCCCTACATTTTCGGGCATCGCAACAAGATCCATATCGTCAATCTCGAGAAAACCCTGGCGATGTACCAGGATGCGATGAAATATGTGCGCCAGCTTGCATCCAGCAAGGGAACGATACTGTTCGTCGGCACCAAGCGGCAGGCTCGCGAGATTGTCAAGGAAGAAGCCGCACGCTGCGGCAGCCCGTATGTCGATCATCGCTGGCTTGGCGGAATGCTGACCAACTTCAAGACGGTCAAGCAATCGATCAAGCGCCTGCATGACATGGAAGCCATGATGCAGGATGGGTCCATAGACAAGCTTTCCAAGAAGGAAGCGCTGGAGCTGCATCGTGAATACGAGAAACTTGAAAGGAGCCTCGGCGGAATCAAGGATATGCCGGGCCTTCCGGATGCGATTTTCGTGATCGATGTCGGGTATCAGAAGGGGACGATCGTGGAAGCCGCCAAGCTGGGCATTCCCGTGGTCGGAGTTGTCGATACCAACCACTCCCCCGATGGCGTCGCCTATGTCATTCCGGGCAACGACGATTCCAGCAGGGCGATACGTCTCTATGCAAGAGGGGTGGCCGATGCGATTCTGGAGGGCAGGAGCCAGGTCATCAAGGAACTGGTCAGCGACGAATTTGTCGAAGTGAGCGACCCGGCGGAGTCGGGCGAATAATCCTGAAAAAAGGGGCGTGAGCCCCTTTTTTAAACTTTTAATTTTCTGGGAGTTTTGGAAATGGCGGAAATTACCGCAGGTATGGTCAAGGCGCTGCGCGAGTTGACCGGTCTTGGCATGATGGAGTGCAAAAAGGCGTTGAGTGAAACGGACGGCGACATGAAGGCAGCCGAAGATTTGCTGCGTATCAAGAGTGGGGCGAAGGCGAGCAAGGCTGCTGGCAGGGTCACCGCAGAGGGCATGATAGGCGCCTTCGTCTCCGCCGACAAGAAGTCCGGTGCCCTGGTCGAACTCAATTGCGAAACCGACTTCGTTGCGAAGAACCAGGATTTTGTCGATTTCGCAAAAGCGCTTGCGGAGTTGGTGAGCAAAACCGGCCTGACCGATGTCGCAGCCCTATCCGGGAGCGAAATGGATGGCGGAAAGACTGTCGAAGCATTGCGTCAGGCACTTGTCATGAAGCTCGGCGAGAACATCAGCGTCCGCAGAATGGTGCGCTTCCAGACCCAGGGCCAGCTTGCCTGTTATCTGCACGGTTCGAAAATCGGCGTGCTGGTCGATTATGCCGGAGCGGACGAAGCGCTGGGCAAGGATATTGCCATGCACATCGCTGCAAGCAAGCCGGTGTGCGTTTCAAAGGACGAGGTTCCGGCTGAACTTTTGGCGAAAGAGCGTGAAATTTATACTGCGCAGGCTGCCGAGAGCGGCAAGCCTGCCAATATCGTTGAGAAAATGGTCGATGGCAGGATGGCCAAATATCTTGCCGAAATCACTTTGCTGGGCCAGCCTTTCGTGAAGGATCCGGATCAGACGGTGGAGAAATTGCTTGCGGCCAGGAAAGCGAAAGTCAACGCCTTCCAGATGTTCGTGGTTGGGGAGGGCATCGAAAAGGCATCCACCGATTTCGTCGCCGAGGTTATGGCCCAGGTGGGGCAATCTTGAAAAAGATGCCCGCTTACAAGCGCATCCTGCTCAAGCTGAGCGGGGAGGCGCTGATGGGTGACGACAGCTACGGCATCAACCGCCCGACGATTGCGCGCATCGTTTCCGAAATCAAGGAAGTCGTCGAGCTCGGCGTGCAGGTTGCTATCGTGATCGGCGGTGGCAACATTTTTCGGGGCGTAGCGCTTGGCGCAGCCGGCATGGATCGTGCGACAGCGGATTACATGGGGATGATGGCCACCGTCATGAACGCGCTTGCATTGCAGGATACGATGCGTGGTGTCGGACTCGACTGCCGCGTGCAATCCGCGCTCAATATCGAGCAGGTCGCCGAACCTTATATTCGCGGCAAGGCGATGCGCTACCTTGAAGAGGGTAAGGTGGTGGTATTTGCTGCCGGGACGGGCAACCCCTTTTTCACGACAGATACGGCCGCCGCATTGCGCGGAATGGAAATGAACGTCGATATCGTTCTCAAGGCGACCAAGGTTGATGGCGTTTATACCGCCGATCCGGCGACTCACCCCGAGGCAACACGATACCATCGCCTGAGCTTCGATGAAGCAATCCTGAAAAACCTGAAGGTCATGGATGCCACTGCGTTGGCATTATGCAGGGATCAGAACATGAACGTGAACGTGTTCAGCATATTCAAACCTTCCGCCTTGAAGCGGGTAGTGTTCGGGGAGGATGAAGGTACTCTGGTATACTGCTGATTTCAGCATATTGGGAAAGCACGAAGATGTTGGGTGAAGTCAAGAAATCTGCCGAGCAAAGAATGATCAAGGCGCTCGAAGCCCTGAAAGTCGATTTTTCCAAAGTCAGGACGGGACGGGCGCATACCGGCATACTCGACCATGTCGTAGTGGATTATTACGGCAATCCCACGCCGATCAGCCAGGTTGCCGGCGTGAGCTTGCTGGATGCGCGTACCATCAGCGTATCCCCATGGGAGAAGAAGATGCTGGCGCAGATCGAAAAGGCGATCAGGGATTCCGATTTGGGCCTTAATCCTTCCACGGTGGGAGATATTGTGCGTGTTCCCATGCCCATGCTCACAGAAGAGCGCAGGCGCGACCTGATCAAGGTGGTCAGGGGGGAAGCAGAGAATGCGCGAATAGCTATCCGGAATATTCGCAGGGATGCCAATTCCTCGCTCAAGGAGCTCGTTAAGGAGAAGGCCATTTCCGAGGATGATGAGCGGCGTGCCCAGGATGAAATCCAGAAGCTGACGGATCGCCATATCGCTGAAGTGGATAAGGCATTGCAGGCCAAAGAAGCCGATCTTCTGGCAGTCTGATGGCTCGTTTCCAAAGCTCGACTTGCGAGATTCCCGCTGCAAAAGCCATCCCGTCGCATATCGCGATCATTATGGACGGCAACGGCCGATGGGCTAAGCAGCGCATGTTGCCGAGAATTGCCGGACATCAGCGAGGCGTCAAGAGCGTGCGCAATACGGTCCGGCATTGTGTCGAAATCGGCGTCGAGTATCTGACCCTGTTCGCTTTCAGCAGCGAGAATTGGCGCAGGCCGAAGGATGAAGTGTCTTTCCTGATGACGCTTTTTTACAGCGCTCTGGAACGGGAAATCGATCAGATTCACAAGGATAATCTGCGTTTCAGGGTGATCGGGGATCTTTCCCCCTTCAACGCCAAACTGGTCAGGCTGATCGAAGATGCCGAGCTGCGCACCGCAGACAATACAGGGTTGACTTTTACCATAGCTGCCAATTATGGGGGAAGATGGGATATCCTGCAGGCGGCAAGGCGCATGTTGAAGGATCGTCCGGAACTTGCAGGCGGATTCGAAGAGTGTGACCTCTCCCCCTATCTTTCGATGAATTATGCGCCGGAGCCCGATCTTTTCATAAGAACGGGGGGGGAGCAGCGAATCAGCAACTTCCTTTTGTGGCAGCTTGCCTATACCGAACTCTATTTCACAGATACCCTATGGCCGGATTTCGATTCGGCAGCAATGGATCTCGCTATCACTTCCTATCAGGCGAGAGAGCGTCGTTTCGGGCGAACCAGCGAACAGTTGCTTGCAACACCCTGACAATGCTTAAAGCCAGGATATTAACTGCAATAGTATTGATTCCGCTTTTTCTGGGTGCCCTGTTTTTCCTCTCGGATGAGTTATGGATAGGAGTGACGCTGGCAGTGACGATGCTCGCGTGCCGGGAATGGGGAAGGATGGCCGGTTTTTCGAAAATGCTTATCCAGCTTTATCTCCTCCTGTCCTTCATGATGTCGTGGTTCGTTCTCTGGCTGATTCATATCGATTCTGCGCGCATCCTGTTTTTCTATGGCGCTTCGGCCATCTTCTGGCTTGTTGTTGCTCCATCCTGGCTCGCATTCGGCTGGCATATCCGGCATCCGCTCCCCATGGCATTGGTAGGGTGGATTGTGCTGATCCCGACATGGCTTGCCCTGATCGATCTGAGGTTATATGGGCCATGGCTTTTGCTCGGGGTCATGGCAATAGTCTGGATTGCCGATACGGCCGCCTATTTTTCCGGGAAAAGGTTTGGGGAACACAAGCTTGCCCCATCGATCAGCCCCGGCAAAACCTGGGAAGGTGTTGCCGGGGCTGCCGCTGCCGTGGGAATTTATGCATGGTTTCTGGTTTTCTCGGGCAATACCGATGCCTTGGCTATTGATCCGCCCTGGCTGATTCTTTCGATATGGGTGCTGATGGGTTTCAGCATCATCGGAGACCTTTTCGAGTCGTCTGTCAAGCGCAATGCAGGCCTCAAGGACAGCGGAAACATTCTTCCCGGACATGGCGGGATACTGGATCGCATCGACAGCCTGACGGCGGCACTCCCGCTGGCCGCACTGGGCCTGATGCTCACACAGTTGCTGCCATGACCACGCAAAATATCACCGTACTGGGATCCACGGGCAGCATCGGCAAAAGCACACTCGACGTAGTGGCGCGGCATCCCGAGAAATTCACGGTGTTCGCGCTGAGCGCGAACACCCAGCATGAGGCCTTGCTCGAGCAGTGCTTGAAGTTCAGGCCGAAATATGCCGTGATGCGGGACGAGTCAGGCGCGCAGCGTTTAAGAGAAGGGATTGTTCGAGCAGGGCTGAATACCGAAGTCGAGAGCGGGGTTGCTGCACTCGAAAAAATAGCGTCCCTCCCCGAGGTGGATACCGTGATGGCGGCCATTGTCGGAGCTGCGGGAATGCAGCCGGCGCTTGCCGCGGCAAGAGGCGGGAAAAGAATCCTGCTCGCCAACAAGGAGACCCTTGTCATGGCAGGGCAGCTTTTTATGGATGCGGTCAGAGAAAACGGCGCAGTTCTCTTGCCCATAGACAGCGAGCACAACGCCATTTTCCAGGTGCTGCCGCGCAATTACACCCGTGACGGGGGAGGAGGCGTGAAGCGCATTCTGCTTACGGCTTCTGGCGGCCCTTTCAGGAGTTTTTCGAGGGAAGCGCTCGAACATGTTACGCCGGATGAGGCGTGCAGGCACCCGAACTGGGTAATGGGCAGAAAGATTTCCATCGATTCCGCGACGATGATGAACAAGGGGCTGGAGGTGATCGAGGCGCACTGGCTGTTCAATGCGGGAGCCGATCAGATCAGGGTGGTCGTGCATCCCGAGAGCATCATCCATTCCATGGTCGAATACATCGATGGCTCGATACTTGCACAACTCGGCAATCCCGATATGCGCACACCGATCGCCTATGCGCTCGGTTTTCCACAAAGAATCGACTCCGGTGTCGAATCGCTCGATTTGTGCCGGATTGCGACGCTTCATTTCGAAGAGCCGGATCTTTCCCGCTTTCCCTGCCTTGCCCTGGCATTTCAGGTATTGAAAGCCGGCGGGTCGGCTGCGACCATACTGAATGCTGCGAATGAAGTGGCTGTCCAGTATTTTTTCGAGAAGAGGATACGCTTTACGGCCATTTCCGAAATGATAGAAGAAACGCTGAGCAAATTGGGCGCCTTGCCTCTCGATACTGTGGAACAAGCGATCGAGATCGACAGGATGGCGAGGGTCGCCGCCAAAGCCCTGCTTTCGCAAGTCTCATGAATATCCTGTATACCCTGGCTGCATTCGCCATAGCCCTCGGTATCCTCATCGTGATCCATGAGTTGGGGCACTATCTGGTTGCCAGGGCCTGTGGCGTCAAAGTGCTGCGTTTTTCTGTCGGCTTTGGCAAACCGCTCTTTTCCAGACGCATCGGGTCGGATCGGACCGAATGGTCGATTGCCGCTTTCCCGATCGGGGGCTATGTCAAGATGCTCGACGAGCGGGAAGGGGAGGTGTCGCCGGGAGAAGCCCACCGCGCTTTCAACCGTCAGACGGTCTACCGTCGCAGCGCAATCGTCCTTGCCGGTCCTGCCTTCAATCTTGTTCTGGCCGTTCTCCTGTACTGGGTGCTCTTCGTGCACGGCATTCCCGGGATGAAACCAGTCCTTGGACCGATCAAGCCGGATTCGGCTGTCGCCCAAGCGGGTTTCAGGGAAGGAGACGAACTTCTGGATATCGATCATCGGAAAGTCAAAACCTGGGACGATGTGCGCTGGATTTTGATTCAGCAAGCCGTGAAAAAGGCTGCAATTGATATTTCCGCACGCGATACCGAAGGGCGTATCGTTCCGTACAAACTCGATTTGAGTCATGCGAATATCGACAGCAAGGATTTTCTTTCCGATTTGGGTTTTGAGAGAGTGCAATTTTTCCTCCCTCCGGTGATCGATGAGGTGACGAAGGATGGACCTGCCGGTCGTGCAGGTGTTGCGGCCGGAGACAGGATCGTTGCGCTCAATGGGGAACCGGTTAAATCATGGGCAGAGGTGGCTGCATTCATCCGGAAGAATGGCTCAGTTCCGGTCAGGATGGAAATTGAGCGCAATGGCGCTCCCGTAGCGGTGAATATCATTCCGGAGCTAGCGACAGAAAATGGCCAGCGTATCGGAAGGATCGGTATTGCAGCGAAAATCGACCAGGGCGAAATGGACAGGCTGTTTACCGAGGTACGCTATTCGCCTCTTGAAGCATTTATTCGGGCATTCGACAAGACTTGGGAAACATCCGGATTTACATTGAAAATGCTGGGGGAGATGTTTCTCGGGAAAATTTCAATGAGGAATATAGGCGGGCCGATCACGATCGCAGACTATGCCGGACAGTCTGCCAGGATGGGCGCTGTTGCCTATTTGAATTTTCTGGCGCTCATCAGCATCAGCCTCGGCGTGCTCAATTTGTTGCCCGTTCCTGTGTTAGATGGAGGGCATTTGATGTATTATATGGCCGAAATTGTAAGAGGCAGGCCCCTGTCTGACAGGGCTATGGAAATCGGCCAGCAGATGGGGATGTTCTTGCTGTTCTCGCTGATGGCCCTGGCTATTTACAATGATCTACACCGTCTGATTACCGGCTGAGCATTAATGAAAATAAAACATTTGGTGGCAATTCTTTCCAGTCTTTATGCAACTTCGAGTTTTGCGATGCAGCCATTCATCGTGAAGCACATCAAGGTCGAAGGTATACAGCGCACCGAAGCCGGTACGGTATTCAGCTATTTGCCGGTGAAGGTTGGCGACACGATGAACGACGAAAAATCGATTGCGGCGATCAAGGCGCTTTATGCCACCGGTTTTTTCAAGGATGTGCGCATCGAGGCCGACAGGGATGTGCTCATCGTGGTCGTTCAGGAACGTCCCGCGATTGCGTCGATCGATATTGTGGGCGCCAAGGAAATCAAAAAGGATACGCTGAAAACCAGTTTGAAGCAGATCGGGCTCGCCGAATCGCGTATCCTAGACAGATCGCTGCTCGACAAGGCAGTCCAGGAATTGAAGAGGCAATACATCGGACGCGGCCATTACGCTGTGAAGGTTGTCGCTACGCTTACGCCGCTCGAGCGCAATCGTGTCGATGTCAGCTTCAATATTACCGAGGGGGATGTCGCCAAGATCCACAAGATCGGCATCATCGGGAACCATGTTTTCAAGGAAAAGGACCTGGTCAAGCTTTTCTCGCTCTCCACACCGAACTGGCTTTCGTGGTTTACTGACGACGACCAGTATTCGAAAACCAAGCTCTCGGCCGATGAGGAAACCCTGCGTTCATATTACCAGAATCGCGGCTATCTGGAATTTGCCATCAATTCGACGGATGTGTCGATTACACCGGACAAGAAGGATATCTATATCACCATCAATATCACGGAAGGGCCGAAATATACTGTCAGCGGCGTCAAGTTCGCCGGAGACAAACTGATCCCGGAAGCGGAGTTGCGCAAAATGGTTTCCGTCAAGGCTGGCGATATTTTTGACCGGGAAAAAATAACCGATTCCATAAAACTCATCAGCGACAGACTTTCGGACGAAGGTTATGCTTTTGCGAATGTCAATGCCATACCCGACATCGACAAGAAAAACCACACGGCCACCTTCACTTTTTCAATCGACCCGGGCCATCGTGTCTATGTCAGGCGCATCAACATCACTGGCAATACGCGAACGAAGGACGAGGTGATACGCCGTGAGTTCAGGCAGATGGAAGGTGGATGGTACATGGGCCAGAATATCAAGGATTCCAAGAACCGGATCGACAGGCTGGGCTATTTTTCCGATTCCAACATCGAAACGCCAGCCGTGGTAGGCACGAACGACCAGGTCGACCTCAACCTCAACGTGACCGAGAGGCCGACTGGCAACATCTCGGTCGGCGCAGGTTATGCGAGCGCTGAAGGCCTGATATTGAATGGATCGATTTCGGAAAACAATATTTTCGGGACAGGCAATCAGGCATCGATATCCGTCAATACGAGCATACTGAACAGGGTCATCGACCTCTCCTATACCAACCCCTATTATACGGATGCGGGCACCAGCCTGGGATACGACCTATACAGAAGGGATGTCAACCCTTCCGCGCTGATGCTCGGCCAATATCAGACCAACACGACAGGTGCGATGGTACGCTATGGTGTTCCGGTGACGGATATCGACACCATTCATTATGGTTTCGGGTTGGAGGAAACGACCATCAATTTGGTCAACTATGCTGCGCTTTATCCCTATTACGGTGTATATAACCCTTACCTCAACTTCACTTCGCCGGTATATACCCAGTTCGTCCAGCAGTTCGGCAACTACAACACCACGGTCAAGGGTACTATAGGCTGGTCGCGGGATACGCGCAACAATGCCTTCTTTCCCACAGAAGGCAGCATGGTTAGCGCCTATACTGAGATGGGGCTGCCTGGCGGCTCTTTAAAGTATTATAAAGTTACAGGTCAGGACATGTGGTTCCATGATCTCTATAAAGATATTACCCTGATGCTCGAGGGACAGCTCGGTGTCGGTGGCGGCTATGGCGGCAAGCCGCTGCCTTTTTTCGACAATTTCTTTGCCGGTGGCGTGGGTTCTGTGCGAGGTTACGACATCAGTTCCCTGGGGCCCAAGGACAGCTATTATGAGCCTATAGGCGGCAATAAAATGGTCACGGGCAGCGCAGAAGTCTATTTCCCCATGCCCGGCATCAAGGACAAGAAATCGGTTCGCCTGAGCACTTTCGTCGATGGCGGCCAGGTTTACGGGAACAGCCAGATACCGTTGCAGGGCGGCGGATTGCGTTATGCGGCAGGGGTTGCGCTGACCTGGATATCTCCCGTCGGGCCGCTCAAGTTCAGTTTTGCCCAGCCGATCAATCCGCAGCCTTTGGATAACATCCAGAGGTTCCAATTCATGTTGGGCAACATATTCTAATTTCGAATCAGGAGATTAAATTGAAAAGGATATATGCAGGTTTAGTCGCAATGGTTCTGGCTGCAAGCGCATCCATCGGTTGCGCGGACGAAATCAAGATAGGAATCGTGAATACCGAGCGGGTTTTGAGGGAATCTGCGCCAGCCATCGCCGCGCAGAAAAGGATAGAAAAGGAGTTCGCTGCAAGAGATCAAAACCTGCAGAAGATGGCGAAGCAAGCCAAGGATCTCCAAGCACAGCTGGACAAGGAAGGGATGACGATGTCCGATTCGGACAGGGCGGCCAAGGAGCGGGATCTTGCCAATCTGAGCCGGGATTTTCAGCGCATGCAGCGCGAATTCAGGGAGGATCTCAACCTGAGGAAAAACGAGGAGCTGGCTACAGTGATCGAGAAGGCCAACAAGGCGATCACCAGTATCGCCCAGTCCGAGAAATACGACCTGATACTGCAGGAAGCGGTGTACAGGAGTCCCAAGATCGATATCACCGACAAGGTGATCAAGGCATTGGCCAACGAGAAATAATTTATGGGCCAAAGTTTCCGGCTATCGGATATCGTCGGACGCTTTGGGGGAGAACTCATCGGCGACGGCGAAATCATGGTCTCCCGGGTCGCGACACTTGCGAGCGCGGAGCCGACGGACATTTCTTTCCTGTCCAGCGGGAAATACAGGCAGCAACTGGAGCATTCGCGGGCAGGCGCTTTTATTCTCGGCAAGAACGATCATGATGCCACCGAAAAACCGAGAATTGTCTGTGACAATCCCTATGTCTATTTTGCGAGGGTGTCTTCCTTCCTGAATCCTGCTCCAAGCTCGGAGCCCGGCATCCATCCGAGCGCAGTGGTCCATGAAGGTGCCTTGATTCATCCTTCGGTATCGATAGGCCCACATTGCTGCATAGGCAGAAATGCCAGAATAGGGGAAAATTCGGTGGTCGGCGCATCCTGCGTCATAGGCGAGGATGTGGCGATCGGCAGCAATGCAAGGCTCTATGCGGGTGTTTCGGTTTATCCGGGCTGCATTATCGGAAGCGACTGCATCATTCATTCGGGTGCCGTGATCGGCGCAGACGGCTTTGGCATCGCGATGGATGAAGGGAAATGGCTCAAAATCCCCCAGATCGGGAAGGTGGTGATTGGGGACGATGTCGAAATCGGCGCGAACACCACCATAGACAGGGGGGCGCTCGACGACACGATCATCGGGGACGGGGTTAAAATTGACAATCAGGTGCAGGTTGCCCATAACGTCGTGATCGGCGCGCATACGGCAATCGCAGGATGCACGGGCATCGCGGGAAGCACGAGAATCGGGCGGTATTGCAAGATTGGGGGGAGCGGAATGATCCTGGGGCATCTGCACATTGCAGACCATGTGGATATTTCGGCAGGGACGATGATCACCAAATCGATCGAAGCGCCGGGCGCCTATACCTCCATTTACCCGTTCGCCCCCCACCGTGAATGGCTCAGGAATACCGCGCATTTGCGGCATTTGAATGAATTGGCGGAGAAAGTGCGCCAGCTCGGGAAAGACATCGAAGCTCTGGAAAGGAAAAAGTCCTGATGAACATCCACGAAATACTCAAGTATTTGCCCCATCGCTACCCGTTTTTGCTGATCGACAGGGTGCTCTCGGTCGAACCCGGCAAGGAAATCACCGCCCTCAAGAACGTCACGGTCAACGAACCCTTTTTCCCGGGGCATTTCCCCCACCATCCCGTCATGCCGGGCGTTCTGATCGTGGAGGCCCTGGCGCAGGCTGCAGCGATCCTGTCCTTCAAAACCATGGACAGCCTGCCGAGCGACGATTCGGTCTACTATTTCGTCGGCATCGACGGCATTCGTTTCAAAAAGCCGGTCATTCCAGGGGATCAGTTGATACTCAAGGCTTCGATCACGCGCCATGCCCAGGGGTTGTGGAAATATGCCGTGAGGGCGGAAGTGGAGGGTTCCCTGGTGACGGAAGGACAACTGATGTGTACTTTGCGGTCGGTCAAATGATACACCCGACTGCCATCATCGAACCCGGTGCGCAAGTTGCGAGCGGCGTCGAAATCGGGGCCTATTCGATCATAGGTTCACATGTCGAAATCGGATCGGGAACGAAGATCGGGCCGCATGCCGTGATCAAGGGACATACGCGCATAGGAAGGAACAACCGCATCTACCAGTTCGTTTCTCTCGGCGAGATTCCTCAGGACAAGAAATATGCGGGCGAGCCGACACGGCTCGAAATCGGCGACAACAACGAAATCAGGGAATTTTGCACTTTCAATATCGGGACGGCCCAGGATATCGGCGTTACCCGAATAGGCAATAACAACTGGATCATGGCTTATGTCCATCTTGCCCACGACTGCCAGATTGGAAACCATACCATTTTCGCCAACAATGCCCAGTTGGCGGGCCATGTCACCGTCGAGGATTTCGCCATTCTGGGCGGATTCACCGTCGTTCACCAATTCTGCAGGATAGGCACCCACTCTATCACCGCGATGGGCACCATCCTGCTGCAGGATATCCCGCCCTACGTCACCGCTTCCGGCAATCCGGCTTCCCCGCATGGCATCAATTCCGAGGGACTGAAGCGGCGCGGGTTTTCTTCTGATGCCATTCTCGAAATCAGGCGGGCCTACAAGACGCTTTACAAATCGGGTTTGAGCCTTCAGGAAGCGAAGGATGCCCTCTTTTCCAAAGTCGAGGCTCATGCCGAACTCGGCCCGTTTTTGGAATTCATAAGCGGCTCGAAACGCGGGATCGTTCGCTGAACATGGAGCGGAGGAAAGTGCGGATCGGTATCGTCGCCGGGGAGGCGTCGGGCGATCTCCTGGGCTCGCACCTCGTCAGGGCGCTGAAGGAGAAACTGCCCGAGATCGAATTCGTCGGTGTTGGGGGACCCAAAATGCAGTCCGCAGGGGTAACTTCCCTGTTTCCGATGGAGAAGCTGGCTGTCATGGGCTATGTGGAAGTCTTGAAACGCTACTTCCAGATTATCGCTATCAGGCGCAAGCTGATACGCTATTTCAAATCGAACCCGCCCGACATATTCATCGGAGTGGATGCGCCGGACTTCAACCTCGATCTGGAGAGGGATCTCAAGAAGGCGGGAATCCCCGCCATCCATTATGTGAGTCCTTCGATCTGGGCATGGCGGGGAGAGCGCATACACAAGATCAGGAAATCCTGCACCAAAGTGCTCGCGCTTTTTCCTTTCGAAAAGGAATTGTACGACAAGGCGGGAATTGACGCCGATTATGTCGGCCACCCGCTTGCCGACATGGTTCCGGAGTCTGCGGACAGGACTGCAATGAGAAGGAACATGAAACTGCCGCTGGATGCAAAAATATTCGCTTTCCTGCCGGGAAGCAGGCAGAGCGAATTGCAATACATGGCCGATACCTTCATCCAGACGGCGATGCTGGTGCGGGAAAAATGGTCCGATGCGAGATTCCTGGTTCCGCTTGCAAGCCGTGAAACCAGGGCGCTCTTCGAGGAAGCGATCTACCGCAACCATGCCGAGGATATTGCCTTCACGCTTTTTTTCGGGCATGCCGTGGATGCGATGATCGCATCCGATATCGTGCTTGTTGCATCCGGTACTGCCACTTTGGAGGCTGCGTTGCTCAAAAGGCCCATGGTGATCACTTACAAGATGGCGCCATTGACCTACAGTCTCAAGAAGCGCAAGAAATACCAGCCTTACGTGGGGCTTCCCAATATCCTTTCCGGGAAATTCGTCGTGCCTGAATTGCTCCAGGACGAAGCGACACCGGAAAATCTGTCCCGTGCCTTGATCAACCTGATGCAGGATGAAGCGGTTATCCGCAAGCTTGAAGACGTGTTCGCCGAAATGCAGCGCAGCCTGAGGCAGAATACCGCCGAAAAGGCATCATTGGCCATTCTGCCCCTTCTGGCGCATGACTATCGTCTGCGGCGTGGATGAGGCGGGGCGCGGTCCCCTGGCTGGTCCGGTTTACGCCGCAGCGGTAATTCTGGACCCGGCCAAGCCTATCATCGGGCTGAATGATTCGAAGAAGCTGAGCGAGAAAAGGCGCAAAGAACTTGCATGCCGGATCAGGGAGGATGCGCTTTCCTGGGCCGTGGCGAGTGCTTCGGTGGAAGAGATCGATTCGATCAATATCCTGCAGGCGAGCCTGTTGGCGATGAAAAGGGCGATAGACGGACTTCCCGTCCTGCCCCATGAAATCCTGGTCGATGGCATCTATTGTCCTGAAGTACTGATGCCGTCGAAAGCGATCGTCAACGGGGATGCCCTGATCCCTGAAATATCGGCAGCATCGATCCTCGCCAAAACGTCGAGGGACGCTTTCATGCTAGAATTGCATGGTGATTTTCCAGAATTCGGCTTTGACAGGCACAAGGGTTATCCGACCAAGATGCACATCGAAGCACTCGGCAAGTACGGCCCATCAGCCGTCCACAGGAAGAGTTTCGCTCCGGTCAGGGTATTTTTGAGATGAACATTCTCTGGTATTACCGCCACGAGCAGCAGGTCGTCGGACCTGTTCCGCAGCAGGCGATAGAGCGCTACCTCATTCTCGGCCGCCTGAAGATGGATGATGAAGTCAGGACAGGCGATTCACCCTGGCTGAAAATCGGGGATTGCCCGGAGTTTTCATCTACCTGCGAATTGCTCCGGGGGGGGGGCGAGGCGAAGCTTTCTGCCGCGAGACGCTTTGCCGACGAGAGGAGCCGCTTCAGGCGTGTGGATGGGCAAAGCCCGGCGGAGAATCATCGCAGGGAGGAGCGGCGCAGTGAAGAGCCACAAGAAATCAAGGTGTTGCGCTCCCATCGTGCGGTTGTTTTCGAGCCGCCGAAACAGAGAAGCTGGATGGGCTATGTCCTGATCGCAGGTCTCATAGGGCTGGTGCTGCTCGTCATCATATTTTACCATCCCGTCAACCCGATCAAGGTCGGCGTTTCCGGACATTGAGCAGGTCCATGAAGCACATCGCCTCCAAAGACAATGCGCTTTTCAAGATGCTCTTCAGGATCGAAAATTCCGTGAGGGAAAGAAGAGAGCAGGGCAAGACCATTCTGGACGGCGTCCACCTCCTGGATGCCTGCATTTCGGCAGGAGTCAAACCCGAGCTTGTCGTCGCCAGGGAATCCTCACGGGATGCTCCGGAAATCCGGCCTTTTCTGCAGGATGGCAATGTCGCCTCGATGAGCGACAGCCTTTTCGACAGGATTTCGCCGGTCAAGAACCCGACCGGAATCCTTGCACTGATTTCGATTCCGCTTCGTGAGCCGCTGGAACAGCCCGAGTTCTGCGTTTTCCTGGACGAAATCCGGGACCCGGGCAATATGGGGGCGATATTGCGTTCTGCAGCCGCAGCCGGTGCGACGGATGCCTTCCTCTCCAAAGGCTGCGCGGACCCCTGGTCGCCCAAGGTATTGCGGGCAGGAATGGGGGCGCATTTTTCGATCAGGGTCCATGCCGATTCGGAACTTGCCGGCCTCGTGCGCAATTTCCATGGGAATGCGATTGCCTTGAGCCTGGATGCCGATATCTCGCTTTTCGACCTGGATCTGAAGGGAAGGGTAGGGTTCGTGATCGGCAACGAAGGAGCCGGGATTTCCAGGGAAATTCTCTCCGTTGCAGGCATCCGGGCGAGGATTCCGATGCCGGGGAGGATCGAGTCGCTCAATGCGGCTCAAGCCGCTTCAGTCTGCTTTTTCGAGCGAGTCAGGCAAATGGCATGATCGTTCTGTTCAACAAGCCCTATGGCGTGCTTTCCCAGTTCAGCCAGGAGGCAAATCATGGAACGCTCAAGGACTTCATCCCGATTCCCGGAATCTATCCTGCCGGGCGCCTGGATGCTGACAGCGAGGGGCTCTTGGTTCTGACCGACGAAGGGGGCTTGCAGCACAGGCTGAGCCATCCCAGAGGGAAAACCGAAAAAACCTATCTGGCTCAGGTCGAGGGCGAGCCTGGCGAAGTTGCGATCTCCGCGCTTTCGCGGGGGCTGGACCTTGGCGACTTCGTCACCAAACCCGCGAAAGCCAGAGCTATCGGGGAGCCGGAATGGTTATGGGAGCGCGACCCACCCATACGATACCGCAAATCCATTCCCACCTCTTGGCTGGAACTCGTGATTTCGGAAGGGAAGAACAGGCAGGTGAGAAGGATGACCGCGAAAGTCGGCCATCCCACCCTGAGACTGATTCGTTATGCGGTCGGGAGCTGGACCCTGGAGGGGTTGCTCCCGGGCCAATATTCAGCCCTCTGATTTGCTGCCTCTGGAATGGCGCTTCCTCTCGTTTTCGGTGAGGTGGCGCTTTCTCAGGCGTATCGTTTTCGGCGTGATCTCGACGAGTTCATCGTCGTCGATGAATTCGATTGCGGATTCCAGCGTCAGCTGGATCGGAGGCGTCAGGGTTACGGCCTCGTCCGTTCCGGAAGCCCTGACGTTGGTGAGTTGCTTGCCCTTGATCGGATTCACCACGAGATCGTTGTCCCGGCTGTGAACGCCGATGATCATGCCTTCGTACAGCCTGTCTCCGGGGACCACGAACATCCTGCCCCGATCCTGCAGTTTCCACAACGCATAGGCGACTGCCTCGCCCTGTTCGGCCGATATCAGTACGCCGTTTCTGCGCGATGCAATCTCGCCCTTCGCGGGCGCATAGTCGTCGAAAACATGGCTCATCATCCCGGTGCCTCGGGTCAGGGTCATGAATTCGGACTGGAACCCGATGAGGCCCCGCGCGGGAATGCGATAATCGAGCCGGGTTCTGCCCAGACCGTCGGAGACCATGTCCAGCATTTCGCCGCGCCGTGTGCCGAGGGCTTCCATGACTGCTCCCTGATTCGCTTCCTCGACATCCACCGTGAGCGCTTCATAAGGTTCGCATTTTACGCCGTCGATTTCCTTCATCACCACGCGTGGACGGGAAACGGAAAGCTCGTAACCTTCGCGGCGCATGGTTTCAAGGAGAATGGTCAAGTGGAGTTCGCCGCGTCCCGAAACCAGGAAGCTGTCGGTATCCGATGTGTCCTCGACTCGCAGGGCGACATTGGTGAGAAGTTCCTTGTCCAGCCTTTCCCTGATCTGGCGGCTGGTGACGAATTTGCCTTCCTGTCCTGCGAAGGGCGAGGTATTGACCTGGAAAGTCATGGTCAGAGTGGGCTCGTCCACTGCGAGGATGGGCAGGGCCTCGGGCCTGGCCACGTCGCTGATGGTGACGCCGATGCCGATCTCTTCGATACCGTTGATGAGCACGATGTCGCCGGCTTGAGCTTCATCGAGCAATACCCGGTTGAGTCCTGAAAACCCCAGTACCTGGTTGATTCTTCCTTTTTTGGCCGGCTTGTCGCCGTTCAGGACAACCACTTCCTGCCCCGGCCTGATTCTGCCGCGCGCGATTTTGCCGACGCCGATCCTGCCGACAAAGCTCGAATAATCGAGTGCGCTGATCTGGAGCTGGAGCGGTTCATCAGGATTCCCGGAGGGGGCGGGAACATGCTTCAGGATGGTATCGAACAGCGGACGCATGTCGACATTTTCGTCGGCAAGGTCGAGCTTGGCGTAACCGTTCAACGCGGAAGCGTAAACAACCGGGAAGTCGAGCTGCTCGTCTGTGGCGCCAAGATTCGCGAAGAGATCGAAGGTGTGATTCACCACCCAGTCAGGTCGTGCGCCCGGACGGTCGATCTTGTTCACCAGGACGATGGGCTTGAGTCCGAGGGCGAGCGCCTTTTTCGTCACGAAACGGGTCTGCGGCATCGGGCCGTCGACTGCGTCGACCAGGAGCACCACGCCGTCGACCATCGACAGAACGCGCTCGACTTCGCCTCCGAAGTCCGCGTGTCCGGGGGTGTCGACGATGTTGATGTGGGTACCCATGTAATTGACGGAAGTGTTTTTGGCAAGGATGGTGATCCCGCGCTCCTTCTCGAGGTCGTTGCTGTCCATGACCCTTTCGGACACGACCTGATGGGAAGAAAAGGTGCCGGCCTGATGCAGCAGCTTGTCCACCAGGGTGGTTTTGCCGTGGTCGACGTGGGCGATAATGGCGATGTTTCTCAAAGCGCGCGACATAAATAAGTACTCTGTGGATAAAAACGTTAGATTATATCATGCCCGACACTATGAAACTCTTTAATATCCGGTTATAATTGCCTGGATTTGGTCGTCTTGACTTGACTTCCATTTGTTTCATCGTTCCCTGACCTTCCTTTCCACACGGAAATTGAAAAATGCCGGTTAGCGACGATGTGGTGCGCTGGCGGCTTTTTTCTGCCCTTTCAGGCTTTATCTGCCTGCGCGCGTTTATTTCATCCATTTAGGAAAAAACACGTGTCTTTTGAAAATTTGAATCTGAATCCCCTGATCCTTAAAGCGATTGCCGAGACGGGTTATACTGCGGCTACCCCCATACAGGAAAAGGCCATACCTGAACTTGTCGCAGGCCACGACCTGATGGCTTCCGCCCAGACCGGGACGGGAAAAACGGCTGCATTCATGCTGCCCGCCCTGAACAGGCTGGTTGAGCCGGCCAAGGTTGCCGGAAAAGGTCCCCGCATTCTCGTCCTGACGCCGACCAGGGAGCTTGCGCAGCAGGTGAGCGCTGCCGCTGCGAAATACGGCAAACACCTGCGCAATGCGAAAGTTGTCACGATCCTCGGAGGGATGCCCTATCCGCTCCAGAACAAGCTGCTTTCCCAGCATGTCGACATTCTGGTCGCGACCCCCGGGCGCCTCATCGATCACATCGAGCGCGGCAGGATAGATTTCTCCCGTCTGGAGATGCTCATCCTGGATGAAGCCGACAGGATGCTCGACATGGGATTCATCGACGATGTCGAGAGGATTGCGGATGCGACCCCGAGCGGACGCCAGACCGTCCTTTTCTCGGCGACCCTCGAGGGCGGGATTGCCAAGCTCGGCGCCTCCCTCATGAGGTCTCCCAAGCTTATCCAGATCGCTGCGCAGACGGCAAGGCACGAGAACATCGAGCAGCGCCTGCACTATGTGGACGACATGCACCACAAGAACCGTCTCCTGGATCACATGCTGCGCGATATCAACCTCAAGCAGGCGATCGTCTTCACTGCGACGAAACGGGATGCGGACCTGCTTGCGGACGATCTTCTGTCCAAGGGATACGAGGCTGCTGCATTGCATGGCGACATGAGCCAGAGGGAGCGCACCAGAACGCTTACGCGCCTGCGCCAGGGGGGGCTCAAGATACTGGTTGCAACCGATGTGGCTGCGCGCGGGATCGACGTGGCGGGAATCACCCATGTCATCAATTTCGATCTGCCGAAATTCGCCGAGGATTACGTGCACAGGATAGGGCGAACGGGGCGGGCAGGAGCTTCCGGGATCGCCATTTCCTTCGCATCCGGACGCGATGCCATGCATGTCAAGAAGATCGAGCGCTTCACCGGGCAGAGCATTGCCCCCCATGTGATCGAGGGGCTTGAGCCCAAATTCAGGAACCGCCCTGTCGTCACCCACAAGAAGGGCTATGCAGGAAAGGGCGGCGAATTCAGGAATGGCGCCCCGCCACGAAGAAGCTCGAGCGACCGCTTCGCACGCGACCGCGGCAACAGATGATCAAAAAAAAACGGCCCCAGGGCCGCTTTTTTTCGCCCTATAATAACGGTCTATGACTCACACCACGGACCATCTCATCAGGCCGGAACAGGCGGTGACCCTGCACGGGCTTTTCCTGGAACGCGCGCGAATCTCGCCGGAAGCCGTCGCCTACCGTTATTTCAACGCGGGTTCCTGGCATGACATGACCTGGTTGGATGCGAAGCAGGAAGTTGCGCGCTGGCAGAGAGCGCTGATTTTGGAAGGATTGTCGCCAGGTGATCGGGTTGGCCTCATGCTCAGGAATTGCCCGGAATGGGTGATGTTCGACCAGGCGGCATTGTCTCTTGGACTCGTCGTCGTGCCGCTCTACACCGTGGACAGGCCTGACAACATCGCCTATATCGCGAATGATGCGGAAATCAGGGTGCTGCTTTTCGAAACCGAAATTCAGTGGAATGCCCTGAAAAGCGTGAAGGAGCGGTTGCATAACGTGAAGCGCTTCGTGAGTCTTTCCGGAATCCCCGATTCCGGCGAGCCAAGGCTGGTTTGCTCCAGGGACTGGCTTCCGAAAAACGCAGCGTTGCAGGAGGGGTTCTGCAAGGATCGCGATGCACTTGCCACCATCATCTATACATCCGGCACCACGGGGCACCCGAAGGGAGTCATGCTCTCCCACCGCAACATCGCCTACAATGCCTATGCGGGGCTGCTCGCCTTTCCCATAGGGCCGGGGGACGTCATGCTTTCCTTTCTGCCGCTTTCGCATTCCTTCGAACGGACGGTGGGCTATTACATCAGCATCATGGCCGGTTCCACGATCGCTTTTTCGCGATCCATCCAGCTTCTTCTGGACGACATGCAGGTAGTGCGCCCAACCATACTGGTTTCCGTTCCGAGGATATACGAGCGCATTTACAATTCGATCCAGGTGGCGCTCGAAAAGGGCACTGCGCTTTCCCGCTGGCTGTTTCGCCTCACCGAAAGAACCGGATGGGGCATTTTCGAGCATCGGCAGGGCAGGGCGGGTTGGCAGGTTTCCTTTCTGCTCTGGCCGGTGCTCAGGCGCCTCGTCGCCGACAAGGTGATGCTGCGCTTCGGGGGCAGGCTGCGCCTTTCGATCAGCGGCGGCGCGCCCCTCCCGCCGGAAATATCGAAGCTGTTCGTATCCCTGGGGCTGCCGCTCCTCCAGGGTTACGGGCTCACCGAAACCAGCCCCATCGTCAGCGCCAACAGGATAAACAACAATTTTCCGGCAAGCGTGGGACTGCCGCTCCACGGAATAGAGGTCAGAATAGGGGAAAGCGATGCGCTGCTCGTCAGGAGCCCCTGCAACATGCTCGGATACTGGAAAAACAGGGAAGCGACGGACGCCATGATCTCTCCGGATGGCTGGCTCAATACCGGAGACACGGCCAGAATATCGGATACCGGGCATATCTACATTACCGGGCGCATCAAGGAGATCATCGTCATGTCCAACGGCGAGAAGGTGCCGCCTGCCGACATGCAGCATGCCATCCTGCGGGACCGTTTGTTCGAGCAGGTGATGGTCTGGGGAGAAGGCAAGCCCGGCCTCGTCGCCCTTGCCGTATTGAACCCGGAAGCCTGGGCGAGGCTTGCCGGTGAAATCGGGATCGATCCCGATGCGCCGCAGTCTTTGAAGGACAGGCGCGCCGAGAAGAAGGTCCTGGAACGCATCGCATCTCAGGTCAGGGAGTTTCCGGGCTACGCCAGGATTTCCAGGGTTCTGCTGCTGCTCGAGCCCTGGAGCATCGAGAACGGCCTCCTGACTCCGACGCTCAAACTGAAGCGCGGCAAGGTCTTCGACAGATACTCGAAAGAGATTGAAGAGTTCTATTCAAGATATTGATAAAAAAAATACAAATCCCGTGCTTGATTTATGCCCGGATTTTTATCACAATCTCTCAGTCGCCAACGGTTATTTCATGCAGATTCCTCCACTTTTCTCCCCGAACATGCCATGCGCATCCTGATCAGCAACGACGACGGCTATTTTTCTCCGGGGCTGGCCTGTCTTGCAGAGGCGCTCTCCAAAATCGCGCAGATCACCGTGGTGGCCCCGGAGCGGGACAGGAGCGGAGCGAGCAATTCGCTTACCCTCGACCGGCCGCTCAACCTCAAGCGCGCCCACAACGGCTTCTATTATGTCAACGGCACGCCGACCGATTGCGTGCATCTGGCCGTCACCGGGATGCTGGACGAATTGCCGGACATGGTGGTATCCGGGATCAATCATGGCGCCAACATGGGGGATGACACCATCTATTCCGGGACTGTCGCTGCGGCAACCGAGGGATTCCTGCTGGGGATTCCTTCCATTGCCGTATCCCTCGCGAGGACCGAGAATGGCAATTTTCAGACTGCCGCGCGCATCGTTCTGGAAATGGTGCAGCGCTGCAATGAAAAGACGATGAAACAGCCCATGCTTCTGAACGTCAACGTCCCGGATTTGCCCTATGAGGCATTGAATGGCATCCAGGTGACGCGTCTTGGCAAAAGACACAAGGCCGAGCCCGTGGTGAAAACCAAAAATCCGCGCGGCGAGACGGTTTATTGGGTGGGGGCGGCCGGAGCGGCTCAGGACATTGCGGAAGATACCGATTTCTACGCCGTTTCCCATAATCAGGTTTCAATTACACCCTTGCAGATCGACCTGACTCATTTCAACCAAATGGATGCGTTGAGAAAATGGCTGACCTGATCAAAAGGCACAACGGCATAGGCATGACCTCCCAGCGCACCCGGGCGCGCATGGTCGAACGTTTGCGCGAGCAGGGAATCAGGGATGAGGCAGTGCTGCTTGCGATGAATTCCGTTCCCAGGCATATCTTCGTCGACGAAGCCCTTGCAAGCCGCGCCTACGACGATGTTTCGCTGCCGATCGGGTTCGGGCAAACCATTTCCAATCCGAAAATCGTCGCGCGCATGCTCGAATTGCTCAATCTGCAAGGCGAACTGGGGCATGTTCTGGAAATAGGCACGGGATGCGGCTACCAGGCTGCAGTCCTTTCGAGGATTGCGCGGGAAGTCTATTCGGTCGAGCGCATTGCGCCGTTGATCGCCAAGGCCCGCGCTTCGCTCAAGGAATTGCGCATCCATAACGTCAAGCTCCGTCATGCAGACGGCAATTTGGGTTTCAAGGAAGGCGCGCCGTTCGATGGCATCGTCATGGCGGCAGCGGCGACTCGGGTTCCGAAAGCTTTGCTGGAGCAGCTTGCCGTTGGTGGTAAAATGGTTTTGCCCCTGGGTGGGCAGGAGCAGCAGTTGTGCGTCATCGAGCGCGACGAGCGCGGCTATGTCGAGACGATCATGGATGCGGTGAAGTTTGTGCCGCTTGTTCCCGGCATAAACTGAGGGTCAAAACCGATGAAATGGCTTTGTCTTGTTCTACTGTTCCTGGCGGGCTGTTCAACGGCGCCCAACAGGGCGCCGGTCGTCCACAGGCGTCCGACTTCTCCGAGCTTGTCCCAGGTGCAGGTCGGGAAAGATTGGCGGCCGCAAGTCTACATCGTGAAGAAAGGGGATACCCTGTTCGGAATCGCCCTTGAATTCGGCATGGATTACAGGGAACTCGCCAACTGGAACAACATCAACGATATCAACAAGATCACCGTAGGCCGGGAACTCAGGCTGACTCCGCCGAATAATGTAGCCGTGACGAAGCCGCTTGCCGGCATTACTTCTCCGCTGCAATCTGGTGCGCCCGTCCCGGCGCAGGGCATGGCATCGGCGGCAGGTGAGAACTTGCTGAAAACCCAGCCTGTGGGCGTAGAATTGCCTTATTCCGACAAGGCACTGCAGCAACTCCAGCCTACTGCGCCGCAGCCCGTTCAGAAGACTGAAGAACCCGCCGTCCAGCCGGTTGAAGCGGCGGGTCCGGACTGGGGATGGCCGACGAACGGCAAGGTCGTGGCCGGATTCAGCGAAAATGCCAATCTCAAGGGAGTGGACATCGCAGGGAAGATGGGGCAGCCGATACTGGCAAGCGCGCCTGGAAAAGTGGTCTATACTGGAAGCGGTTTGCGAGGCTATGGGAAGCTCATCATCATCAAGCACGACAAGACCTATCTCAGCGCCTATGCACACAACAGCAAAATCCTGGTCAAGGAGGGGCAGATGGTCAAGAAAGGGGAGCAGATCGGGGAAATGGGGGATAGCGACGCGAACCAGGTTATGCTTCATTTCGAAATCAGGCGATTCGGCAGGCCTGTCGATCCCATGAATTACTTGAAATCCAATCCCTATGATCAAGGTGCTCATCGTTGATGACCATGCCATAGTCAGGCAGGGTCTGAAAAGAATACTGGCTGAAACGCCCGACATGACCGTGGCCGGAGAGGCCGAAAACGGCGTCGAGGCACTGAAGAAAACCAGGGAAGGGGAGTGGGATGTCATCCTGCTCGACGTTTCCATGCCCGGAAGAAATGGCGTGGATACCTTGAAACAGATCATGGGTGAAAACAGGGGAGGGAAGGTGCTGATTTTGAGCATGTATCCCGAGGACCAGTACGCCGTTCGCCTTCTGAAAGCCGGGGCTGCCGGCTACATGACGAAGGAAACCGCTCCCTGGGAACTGGTGGAAGCGATACGCAAGGTTGCGCAGGGAAGGAAATACATCAGTCCGGCGCTTGCCGAACTGCTATTGCTCGAACTCGATATCGACGCTGAAAAGCAGCCGCACGAGAGATTGAGCGATCGGGAATATCAGGTTTTCAGAATGCTGGGGTCGGGCAGAACGGCATCGGAAATCGCTTCCCTGATGTCCCTCAGCGTTAAAACCATCAGCACGCACCGCGCCCATATACTGGAAAAGATGAAACTGAAAAACAACGCGGAGCTCACCCTTTACGCGATTCAGAACGGATTGCTGGACTAAGGCCTGTTAACCTTGTCCGGTGCGATCGGCAAGTGTTTTAACAGGCCCTAATTCACTTCGAGCGCATCAGGCGCTGCTTCTCCCTTTCCCAGTCTTTCTCCTTCTCGGCTTCCCGCTTGTCATATTGCTTCTTGCCTTTCGCCAGGCCGACTTCCAGCTTGATCCTGCCGCTTTTGTAATGCATGTCCAGAGGGACCAGGGTATAGCCTGCGCGCTCGACCTTGCCGATCAGTTTGTTGATTTCTTCGGCATGAAGCAGCAGCTTGCGGGTTCTCAACGGATCCGGCTGGATATGCGTGGAGGCGGTGGTTAACGGACTGATATGGCAACCTATGATATAGATCTCTTCTCCTCGGATGACGACATAGGCCTCCTTCAGATTGACCCTGCCGGCGCGAATCGATTTGACTTCCCATCCTTCCAGGGCGATGCCGGCTTCATATCGTTCCTCGATGAAGTAATCGTGGAAGGCTTTTTTGTTCTGGGCAATGCTCATGAATCACGGGAAAATGAGATAAAATGCCATTTTACCAGCAATTGACCCATGGCTTTAGTCGAAAAAACGGTATTGGTCCATCATTCCGCGCAACAGATGTTCTCCCTGGTGGACAACATAGAGGACTATCCTTCCTTCCTGCCCTGGTGCGGTGGCGCTTCGGTAGCCCCCAAAGGGGAGGATGGTTTGGTGCATGCCACTGTCTTGATCGATTTCCATCATGTCAGAAAATCCTTCACCACGGAAAACAGACGGCAGGCGCCCCATCTCATCGAAATGAAACTGGTGGACGGTCCCTTTGAAATGCTGGATGGAAGCTGGCGCTTCATCCCTTATGGCGACGAGGCGTGCAAGATCGATTTCAGGCTGCATTATGAGTTTTCGAACAAGCTGCTCGAAACGCTGGTGGGACCGATTTTCAACCTGATCGCGAACAGCTTCGTCGATGCATTCGCCAAGAGAGCCGAGAAAGTGTACAAATGACAGAAGAAATCGAAGTGGAAGTCGTCTATGCCCTGCCTGAAGTGCAGACGCTGCTCAAATTGAAGGTGCCTGCCGGGACGACCGCGACTCAGGCAGTGGAGCGTTCGGGAATTATGGGGCAATATCCGGAAATCGATCTGGAAAAGAACAAGATCGGCGTTTTCGGAAAACTGGTGAAGGGGGATACGGGTTTGCGCCAGAACGACAGGGTGGAAATCTACAGGGCGCTCATCGCCGACCCCAAGGAAGTCAGGAGGAAGCGCGCAGAAGAAGGGAAGGTCATGAAAAAAGGCGGGGGCGATCTGCCTACTTGAACGGGTAGCGCTTTCGCCTGTTTTTCAGGTATTCGGCAAGATCCTTCCTCCTGCCTGCATAAACCAGAATGGCCACCAATGCAATTATGCCGAGAATAATCACCAGATAATATCCTATTTCTTCGAGAGAAAAGGGCTTTATCATGACAGTGTGCAGGGGAGGTGTAATATCATCAACCCGTGCTTCGGATAGTTTCTGGACGATAGCATCGATGCCTTTCAACAGTGCCTGGTTTGTCATTCCGGCCCGCAAGTCGGGCAGCACACTCGTTTTCAAAATCGACTTTGCGGTCGATTCGGGAAGCCCCTCCTTCAGTCCTTCCCCTATGGTGAGGTGCGCCACTCGCTCTCTTGCTGCAATCAGAAACAAAACATGCTTGTCCACTGCATTTTCTTCAGGGTGCCAAACCGACTCGACCCGGGCGGCGTATTTCTCGATGGGTTCCTTGTCGAGAGCGGGTACCAACAGGATTTCGATATTGACTCCATTGAAGGTTTCCAGGCTTTCAAGTTTCGCATTCAAAGATTGGATCTGCGCCACATTCAGAAGACCTGTCAGGTCGGTGATGCGATTCCCTTCGGGGGGAACGTCAATTTCTGCAGATGCTATTCCCGTGCAAAGCAGCATGGCAATACCCAGCAATGGCCCGAATAATTTGTTCATGTTAGACGCCCGTCTGAGGTGATTGCACTAGTTGCAATTATAACGCTGATGGGGTGGGTGCTGTCATGAAACCATTTTCATCTTTAATCTCTCCGGGTTCAATTCCCCGCCGCTTTAGGTACCAAGTGAAGTTTCTGGAGCGGGCGGTTGGCAATCTATCTGGATGACTGGATAAAAAAAGAGGCCGTAGCCCCTTTTTCTATGCTTCCACAAGATCAAGTCGCCGTTCTATTCGGGTCAGTTTCCCGTCCATTTTGTCGATTCTGCGGTTTATCATTGCTACGTCTGCATGTAACCCGGTGAGCTCGCTTCGTATGCTTACCATTTGATCTTCTATTGAGCACATACGGTTTTTCATGGTTTCGAAGTTTTCCTCTGTTTCTTCCTTGAAGCTTCGAAGCTCGTTTCTGAGCGCTTTCAAGTGTTCGATGATGATGTTGTCGATTTCGTTTTCCATGCTGGTTTCTCCTATTGTGAATATCTTAGACTATTTTTGATGACCCATCATCAAAATTCGTTTTTCCTTTTTCCGCCTCCGGCAGGCTCTGGCTGCTTTTCTGCGTTGTTCCTTTCGGCTGAGTGTCGAAGTTTTCGGTCTGCCTGGATTTTTCGGGATTCCCGATGGAAGCTCATTCGCAAATCTTCAAAGCGAATGGGGCGCACCATCTACTCGGTCCTCGCCCGGACCTTGACGGCATAGGCTGACATGAAGGCAAGCGACTTTTCCCTGCGCACTTTCTCGATGACGTTCCAGTTTTTGATATACCAGTTTTCGCGACTGCTTCCGGCCCATCGTGGAACGTTGCGTTCCATCCAGTCGTAGACTTCTGGCCATGTTACGGGGATTTCGCCGAACAGATCGGCGGCGGGGTTGAATTTAGAGGGCATGCGCCATGTTAAGGCGGCTTTTGAAATATTGGCCTATCAGTTCTGATAGCTTACGATTTAACATATATGCATACCAATCATGTATATTGTATGTAATAACAATATGATAGCTCATTTACTATGTCAACTTAGTCGTTTCCGTAGTCAGGTTCATATTTCATTTCACGTTCTTGTTCATCTTCGTAGATATAGTTTAGGTTGGCCGCAATGATTTCATCGCTTCCCATAAGAATCAGATCGCACGTTGGGCAACAGAATTCCTCACCCTCAAATTCTCGTCTGACGATCTCCCAGATGTCATACTCATCGCGCTCTTCAGTAATATCTTCGCTAGTTTGATCTCCCGTCATGAAGGCACGGCAATTACATGCGGGGCAGTTTATAGTCCAAATTTCACCATAGAGTCCCTTGAACAGACTTGCCTGTGAGTACGCTTCTCGCTGTTGTGATTCTTTTTGTAGGCGCTCTCGTTCTGCTTTTTTGATTGCCTCAAATTGTTCCTTGGCAGCGACGACGCGAAGTTTTACTGCTGCGGTGAGAGCTTTTGCAGCTTCGGTGAGCAATCGGCGAGGTGCTTTAGCATCGGCAGCACCTAGCCAGTGCTCAAGTGAAGACTCCATATAACGGAGGATTGTGTCGCCGACATGCCAGTAGCGCGTTTCCCAAGCATCTAACCGCATGGATCGAAAGGGAAGATCAGCGGAATGAAGTTCAGCATTTCGACGTTCTGCAATGTCCTGGCAGAATTTTTGGAGCGTTTTGTCAAACCTCGGGACAAGATGCGAGAGGCGCTCGAAGAGCGTCTTGGAGGTGATGGTCTTCACGTCTGTTGTTATGTTGATACCGGCTGCTACGAACATGGATTGCCAATGGTTTGGATCCACAACAAGGCTTGGATGATTACGAGCAAGCGCAGCCTTGCCTAGAAGCTCAAGGGCGAGCGAAGCCCAAAGCTGATATTCTTCGAGATCATCGCAGCTTTTCCTGGAAAGAGCGCGACCGATATAGACTTTCGACTTTGAGTAAAGTGCATCACTGTCGATAGCTATGAATATGTCGTCACTCATTTATGAGAATCCTCACTAGGCGGCGCCTTGAGTTTTGTACACATGATCCACGTCCATGAAGGACACGCCAGTTATCGATGATCAGGATATCGCCCTGTCGCCACTCGTGAATATAAGGGTAGCTAGATGTTAACCGGTCTTCGACTAGCTGTAGAGCATCCCGTCCACGCTCGTTAACCGCTTCGAGACAACCAGGATCATAACGGAGGAACGTACGATCTTGTGATAGGATGGTTGAGTAGAATGAACGCCGACCGGTTCGCACTAGAATAGGAGCGCTTTCGAGAAGCAGAAGCTCATGTGCCGAGAAGCTAAGACTTCGCCAGTCGATTAACCTTGAGTCTGTGCTGGGTGTTCCTGGATTGATGCATCCCAGAAGAATATAGCGGCAGGGGCGTGGCCGATGACTATGTTCGGCGTGAAAAGGTAATTCATTCAGGCCATATCGAGCGCTTAAGGATCTCGGATGGGCATAATCGGTTGTTTGGGGGCGAATTATTTCCTCAAGCGCACCAGCCCTGCCAAATGCGCGCGAACCTAAGAGGTCGCCGATTCGTCCGATCTCATCGCTGACGGCATCTGCCTCTGAATTCTGGGTACTATGACAGGCCCAACCGACCTTGGCTAGTGAGGTTAGCAATGTTGTCGAAATAGCGCTTTCGGTACAGGAGTGCTTCATCGATGACCTTAGCGATTGAGACGGACGCGAAGCCGCCGTGCTCGTTCAAGGAATGCTGTTTCACCACCCTCAAGGATGTCGCAGACTGCCTTCCGAATTGCCTCGTTTTCCAGCCCACCCGCAACATACTTAATCAGTGGAAGTCCGCCTGATGGATGAGGGCCGGCTTCGGCTACGATAATCTGGTCTGCATCTGTGTTGATGACCAAGTTGGCATTATGCGTAACTATAATGACCTGGCGTTTCGCCTTGGCTGCAATGAAGAGCGCTACCAATTCATCGAAGACGGATTTCGGGTCCAGATTTTCTTCGGGTTGGTCGATAATTAACGGTCGATCATCAGAATCATCGAGAGCAAGATAGAGAAGCAATAGCACTATGCCCCTAGTGCCCGGTGAGAGCTTCCGGATGTCGACGCCATCATAGGCGATTTCATAATGAACGGTGATATGATCGGTGTTGAAGAGCCAGTGTGCAAACTGCTTCGACCAAGTACGGAATTCGGCCTGCTGCGTCGGTGCATAGGGGGCGTGCGAGAGTAGATCGTTCAGGTGCTTCCCAATGAAAGCTGTCATCGCAGACCGAACTTCAGCTGAATTTCCGGTCTCCCACACGGATTTGAGTGCTTCCGTCGCAGCTGCGATTAGAGAACCACGACCATAAAATGGACCGGTTTTACGCCTGTCGAGGAGTTTTTCTTCTGCAATTGAGCCCCATACTTCTATGTCAGCACTCCTGCGAACTGAGAAGCTAAGCTTTTTGAGCGTACCAGACGATGCCGCAAGCCGTGCCATAAGTGGTGCATAGAGGCTGGCAAGTGCATCTTGTTCATTGATAATTGCCTCAAAAATTCTACCATAAGTATCGTCTCGCTCAATCTGAAGACTCTTCCGGCGAGCGGCGGCGCCTTGTGCATCGATGAGCCGGGCTTCCAGGGTTTGAAGGGCGGAATTTTCCTGTGAAATTCTGGAGGTCAGTGCAGTGTATTGATCTCGGACCAGTTTGTCGGCGCTAAACAGCGCTTCGAGACGCGTCATTTCAGCGGCAATCGGCGCAAGTGGAAAAGTTTCAAGATCGGCATGGTCTGCGATCAGTGAGGCGTTCGGATCTCCTAGTGGTGGAGGGATGCCGTTGAGCTTGGCGATCTCCTGATCCGCCCATGCGATATAAGCAGTAAGGCTTTTATCGACATCGCCTTTATATACCATCAGGAATTCATCCCATTGCTGAGCGCCCAAGCCACTGTTGCCGTGTCGCGCCTGGACTTGGCGGAGCATCTCAAGTGCACCAGTAGTACGCATGCTCCGAACTTCATCTTGCAGGGCTACGAAAGTACGGCGCTGGTTTCCCAAGGTCTGAATCTTGCTTCGAAGTTTTTGTGCAGCCTCACTGAGTTGGGTGTAACGCGTCATTTGTGCTTCGGTTCCCTTGACGACGAGCTTAGCGCGGTCAGTGTTGTAATCGGCGATCTGCTGCTTCTTCTGAGTGACCTGTGCCGTCAGTGTGGTGACGAGGCTCTCTTTCTCGAATTCAGTAGCGATGCGCTCGGAAATATCGGAGATCGCATCGACTTCACGCGCACGCGCCTGCTGAAAACGTGTAGTTTGCTGGGATCGCAATTCTGTGAAATCGATTACCCATTCGCGATCGTCTTGGGAGTGTGATTCAAAAATTACGCGTTCGATCTCGTTTACGAGACCGTCTGAGATGCCCTTGGCAGAGCAAAGCTCTTCGACGAACTGTTGGGAAAGATAGCGGGCGCGCGGAAATGACATATGGCCATTGGCATCGCTGCCGTCTAGAGAGCGATTGACAGTCGTGCCGTTGCCCCAAGTGAGTGTCGTGGTTGCATCTCCAATTAGACTTCGGGCACGCGCCAAGAAAGATGGGCTGCTGTTTTCGTCCATATCCCATCCAGAAGGTGAAATTGCATCGCAGCCTGCAGCAATCACGTCGGCCAAAGCGGTTTTTCCTGAGCCTCGTGCCCCAATGATCGCTACAAGACCGGGGTTGAGGGGGATGTCTGGTGTGTTAGCCCAATCAGCGTTATCAATCCTAACGTGCGAGATGACCTGTGAAGGTATCGCAGATCGAGGCGGCTGTTCCCCGACATAAGTTCGTCCCTCGGGATCGATACATGCCTGACGGAGTGTATCGAATTCCAGCGCACCTTTGACCCAGGAGAAACGATTATCATTGGGTTGGCCTACGGATTTCTGCTCATGAGAGTCGCTGCCATGAAGACATGGTTTACAGCCGTCATATCGTTCCCTCAACTTTTCTTCGCTTATGTCACGCTGACCAAGCCAAAATTCTCGTTGAGCAGGGTTGCTTGAGAAAATGATATGGGCGAACTTCTCGATTTCTTGACGCACGGTTGCGTCTGCGGCTTGCCGAAGACCGGACGTACCGTCGCCGGTACCGCCAGCTACGGCGATCAGGATGTTCTTTGTCGCCCATTCGCTTTCTTGAAAGACGTTACGTAGCTGGTCGAAATTGACCTTAAATTGTGTCGCACCGTGTCGAAGAGCAGCGCCATCATCGCTGATCGTTGAGTCGGCACACTTGCCGAGCTTGATCAGTTCCTCGCGCGTACAGTCGAAGCGATCCTTATAGGCATGAAATTGCAAGCGCTTGAGGATACGCTTTACCTCCGTAAGGTGCTCAGGATCCTCGGGGCTAACTAGTAGATGGATGTTCACGAAGCCCGTTTTCGCCGCTACGTCGAGGCGCAGTTCTATATTAGGGAAGATAAGTTGCACCCCCGGCAATCGTCCGGCCATCTTGTGTTTGAGAAATTCCTCGTAAGTGTCGGTGACGTAGTAGTCGGTGACGGCGATCGCCTCAATTTTTGGCGTTAGAGTTTCAAGCGTCGTTAGATATGCGCTCCATGGATCGTTAGTACCGAACTGATCGTTGAGGATGGTTCCGGGTGCATGAATATGGGGATCCCATCGGTGCCATTCTGAACCACGACTGATCATGCCCCCTCCATAATCTCTTTTGATCGTACTTTACCGTCATGGGAATATTTCTTCAATCCAACTTGCTACCAATAAGCCTAGTTACTTAGAATATGCCTTCTTCCAGCATTTGAACATGTGTCTCATACCAGAATATTAATTTCCGGTTCATAGCAATGTGTTGAGAGCTGGATGGATTGTTGGATGCGCTTAGAGATCGGGAAGAATCTATGACTTGGCTGGAGATGATGGAACGTGGTGTCGGTGCTGCTAAATTAAATGACCTCTTGTGTCGCCGGAAAAAGCTGAAACCGCGAGCCAGCATGTTGCATGGCTATTGTTTCCATGCTATTCTCAGATCACTATCTACGTACCAGACGGCCCGGCGTGGTGAATCCAATATTTTGGACACTGTGCTGGCATGTGCGGATCCGATAGTTAGGTTTGCGCCAGAACACTTAGTTTCAGCGTTGCACGCCTCTCTATTGCCGCAGCGGTAGGGAGTTATGCGATAGATACCGAATAATGGCGGAAACTAGCGAAAGCTGGTTTCCGCTTTTTCATTAAAAAAAATCATTGCTGAACATGTTTAGGTGAGAGCTGGATTTTACCTCATGCTGGGAATTATGGCAGTCCAAGAACGAACCGCTTATATGCGTTGTGTCGCCACTGCCGCATGAAACATTGTAATGCCTCCAGGAGTCAATCCGCCTTCCAAACCTAAAGTTGCCGCTGATCACACAGGCAATAACATGCGGTGCTCCGGTACCTAATCTGGCATGTCGTTCCTTTCCATAGGAAAAATATTTCTTATCATCGTCGATGATGTATATCGTGGGACGATCAGATTTCCGACGCGGCTGCTTTCTATTCTTAAGTAGAGCGATCTGATCGGTCACATTGCCTGAGAATGTCGATTTACTTGCATCGTCACGACATATTCGTGCTAATGTCTGCAGATCATTCCCAACAAAGTTACGAAGTGGAAGAATAACGACCTGTTCTGTATCCGAATCCTGCATTTCCTCAATCAGAAATGAAAAGTTCCGGAGTGGTTTGGAAAGTTTCTGCCTTAGGAAGTTTTGGAGATTTTCAATCTTGTGAGGCACCTCGAGTATCACTGTAAAGAACGAGTTCCTGACTTCGGCTATCATGTTCTCCAGCGAGGAATCCACCAAAAGGATCACAGCATCCATATTTCTGGTGGCATATTCGAGATATTCTAATGCATTTCGATGATCACCTGAAGGATTAAAGATTCCGACGCTGAAGTCATCACCTTTAAACCGACCGGGAAGCTGTGATTTTGGCATGATGTTAGCCTGCCGCCGCCTATATTCTTCACATAATTCCTGGTTAGTTGAAATTAACCCAACGAAGACCTTCATGTCACCTGAAAAGTTTAACCAATACTGAAACGGGAATCGTAATCTTCTCTAAGTCGGAATCTGGCAATTTTGAGAGTAACCGCATTAAGGCTACACCGTTTACAATACCCTTGGTAGCTCTTCCATCGGTGGCTATATTCTCGTCTTTTGTTGGTTCCACAGGAAAACTATACTCTACGTTTCCGGGCACTATACCTAATTTTGCACGCTGTGTTGGATGCTCAACCAACTGATAGCCAAAATCCGTGCCGCTGTTTTTTACAAAAGACTTCAGGGACTCCGTTCCCAGAATGCTTTTATAGTCTTCATTTTCAAACTTGCGCTTCAACTGCGCAGGAAGGTCGCTTAGAAGAAGAGGTTTCTGCTCGGAGCGCCAAGTGTCATCAGCCAAGTTTTTTAATGCATTACCAAGGTCATTTTTATTCATAACATCTCCCAGAATAAGCTAATGCCAGCGTGCGGCAATTTATTATGCCAATACATTGATTCACATGCACGCTACGTTAGGAAAAAGTGATGCGAAATTCTTTTTTCGCAGATGAAATTTAACAATTATGCATCCTAGTAATAACTTAAGGAACAGAGCGCATTAATTTGAACTTGCATTAATCCAGTTCTGTCGAAAATGCTCTGCTTTTCCCCGCTCCCTTTCAAGAGCTATCTTTAGCCTTGCGTTCTCTTGGCGGACTTCCCCCAACTCCATCTTTAGCCGTCCAATCTTGTTCCGAAGCAATGCCTCAATATGACGAGCTTCCTCTGAAGTTCGAGATGGAACTGTCACCCCATCGATCTCGATAGCTGTCGATCGGTCTCCCTCACGGAAGCTGGAAATGGCATCCTTGAAGTTGTTGTAGAGGTACTGGCGGCTTACATTTGCGAGGGTAGCGATCGCTTTGAAGGTAATTGTTTCGTTGCGCTGCTTAAGCAGCTCGATTGCATCTTCAACAGCCCGGCGCTTCTTCAGACTGCGTTGCTCCCTGGCGTGACGAACTCCATCGAGATTGTCGGTGCTCATTGCTCTGTCTCCAGTGATATTTTCTTGAGCTGCTGCTCGCCACCTTGATATTGGCCATCGGACTCAATAGCCGTAACAATTGCACTGAGTCTTTTGTAAACCTCTTTGTTCTTGGCAAGTCGTCGTTTGGTGATCTCTGACATTCTTGCCCGGCCAAGTTCTTCAAGGGCGAGGGTCTCTTCCTGTTGGACTTCAATCAGGTTGATAATTGACCCGCGCTCGGCTTTGAAGAACTCGATATCCTTGGCGTCGGCACGATAGTGCTTGCACGTGTAGCAGGCATTGGCGTGTTCGCACCAGTCACCTATCTGGGCGGGCATAGTACAGGCGCCGCCGCACACGCGCGTGGCACTAATCTGTTCCTTTCGAACCAGCAACTCTGACACACGATCATCAACCCTGCCTTCAATGGTATAGAAACGGCCGCCACCGTTTTCCAATAGCGCCTTTTTCTTCAGCTCAAGCCTGTTATTGATGTACACAGTTGCCATATCAGGGCTAGCATGACCCAGCTCCATCATGATGGATAGGACGTCGTGGCCAGCCATCGCGAGAGACGTGCCTTTTGTATGCCGGAGAGGGTGCCAGGAAAAGGCTAGGGGGGCTCCGTTATCTGTCAGTATATTATGCTTAACGCACTGGCGCTTGATTTCATTCGCAGTGTAGCTAGGAGCAATAAAGCTCTCGTGAGTACCGTTGAATACCGGAAAAAGGTACTTAGTGGCCTTTCCGTATTTCTTGACCACATCCGTTCGCTGTGCCTCAACGATTTCAATAAGATCAGCGTGCGCAGAATCTTTCTTGTGCAGCGGCTTAATGTTCCACTTTCTAACCTTATTCTGCCAGAAAGTAAGTAGCATAAACTCATTGTCGTTCGGGTCTTGTTCAAGGCAATCAAAAAGCACGGCGTGGCCATCTTCGGCACGCATCCCTGTCCCAAGAATAAGTGCGAAAATTCTTGGGACAGGGAGAGGGGCATCTTCTACAGCCACGCGTATGTCATCGACTACCCTTTGTGAATAGGATCTATTTGCCCCTTCCTGAACATAGCCGATTCTTCCAAGCCCTTCCTTGTAATGGGTCTTTTTAATCTTCTTTATGGCCCTATTAGATACTGAAAGAGAAGGCCACTTGTCGGGCCATTTTCGTGATGCAGTAGACAGTACTGCAAGGCAGTCTGTGAACCAGTTCTTCCCTGCGAGCCCCTTTTTATTTCCCCAAGCGACAAACTCATCCTCTATTAATGTGTCGGTAATAAGCGAAGGGGAGGGGCAGGAAAACTTTTCATGCATGAAATTGCGAAAGTGAATCATCCTTCCAACGTAACCCGGTAGCGTTTTGGGCGCCAATTCGTCATGTTCAATTTTGTTAATGATGTGCTCTTTGATGGCAGGCCTTAACCATTCGGGAAATAAATAAAAGTTCACATATAGGTCACGTTGTCTTTGGTCATCTCTAAATCTGACATCGCGCTCAGAATAAAGATTATTTAGAAAAATAATGTTTCTCTGGTGAAATATTTTGAACTGTTCTTTCTGGATTAGAATTTTTTTGTGAAAATCTCCCACAATGGTTATTCTCCCAGGCAAATATTCTTTTTCTGTAATTTTCCCTGACCGAACATAGTCTATTTTTATATTCGCTCGGGAAGTGTTCACCGAAAAACCAGAATATGCGGTTACGAACTGCTGGTTATGCTCTTTTCGTGTTCTGTTCGAGGCCGTGTGACCACCGATAGGAAACTCCGGATGAGGAATATCGGCCAAGCAGGATACACTGAATATTTTAAGTATGGTTTGCCACTCAACCCTGAACCATTCCATAGGTAAGCGTCGGCGTTCCACATTACTCATGGAATTCATACGAGGATCAGCGAGCAGGCGAGCCCAGTATAGCTTAAGCTCCAAAGACAAAGGCGGTGGAATATCTTCAAAAATTATTGGGGTGCGAGCTCCAATATAATCATTGACCATCTGCGGAATGGATCGTATGAAGTCTTTATCCCAGATATCATGAGACAATAATAGAGGCGATATATCCGATATAGCCTTTTTCAGTTGGCTGGCATACAAGTCTGCATCACTGTTGGTGCTGTGAGCCAACCCTAAATCCATTTTATTTCCCTTTCAGAAAGGTGTACGCCACTGTCTCTGAACTCCCTGAGCCGCTTTTCAAGATTATCCGGGCCAGTAAGGTGCAGCTTACGTATTTCTGAGCTGAACAGGTGTTTATAGAAATCAAGTGTTGTTTGTGGGCTTGCATGACCTAGACGATCGGCCACAGCCAAGAGCCCATGTCCATCTGCAATCGCTTCGCTGGCATGCGTGTGCCGGAAGTTGTGCCAGGTGAATACGCACCCAGTTCGTTTAATGAGGTAGGTTTTAAGGTTTTCGGCATAGCTTTTCGATAAAGCGCGGCCGACGCGGCCACGTTGTACGTTACAGAAGACGTACTCTGTGCCAGATTCAAAAGCCGCCACGTACTCCTCGCTGGTCAGGTAGTCTTCGTACATTTCCAGCAGATAAGGCATTACTGGTATTGCTCGGGCGCGACCAGATTTGGCGCGGGCACCGTTTTCGTTGTCAGCGCGGGGTATGACCCAAATAATTTTTTCAGCCAAATCGATATCGGTATGGCGGAGGCCCAATGCCTCTCCTATCCTCATGCCAGTGTTGTACAGAAGGGTCAGGAGAAAGGCATCCCGAATCAGGTGGCAGGCCAGAATTAGATCCAAGACAATCTCCGGAGACATTCTCTTCAGAGTAACCCTTTTCTGGATCAGCCCCAAATCACCTCTCAGATATGGGTCTTTTTGGCGGGTATTCCTTCGCTGGTTGATATGCTCTAGGAATGGCTTATAGCTGTGCGTTCCCTGATAGCGGTTTGATTCGGTAACATTCGCAAAGGTCGGTGTTCTACCAGTTAGGTATCGGTAGAAGGACTTCACAGACAAATGGATCTGATTTCTCAGGGTTGGACTCAGCGGGGATATAGGGGCCACGGAAGAAGTCAGGTAGGCTAAGTTAGTGCCTGAGGGGGCGTTTCCCTCAAGGTGGTACGGGAGCCATTGTAGGAAACGGTCATAGTCCGTCACAGAAATGTCGGACAGGTCTTTCCTGCACGCCAGCAAATATGATCCTAGTCGGGCGACATGCCTAGCGTAGGCTTGGACGGTGTTCGGTGATTGATTAATCTGCTCAAGATGCACAATCCAGTCACGAATGCAGTCGATTGGTGTGCCGTCATCATCGACAACAGTCCATGAATAGCGCGAATCATCAAAACGGATCTTTACAAGTTCAAGTGCCAAATCAAGCTTCCATGCACAGTATGGACAAGGTGTGCATATTCTGGCGGCATTAGCTTCAGGCCACAATTACAAATTCATTCTTTACATAGTGGACATAGACGCCATTGGTGTTCGTATTAACATAATATACATTATGCGAAATAAGTATGTAAAAAGCGGGCAGTTGAACCGTAAGCTTGACAATGCCCTTCCGGCAGGCTATCAATGATAATCGGTCTTTTTTAGGAGGATGACATGAGACAC